>DCHH01000039.1:2650-57642 GCA_002315625.1 Bacteroidales bacterium UBA1757
GCTCGCAACAAATACACCTATTTTGCATCAAAGGCAAAGAAGGAAGGATATGAGCAGATTGCCGCCCTCTTCCTTGAGACCGCCGACAACGAGAAGGAGCACGCAAAACTCTGGTTCAAGGAGTTGAACGGCATCGGTGACACAGCCGCAAACCTCGCTGCCGCAGCTGCAGGTGAGAACTATGAGTGGACAGACATGTATGAAGGCTTTGCAAAGACCGCAGAAAAGGAAGGTTTCACCGAACTCGCAGCCCGTTTCCGTGGTGTTGCAGCCATTGAAAAACGTCACGAAGAGCGTTATCGTGCCCTTCTCAAGAACGTAGAGACTGCAAAGGTGTTCGAGAAATCAGAGGTAAAGGTTTGGGAATGCCGTAACTGCGGACATGTTGTTGTCGGCACCAAGGCTCCCGAAATCTGCCCCGTATGCTCTCATCCGCAGGCCTACTTTGAAATTCATAAGGAAAATTTCTGACCTTTGATTCTACAATTGAAAAAGCCGTTTCCGACTAGTGCGGGAACGGCTTTTTTATTATAGGAGGTGAATCTGTGTGGCTGAGACGGGGGTTCTGGTGAAGGCGGATGCCTGTTCTTCGAACTTGGCTACGGATTCTGTTGTCAGATAGTTGCATGTTCCCCCTTGAGTGCATTGTCTATTTAATAAGGCGTGGCGCTCAAGGTAGTCACTAAGACAGGAGGCTACATGCTCTCCCTGGTTGACAATGTGGATGTCTGGCGGTAGGAACTGTCTGATTTGCGGCAGAAGCAGGGGATAATGGGTGCAACCTAAAATCAGAGTGTCGATTGCAGGGTCCTGCTCGAAAAGTTCTGTAAGGTAACGGTTTACGAAGTATGCAGCTCCAGGAGAACCGGATTCGCCGTTTTCAACAAGCGGTACCCACATCGGGCAGGCTTTACCCACAACTGTGATATCAGAGTTGAGCTTGTGGATTTCTATTGGGTATGATTCGGACTGGATTGTACCGGGAGTGGCAACGATGCCTACATGCCGGCTCTTTGTCAGACTTCCGACTGCTTCAACGGTGGGGCGAAGGACACCCAGAACACGTCGCGAGGGAAGTCCGTCTGGGGTTTCGTACAATCGGCCGAGAGAGGAATCAATCCCGGTCAAGTCGCGCTGCTGTATTGAGCGTAATGCTTTGGCAGATGCAGTGTTGCATGCCAAAATAACAAGAGGACAGCCCTGGTTCATCAAGAACCGGACTGCCTCAAGTGTAAACTGATAGACCACTTCAAAAGAGCGGCTTCCGTATGGTGTGCGGGCGTTGTCGCCCAAATACAGGTAGTCGTACTGAGGAAGATGTCTGCGGAAGGCTTCCAGAATTGTCAGGCCTCCGTAGCCCGAGTCGAATACGCCTATAGGTCCCACCTGCAAGATGTACGAAGGATACCTTATTTAAATTAAAGGATACCCAGTTTCTTGCGAACCTCGTTGGTAACATCCTTGCACTTTGCAGCATTTACATATACGCAAGCGCTTTCGACGGATGAATCAACAATATAGATGAGTCCAAGTTCGTCGCCGACGGCCTTGATGGCTTCAGACAATTTTTTGTTGATGGGGATGAGAAGCTCCTGCTGTTGCTGCTGTATCTGCTGCTGTGACTGCTGGTAGAAATCCTGGATGCGCTGTTCGAGGTCCTGAATCTCAGCCATGCGGCGCTGCTGAATGCTTTCGGGAAGGCTGTCACGCTGAGCCATGAAGTCAGTACCCTTCTTCTGGTATTCCTCACGCATACCTACAAGCTCGTTCTCCATTGTCTTGGCGGTCTGGTCGAGCTTTTCGATGGCTGCTTTGGTTTCAGGCATAGCCTGGAAGATTTCGCTACGGTTGATGCTGCCGAATTCCTGTGCCATTGCATACAAAGGAAGTACGCACAACATGGCAACGAATAATTTCTTGAACATAATAATTTTTGTTGTGGTTAATAATTTTTGCAAAGGTAATAACAATCTCGATTTCCTCAAAGCGGCTATGCCTTTTCAGACTAGTAGCCCATCTTCTTGAGTACGTCGTCGCTTACATCAATCGAGGGGGAGGCAAAGACGATGTTCACTCCTGATGCCCGGTCCAGGATAAGCTGGTATCCTTTCTCCTCGGCCAGAGTCTTGACGGCGTTGTAGATTTCGTCCTGAATGGGTGAAAGCAGGCTTTCGCGTTTTTTGTAGAGCTCGCCCTCACTGCCGAAGTAGGTACGTTTGAGGTCGGCGGCCTTCTTCTCCTTGGCAAGGATTTCTTCCTCTTTCTGCTTCTGCTGCTCGGCGGAGAGATAAACGGCCTGGGCCTGATATTCAGTATATAACTTCTTGGCTTCAGCTGTAATAGCATCGATTTCAGCCTGCCACTTCTTGGACACCTGGCTTAACTGGTCGTTTGCCATTTCGTAGGCTGGAATACGGGAAAAGATGTATTCCATATCAATCAAAGCATATTTCTGGGCCATCGAGGCCAGACTGCACACAAATACGAGTGCCAGTAGAGATGATAATCTTTTCATAGCTTTAGTAATTATGTTGTTTTCTGCTTAGACGCAAAAAAACGCAAAATGTTAAATGTTAAAATTCCTGACCTAGGATGAAGTGGAACTCGCCGCCGTGAGCCTTGGTCTCAACACCCACAGGATCAAAGCCGTAACCCCAGTCTATACCGAGAAGTCCGACCACAGGAATAAAGATACGCACACCTATACCGGCAGAGCGTTTCAGCTCAAAGGGCGAAAAATCGCCAATGTCGGTCCAGCAGTTACCCCCTTCGAGGAATGCCATTGCATAAATGGTGGTACTGCCCTCCATGATGATGGGGTAGCGGAGTTCCATACCGATTCGCTCATACATATAGCCGACGCCAAGGTCACCATTGCCGTAACCTCTCATTGCGATGATGTCGTATGCGTACATGCTTGAGTAACCGGTCATACCGTCACCACCGACGTAGAATGCACCGAACGGTGTCTGCTTGTACTTGTTGTAGCTGCCCAGCAGTCCGAAGTCGAAGCGGGTGGCAAGCACGAGTTTACGGTTGGGTGAAATCGGGGTGAAGGTTCTGGAGGAGAACTTGATTTTGTATGATTCCTGCCACTTCTGAAGTTCTTCGGATGTCATTTTCGCATAATCCTCATCAGTCTTTCCGTCCCAGAGTGAATATGGCGGGGCAAGTGAGACTGAGAGTGAGAATGTCGAACCGGTACGGGTGTAAAGCGGGTTGTCGATAGAGCTGCGGCTCAGTGTGAGTCCGAGGTGGAAGTCGTTGCTGACACCGTCGTTGATAATGAAGTACGACCAGTTCTGAAGGATATATTGCTGGAATGCAAGTTCGGCGTATATCTGGAAATAGTCGTCAGGCCATTTCAAGCGGTGTGAGATACCGACTGAGGCTCCCCACATCTTGATGAACTTGTTGGGATCCATCTCCATGCCCGAGTAGGATGAGTAGTAGTTAGAGCCGTAACCGTAGCCACCATATCCGTAGCTTCCGTAGCCGCTACCATAATAATTGTAATAGTTGTACATATTATTATAGTAGTTCTTCCAGTAACGGTCGCTGACATCGGTCTGGTAGGAGAAGAAGGCACCCACCTGAAGGGCGTTGGGGCGTTTGCCGCCTAACCATGGTTCGGTGAACGAGAAGCTGTACGACTGGTAGTAGCGTCCGTTCGTACGGCCGGTTATGCTCAGTGTCTGTCCGTCGCCCTGTGGCAATACCTTGTAGGTCTTGAGGTTGAAGAGGTTGCGAAGCGAGAAGTTAGTGAACTTCAGGCTGATTGAACCGATGATACCGGTCGAGCCGTAACCCAGTGAGAACTCAAGCTGGTCGTTTGCCTTGGATTTGAGGTTAAGGTCAATATCGACGGTCTTGTTTTCGTAGTTCGGAATTGGGTTGATACCCATGTTCTCGGCATCGAAGTGTCCGGTCTGTGCAATTTCACGTGCAGAACGTCTCAGTGCCGACATATTGAACAGTTGTCCGGGCTTGATGTAGAGCTCGCGGCGGATTACATGTTCGTAGAGCCGGTCGTTACCGCTGATTTCAATACGCGAGATGGTTGCGGGGTCACCTTCCGAGATACGCATCTCAAGGTCGATTGAGTCACCTTCCACACGGATTTCGACGGGGTCAAGCTGGAAGAACAGGTAGCCGTTATCCATGTAGAGGTTGCTCACGGCCTCGTTTTCGTCTTCCTTCAGCCGCTTGTTCAGAAGCTTCTGGTTGTAGATGTCGCCTTTGTTAATCTGCAGGACGTTGTCAAGCTGTTCACTGGTATATAGGGTGTTGCCGACCCACGTGATGTCGCGGATATAGTACTGGCGCCCTTCGTCAATCTTTAGATAGACGTTGACGTTCTTGTCATCGTATTTATAGACCGAGTCTTCAAGGATGATGGCATCGCGGTAGCCCTCCTCGTTGTACTTCTCGATTACTTTGTACTTGTCTTCGGTGAACTCCTTGTCAGTGTATTTCCTGGTACGGAACATTGTCAGGGGGTTGCCCTTTTCGTTGGTCTTCTTCATCGCCCAGTCAATCTTGGCCTTCGCGAATGCCTTGTTGCCTTCGATAATGAGCTGGTTGATACGGATTTTGTCATGTTTATCGACATTGACATCAACGATTACCTCGTTGTTTTTTTCGGGATCATCGTGTTGAAGCACATCGACTTCTGCATTCTTGAAGCCCTTGTCGTCGTAGAACTTCTTGATAAGGGTCTCGGCGCGGCTTATGATATTAGGGGTAATCTGGTTACCCACGATAAGATTCAGACGCTCTTCGATGTCCTCCCTCTCGCTCTTTTTCATTCCGTTATAGTTGACGGCCGAGATACGGGGACGTGGTTTGAGCTTGATTCGGAGCCATATCTGGTTGCCTTCAATCTTGTCGGCCAGAATCTGCACGTCGGAGAAGAGTCCGTTCCGCCAGAAACGTTTCAGGGCGTCGGTGATGTCGTCACCCGGTACCTTGACCATCTGTCCGACCGACAGGCCGGAGATTCCTATGAGCACATAATCCTCATAATTGTCGATACCTTCAACGGCGATGTCGGCAATCTTGTATTCCCTTGGGGATGAATAATAGATTTCCGGTGTCCCCTGGGCCTGTGTCTTCATGGAAAACAGCACCATGAGACAGGTCAGGAAGGCAGCGGCGGTGAATTTTATCTTTTGGTATGACATTGTCCTTTCGTTCAATGGGGTCATTTGTCGGCTTTAACTTGTTCACTTGTCTTTCCGAATCGTCTTTCGCGCGACTGGAAATTGACTATTGCTTCATAGAATGCTTCGTCCTTGAAATCGGGCCAGGCTGTGTCGGTGAAGTAGAGCTCTGCGTATGCGGCCTGCCACAGCAGATAGTTGCTGATGCGGATTTCACCTCCGGTACGGATAAGCAAGTCCGGGTCAGGAATGTCCTTTGTGGTCAGATAGGAGGAAAACAGTTGCTCGTTGATATCCTCTTCCTTTATTCTGCCTGCCACCACATCCTGGCTGATGAGTCTGGCAGCATTGGTTATTTCCCAGCGGGATGAATAGCTGAATGCGAGAACCAGCGTAAGTTTCTTGCCGTCAGCCGTGCGCTGTTCAAATTCGCGGGCTTTGGCTATGACATCTGCTCCGAGACGGTTCATATCGCCTATGATCAGGCCGCGGACGCCGTTCTCGATGAGTTCGTCGGTCTCTTTGTTGATGCTGTCAATGAACATACCCATCAGGGCAGAAACCTCAGCGGCGGGGCGGTTGAAGTTTTCAGTGGAAAAGGTGTAGAGCGTCAGGTATTTGACATCCGCTTTGGCGGCAGCCTTGACAATGGCCTTGACGGAGCGCACCCCTTCGAGGTGTCCGAAGATGCGGTCTTTTCCTTGTGCCTTGGCCCAGCGTCCGTTGCCGTCCATTACGATGGCAATGTGAGTGGGAACATGGCTCTTGTCTATCTGTTCAAAGTAGCTCATCATTCTTTATCTGTAACAAATTGATCCTATATACATAAAGTCGTAACTGAGGTAGAACTTCAGCACGAAATAACTGTCCTTGTTCTTGTTCCAGCTGCTTGCAATTCCCTGAGGGTCAATCAGCTGAAACTGGCTTCCCGTTGCGTAGTCCAGGTCGTCGGCCAGGCTCATCCTGTATGTCAGGTCCAGCCCGAGGTTGAACCGGTCGGCAAACTTGTACTTGAGTCCTAAGCCTATTGGCATACAGAAGGCCGCCTTCGTCTTGTCAGTCTTGTAGCAGACTGCGCCGGCACCGAGAAGGATGTAGGGCGACACCCGACTGGCGCCGGGGGCATACGAAGGTGCCCCGAACTCGTAAAAATTGAACTCCATCGCTATGGAGCCGTCTATTAGCTTGCGGTCGAAGTTAAGTGTCTCACCATGGAGAAACGTTCCTTCTTTTCCTTCCGTCGTCCCTGCGATACCGGCTACACCCACATCGGCCTTCAAAGTGAACCGCCTGTTCAGGTTGTAGCGCAGCAGGAGGCTGTATGACGGGCGCATGTCGTTGAACATCTTCGTGTTGGCATCGCCCATGTAGAAAGAGCCGCCGCCCATTGCCCCTATCTCCATCCGGTACCCCTGGCCGAAACAAAGTTCAGCCACCAGGCCTGCAAGCATAAGGGTCAGAAGGCGTTTCATTCTTCAAACAGCATTCTATTGATGTATCCCTTCCATACACCCTCTTCTCCATCCTGGAAAGAGAAAACCCATAGATACGGGTCGCTTGAAATGACTTGTCGGCATAGTGCTGTCTCGTTGAAGACGCGGAATGCCAGCCGCTGGTCTGCCACCTCCCATGTGAGTCCCTGATTGGATGAAATGTATAGTGTGTTGTCCTGAACTACGCTGCCGACTGCGTTCTCGTATTTTCCTCCGTACATAAACAGGCAGTCGTCGTAGTAGAACATGGAGGCATCGTACTGCTCTCCAATAACGCTGTAATCGGTTGATATCCTGGCCCAATAGACCTCGTCATCCTTGCTGCTCGGAGTGACTGGAACCATCGAGCTCCAGGTTGTTCTGCACTTTTCGCCATCTTTGTTACGGCCTCCTGCTACGATGACATAATGCAACCCCGTCTGCGTATAGCTGTGGCAGATTGCAAAACTGCTGACAGGAAAATCGTCAGGAAGGGCTTCACCGTTGCAGACCCAGTCACCGCCTGCGACGGGATCCGTGATTCCTGTTTCCCAGTATCCCTCGAATTTGGCAAAATGTAAATCTTCGTCCATTTTGACGATTGCCAGAAGTATATCGGGGTCTGAAGTTCCATCGGGGTAGTACCTTCCCTCCAAAATTCCCTGAAGGGTCGTGACGTAGGGAATGCTGTCCACCTTGGACCATGAAAGCAATCCATCGACATTGAGGTCTCCGGCTCCGTCCATAAGGCGTGAAGAGTAGAGACCGCCCTTGTTGTCAATCATGAAAGCGGTCTTGCCCTTGCAGGTAAATGACTTGACAATAAGTTCAGAACCGGGGGCAAGCGTTATGCTGACCGGTAGCGGACCTTCCCAGTTCAGACCGTCGTAGGACTTGTACATATAGACGTCGAAACCGTCACTTTCAAAAAGTACAATCTGATTGTCGGCATAGACGGTGCGGTACTCGTCCATTACTGGCAATGTGGCGACACGGTGCATCTGAAGGGAGTCGGGGTCTATCTGGTGGATATTGACATAGATGTCGTAGGTGTAGGTGTCAGTCCCGTTTTCAGCGGTATAGACCATCCGGACCGGACTTTTTGAGAAGTCAAGGGTATCCTTCGACGTCCACTTTTTCCCGTTCATGGTAAAGGTACCTTCGTCACTTCCAGCAGCGATGGTGGGAAACAGTGAATCGACTTTTGACTGGAAGGGGAAAGAGTCTGTATTGTAAATCTTGTGGGCAAAGTTGTCTATGTAGAAAGTATAGTCATCAAAGTCCGGGAATGAATCGAAGCCGAAATAGGAGATAAAGATGGGAGTATAGGATTTCGCGGTATTGTTGCATGAACCGAGTGTGAGGGCAATAATACCTGTCAGCAAAGCCATGATGACACTTACGGTGCGCTTTCCGAGGATATATTTCATGAATCTTGAGGTCAAATGTCTTATAAGCCACAAAAATACAAAGAAAATCCGTATAAAACCCCGTTTTTGTACTTTTATAGGTGTAGTACTTTACTTTTAGGAAAATTAAGATGCTTTTCAGGCCATGGCAAGGGTCATGAAGCTGACAAAAGAGGGCTTGGCGCGCCAGACCGCAGACCCGCAGGAGGCGAGAGTGGCCCCGGTTGTGATGATATCGTCAATTATCAATATATGCCTGTTACTCAGTGGATTAATAATATCTTCGGAGTCTGTGTCAGCGGGGTCGGTCAGGGTAAATACTCCCGACATGTTCTCCTGACGTTCCCAGTAATGCTTGTGGGTCTGGGTGGAGGTGGCCGATTGGCGGCAGACCGACATTGTGTCAACGGGCAGCCCTGTTACTTCGGACACTCCCCGGGCAATCCATTCGCTCTGGTTATAGCCGCGTTTTTCCATCCTGTCGCCGTGAAGAGGAACGGGCAGAAGAATGTCGATTCCGTCGAAGAAACCAAGAGAAGAAAGAAAATCTCCGGCCATGGTGCCCAAACGCTTGGCCAACAGGCGGCTACCTGAGTATTTGAATTGCTCGGACAACATCTGTACGGCCGATTCCTTTTCGTACATCAGCCACGCTGCGGCACGGTTGAAGCGGACTTTTCCCGCCAGTTTGTCGCAGACTGGATTGTCGGTGAAGGAATCGTATCTTATCCGCGGCAGCTGGTACGCACACTTTGGGCAGAAACCGGGTTCATTTTCTGCCAGAAGTGCTCCGCACACCGGACATAGGCCGGGATACATCACATTGACGAGTCGTCTGACAGGGCCGACAGGCATTGCCTTATACATTCGGGTTCGTATCCCTTGCTGCATGCGAAGCGCATGAGTTTCGCTGCCAGGGCATAGCCATCGGCTGCCTGCGTGTGGTTAAGCTTGTCCATGAGAAGCTTTCGCAGCGTTTCCGAATATTCCTCTTCCGGGATGACGGTGAGGGCCTCGCGGATGAGGCTGTCTGCTATGTGCTTTTCTGAGAGGGCGTAGCGTATTTTCACCCGTCCCCAGTGAAGAAAGCGGAACTGGTCGGAGGCGTAGGCCCGGGCAAAGCGTGCTTCGTCCAGGTAGCCCTCTTTTTCAAGGTAGTTGAGCAGGGTTGACTGCTGCTCCTGCGAAAGTTCGTACCTAACCACGGCCGACAGGACGTCTGCCTTGCAACGTTCTGACTTTGAGCAGTATGCAGCAGCGTGGGCCAGGGCTTCGCTATAGTTCTTTTCACACATAGGCCTATAATTTTGCGCGAACCATTCTGTCTCGGCCGAAGAGGTCTTTCCTCAGGATGACATCGCTATATCCCATCGACTGGAAGAGGCTGACCGTATCGGAACCGAAACGGCTGTTTATTTCCATGTAAATGCATCCTTCCGGGGCAAGTGTCCTGCGCCCCAGAGCAGCCAGCGCCCGATAGTATTTCAGCGGGTCGTCGTCGGGGACGAACAGAGCCAGCGGGGATTCGTGCTCCAGCACTGTCGGTTCCATGCCGGCTGATTCCTCCTGACAGATATATGGGGGGTTGCTGACGATGATAGTGAAGCTGGAATTGATATTGGATGCTTCAAACAAATCCTGTTTTTTCACTTCAACCCTTGCATTGTGCAGGCTTGCATTCTCCTTGGCCAATTCAATGGCTTCGGGCAGAATGTCCCACGCCTCGATTCTGGCATTGGGAAGGTGTGAGGCAAGACTCACTGCTATACACCCGCTACCTGTTCCCGCATCGAGTATGCTGAACGACTCTTTGCCAGGAATGGAAGTTGCATCTTTAAGTACCCATTCTACCAGTTCCTCGGTTTCGGGACGGGGTATGAGAACGGGCGGCCGGACCGTGAAAGTCATCCCGTAAAACTCGCAGGAGCCGATAATGTATTGAACAGGTTCGCCATCCTGCAGCCGACTGACAGCCTTTTCGAGCAAATCGCGTTGTTGTGGCGGAATTGTTATATCTTTGCCTCTGTAAACGGCGTTGCCGTCTGTATGGCAGAAGGCCTCGACTAGCATCTTCGAGAGCATCCTGACGGCTGTTTTGTCGTACTGGCCCGACAGACTCTCTGCTATATGGTTCAGAAAGCGTTCCATGGCTTGGTTTGGGCGTCTATTTATTTTGTTTATATCTATTTTCGGCAAAGATAATGTTTTTAAATTCTCAAGACAACCATTCGGCTGATAATTTTTTCATGCGGCGGTGCATCCAGTTGGCTGCCAACGGAGAGGGGCTTACCTGGCCCAATCCGATGGTCGGTGCGGTGGTCGTGTATGATGGCAGGATAATAGGTGAGGGGTGGCATCACAAAGCAGGCGAGCCTCATGCCGAACCCAATGCCATCCATAGTGTCAAAGATCAGACATTACTCTGTAAATCAACGCTGTATGTTAGTCTTGAACCCTGCTCGCATTATGGAAAGACTCCTCCGTGTGCGGACCTGATAATTGAGAAAAGGATTCCCCGGGTTGTTATCGGATGCGCAGACCCATTTCCGTCGGTCTGCGGACGAGGCATAGAAAAACTGCGCTCTGCCGGTATCGAAGTAAGTGTGGGAGTGGAACAGGAGGAATGTCTTTTGCTGAACCGTCGTTTTTTCACATTTCATAAATTGCAGCGCCCATACATTGTAATAAAATGGGCACAGACTGAGGACGGGTTTATTGACCATTTACGCACTTCCCCTTCCGAAGCACCACTGAAATTGTCGGATGGCTATACCTCATTGTTGGTGCATAAGCTGCGTGCACAGTCGCAATGCATCATGGTGGGAAGCCGCACCCAGTATCTTGACAGCCCGAGACTTACCGTCCGCAACTGGCCGCTGTACGGTACGCGGCAACCTGAAAAGGCGGTGATGAGCCGTAGTCTCGGAGACCTGAAAACCTACTTGCACGCCCTTTATGAAAAGAATGTGCAGTCGATACTCGTGGAGGGAGGAAGTTCGCTGATTGACAGTTTCACCGGGCAGGATTTATGGGATGAACTGCAAGTTGAAACCGCTCCGTTAGCCATCGGTCAGGGTCATTCTGCACCCAAAATGCCCGATACTGACGGGTGTAGGACTTTTACTTTGAAAACGACCGGGAATCACACTATCACCTCTTTCGTGAGGATTCCCTGAAATCTTACAGAAGGCAGAATTCGTAGCCTTTTGACAGGCAGAATTCTATCCACGAGGGAAGGACCAGTTTCAGGTTGTGGAAGGTCTTGAGCGAGTCGTGGAAGACCACGATTGAGCCGTTTCGGACATAGTGGCAGGCGTTGTACAACACCCTTTCAGGAGGCAGCTTGGGATTGTAGTCGCGGGTAATCACATCCCATAGGATTATCTTATATTTCTTGCGGATCGCCCTCTTCTGACACAGTTTCATCCAGCCGTGTGGCGGGCGGAAAAGGTCGGTGTGGAGAATTTCATTGGCTTTCTCAATGTTGTCCAGATAGGCTTGTTTTTCGGTGTGCCAGCCGTTGAGGTGATTGTAGGAATGGTTACCTATCCGGTGTCCGCCTTGAAGAATCTGTTCATAGACTTCCCTGTTCCTGACAACATTTTCGCCAACGCAAAAAAATGTTGCCTTTATGCCGTAACTGTCCAGAAGATCCAATACCCAAGGGGTTACCTCGGGTATCGGACCATCGTCAAAAGTCAGGTAAATTTTCTTTTCCCAATGTGACTTGCGCCATTTCAGGCCGCGCTGATTGCGGAAAATAGCGGGAATCTGTTCAATGAACATCGGATGATATTACATTTCTGTCTGGAACAGCTTGGCGAATTCGTTGAATGCCGGGATGTATGGGGTCGTGAACTCACGGTCGTATTCCAGTCCCATCTGAAGCAGGGTCTGCATAACGGAAAGCTGGTAACTGACGAGCTTCACACCGGAGGCAATGTGACGGCTGTCCTGAGAGAATACCCATTCCAGACCGCTGGTAGCCAGGCCCATGGACTCTGCGAACAAATCTTCGGCCTCTTCCTTCTTGTTCATCTTGAAGTACGACTCAATGATTTCAGCGGTTCCTGCAAGACCACCGTCCATGAAATCGACGGGGAACAGTTCCTTGGGGAATACCTCGAAGCAGCGGTCGATAGCCTGCTGGGCCATGTCGTACTTTCCTTCATTGGTCAGGGCCTTGATAAGGGTACCGAACATCTGTCGCTGGGTGCGGCACATCCTCAGGTTGTTCTCGTCAAGATAAACGTTCGGGTCTTGAATGTTGCCCCAGCGGAACTTGTTGACCATGTTGTCGAACATCTTCTCAGTGTCGATGTTGCGCTTGACGGGAGCAATCTTATAGACCAGACCTTCATGGGTGAAGTAGTTCTGGTAGGTGTTCATAAGAGCCGGATCGACGGTAACGGCAAAGTAGAGCGGACGTTTCCATTCTCCTTCCTGAATAAGTTTGAGCAGCATGATTTCGTGCTTGCCGATATAGGTCTTTCCGCCGAAGTTGAACTGCATATCGGAGACGATGCGGTTAGCGTACTTTTCTTCTACATAGTTGGAAGCCAGTACTTTATCCTTGTCAATGTGCATATAGAGCTTCTTGGCGGGGATATAGTCGATGTCCTCGGTGTAGCCCGGTACCTTCTTGTAGCGGGAATCATTGCTCTCCAGCCACATCATGGCCTGGTCGATGCTGATGGAATCCTGACGGCGCGGAATGAGTCTGGCCACGTCGCGTTTTCCGTTCTTGTACATCGTTTCATCCCAGTCGAGCGGGAAGGCATCAGACTCGTAGTAGGGACGGAGCATCTGGCCATAGTACCAGTCGGTCTGGAGGTATGACATATTGCAGACACGCACGTCGGTTCGGAAGCCCTCAACCTCCTGGATGTACCACAGGGGGAAGGTATCGTTGTCGCCGTTGGTGAAAATGATTGCATTCTCATCGCAGCCAACCAGATAGTTGTAGGCGAAGTCACGGCAGGTATAGCGGTCGCTGCGGTCGTGGTCGTCCCAGTTTTCGGATGCCATCAGGGCGGGAACGCCGAGGCAGAGAACGGTCAGGATGATAGCGGCTACCTTCTCCGGCATAACCTTGCGAAGCAGGGCTACAAGACCCGGTACGGCCAGACCTATCCAGATGCAGAACGCATAGAACGACCCGGCGTATGCATAGTCCCGCTCACGGGGCTGGTTGGGAGTCTGGTTCAGGTAAAGGATAATTGCAATACCGGTCATGAAGAAGAGGAAGAAGGTAATCCAGAAGCCCTGAAGTCCTTTCTTGCCCTTATAGACCTGATACAGCAGGCCGATGACGCCGAGCAGCAGCGGGAGCATGTAGTAGCGGTTGTACCCCTTGTTCATCTTGAGTTCGTCGGGCATATCTTCCATGTCTCCAACGTGTAACTTGTCGATGAACTTGATACCGGTAATCCAGTTGCCTGCGTGCAGGTCGCCCATAGTGCCCTGAATGTCGTTCTGACGGCCGGAGAAGTTCCACATGAAATATCTCCAGTACATGTAGTTGACCTGATAGGAGAAGAAGAAGCGGAGGTTTTCAGCCATTGTCGGCTTCATTGCAATCTCCGTGTCTCCGCACTTGTTATAGCGGACCTTTTTGCCCTTGAAATGGCTCCAGCTCTTATAGGCATCCACATGGTCTTCGCGAGAACTGTACATACGCGGGAAGAACATGTTCAGCTCGGGGGCCATGACGGGGCGCTCGTTGTAGCCGGTGATTTCGTAGTGGTCCTTCTCGGAAGGATCCTTCTTTGCAGACTGGTTCCATACTGCACCACGCTGTTCGTATTGCGGAACGCAGTTGTTGCCCTCGCGCTTCCATTCAATCTGTGAGGCAAAAGTCTGGCCATAAAGAAGGGGAGTCTCGCCGTACTGCTCACGGTTGAGGTAACGCTCAAGCGAGAACATGTTGTTTGGCGAGTTCTGGTCCATAGGGGGCTGGGCAGAGGAGCGGATAACGGTGATTCCGTATGAACCGTAGCCAATCAGCATCACCATCAGGCAGAGCAGGGTGGTGTTGACAATGGGGGCGTCGGAGAGTGTTTTCCACTTGAAGCAGACAAATGCTGCGATGGCAAGCAGGACAATCCACAACCATACTTTATATCCGACAAAAGGAATACCCACGAGGGCGATGTTGGCAAAGAGGGCGATGCGCATCAGTTTCCCGTTGCCCTGTTTTGTGGTCCACAAACCCCATACGATGGCTGCCGTCATCAGGATGATATAAACGATGGCACCGCTGTTGAACGGCATGCCGAAGACGTTGACAAACAGCAGGTCAGCCCATCCGGCCATATTTACGAAGCCCGGCACGATACCGAACAGAATGATGGCCACGATGACGAAGGAGCCGAGCAGGGCCCAAATAGCACCCTTGATGGTGGTCTGCTCGTTCTTGCGATAGTAATAGACCAGCACGATGGCGGGAATGCAGAGCAGGTTGAGCAGGTGCACGCCGATTGAAAGACCTGTCAGGAATGCGATGAATACTATCCAGCGGGCGGAATGCGGTTCGTCGGCGACTTCGTCCCATTTGAGGATTGCCCAAAAGACCACGGCGGTGAAGAGCGACGAATAGGCATAGACCTCACCTTCGACAGCTGAGAACCAGAAGGTGTCTGAGAAGGTGTAGGCAAGTGAACCTACCAGACCGGCACCGATTACGGCTATGATTTCGCCGGCGGTGGGGTCATCATTCTTCTTGAAGACGATTTTGCGGGCAATTGCCGTGATGGTCCAGAAGAGGAACAGGATTGTCAGGGCGCTGAAAAGTGCTGACATGGCGTTCAGACACTTGGCCACCGTCTCGGGAGATGATGCAAAGTGAGAAGCCATACGTCCGGTGAGCATGAAGAACGGTGCTCCCGGCGGATGTCCGACGTCGAACTTGTAGGCTGCTGATATAAACTCGCCACAGTCCCAGAAACTGGCTGTAGGCTCAATTGTGCTCAGGTAGGTGAAGGCTGCAACGGCAAAGGCCACCCACCCGAAAATGTTGTTGAAAAGTTTGTATTTCCGCATAGCTGATGCTTGATTTTGTGCGATGTAAAATATCGCGCGAAGGTACGCAAACCGCAGCAAACTGCCAAACAAATAACGAATGTTGAGAGACATTATGAGTTGTTTGTTGAAATATTATTTGTACAATATTTTGCCAATGTAAATTTCGATATTAATTTTGCGCTACTCAAATATTAAGCAATGAAGCGGTATTTTATTTTGGCGTGTTGTTTTCTTTCCTTTCTGACTGTAAATGGACAAGATATCCAGTCGGGATTGTGGTACTCTGACAGTCGTTCTGTAGGGATGGGAGGGGCCATGATGGCCTCTGGAAATGATTTCTTCAGTGTGAATGACTATGACGGACTGACTTCCCGTCAGGATTCCGATGTAATTGAAGGACAGCCAGTTGTATGTACCCATGTTTTATTGAACGGTCTGTTGCCATATTGTCAGAAGGAGCTGGCAATTCTTACGGCAGGTGCGGTCATTGACTGGAAACAGTATTCCTGGTGGCTGCACGGGGGACTATGTGGAGCGGGCGAGCAGTTCGTCTCTCTGCTTTTCGGGCAGACTGTCGGACAGTGCCTTCGGTATGTCATCGGGCTGGCGATGTACAGGCTCGATTTTGCAAAAATAATGGCTGGAGCCACATTTAATAAAGGTAAAGCAGGTGCACTGATGGCATTCATGGCAGAGGCCGGGGTGTTTTACAGACCGTTGGAAACCCTTCAAATCGGTGTCTGGATGGGAAATCCAACCATGACGCATAGGGACAGCCTATATTTCGCAACCGATTATCATCTTGCAGCGGAGTATGATGTCTCTGACAGGTTACAGTTAGCCCTTGAGTTGGAGAAGCAGTTACAACATTCGCTGTTTGTCCATGCCGGTATGGAAATGGCAATCTGGCATCCGTCGGATGGCCGCTTGCGCATGGACGGCCGTCTTGGGGTACGCTATCCCGATACCGAAGTGTCGGCTGGAATTGGGGTGCTCAGAAGTGGAAAAAAGTCGATACGGATAGATGCAGCAGGGGTTTGTGACTGGAAACTGGGCTGGTCTTTTGCCCTTTCGGCGGCTTTTGGATTCTGATTAGCATGGATTCGTTATTAATAAGGAGAGTGACGGTGGCATTGATTATGCTGTTTGTGTTGCAGATAGCAGTAAAGGCAGACAGTACATCCTGGCGGCTGGAGGACTGGATTGAGCAGGTGGGTCTGGACACCTGGCTGGAGGAGGCGGACGAGGCACGACAGGAGGAGTTTATCGAGACGCTCAATGCCTTGCACCAGAATCCCATCGACCTGAACAGGGCTTCGTGGGAAGAACTGAATATGATTCCGTTTCTCACGGCTCTGCAGGTCGATCGTCTGGCTACCTATCTGTATTATCATGTGCCTTTGACCTCTTTGCAGGAGTTGCTGATTGTCGAGGGGTGGGGGCAGGAGGCTTTCCGCCGGGTAGAGCCTTTTGTGTGCCTCAGTCCGCTTGACCGGCAGCCGGACCGCACCCCGGAGTACAAGGAAACCTTCCGCGACTGGGTGAGCAAGGGGCACAGCACAGTGCGTCTGAAGCTATCGTCAACCCTGCAACACAAGGCAGGTTATGCAGACAGTGATTCGCTTCGGGAATTGTCGAAAGCCTATCTTGGCAATCCGCTAAGTGCTTCTGCCAGATTTCTTTATAAATACGGCAAGCATCTGACGTGGGGTATCTCGGCGGAAAAAGACCGGGGTGAAAAGGGGGTTGATTTTGTAACGGGTCATGCACAGGTCCGGGAAGTCGGAATTTTGAACAATCTTGTCATTGGTGACTATAAAATAGCAGCAGGTCAGGGACTTATCCTGTCGTCTGGAATATTCGGAGGCAAGACGATGTCGGCCTCCCAGCAGCATGCTTCCGAGGTCTTTTTCAAGCCCCATACCTCCACGTCGGAAAGCGGCTTCCAGCGGGGTGTGGGTGTGGAACTGGCTTCTCACAACAAACGTTGGAGGGGGGCTGGATTTGTCTCGTACCGTCGTATTGACACAAGCCGCGAGGGTGACACGTTCACCTCCATAAAGACTGACGGCTTCCACTCAACCGTGAGTGACACAATCAAGAAGGGGAACACGAAGCAGTTGCTTACTGGAGGGCGGCTAAGGTATGCAGGGGAAAAACTCCAGTTGGCCGTCAATGCTCTCTATTTCCGTATGGACGGCTATTGGCAACCCGAGGAAAAGCCCTACAACCTTTTCTATTTCAGGGGAAATGAGGGATGGAATGCTTCTGTTGATGTCCGTTTGCTCTTGGGCGGATGGCTTTTTTCGGGCGAACTGGCCACTGGTACGGGCAATGGAATGGCTGGTATCGTGCAGGTAAGCCGACAGTTGCACCCAAAAGTGGATGCTTTTTTCTCGGCCCGTGTCTATGCACCGCAATATCAGGCCCCTTTCGGCTCGGCTTTCGGGGTGAACGGTTCGACTGCAAATGAAAACGGTATCTATGCCCAGGTGGATTGCCGTCTGATACCCTTTGTGGAAATCGTCTCCTATCTTGATTACTATTATTTTCCGTGGCTGAAGTACCGCGTCAACCGTCCTTCAGAAGGATTGGATTTCGGCATTGAGGCTACTTGGTCCCCTTCGAGGAATTTTCAGTGTGCACTGCGCTATAGGATGAAGCGTGGGGAGGAAAACCTTCCGACTGGGAGTGTGGTGGGAATCGTCCCGTTGCAGACCACTTGCAAACGTCAGATAAAGGCCCAGCTGACATACTCTTTTCATGATATCCGTCTAAAGACAACTCTCAATGGAAACCGGTACAATCAGGGCGGTGAGGAACCTTCTTGGGGCTTTTCACTTTCTCAGGATGTCCGCTTTGCACGAGAGGAGTATCCCCTGTCGGCAGCCTGCCAATGGAGTCTGTTTGACGCAGACAGCTATGACAACAGATTGTATGTCTCAGGGCCGGACCTTGCCGGGACTATGCCTTTCTCGTCGGTATATGGCCGGGGTGGGAGACTCTCTTTGCTGCTCTGCTGGAATATCAGTAAAAGCCTCAAATGGGATATCGTCTTGAAACATACAGTCTATGAAGACCGCGAAACTATCGGAACCGGTCTTGAAACCATTGAGGGGAACCGCAGTACATACGTTGGTACGGCACTGAGAATCAAGATTTGAGCGTTAGTTTACGATTGTAAGAATCCGTTCCAGACGGTTTCCTTGGCTATCGACTATGGTTAGGCGGTGCTGTCCGGGGGACGGACTGACGGCCATCTGATGGATTGACGTGGTGCTCCCGAGATAGTTGTCGTCAAGATGCCAGTAGATGGTGGTGTTCATATTACGGTGAGCGGCGGCAATTACGATGGCACTCGTCTCGCCGTTCAGGTCGCGGGGAAGATAAAGATGGCGGAAGTCTTTCGGATAGAGGATTTCCATGACCGTATAGCTGTCGCTTGTACAGCCGGGCAAAAAGGGCGGAAGGACACGGTATTCGGGATGGTGCCGGCGGTAGTACCACTCGGCCCCAGGGGGGAGGACAAAGCAGGAATCGTGAACCATCTGCTCAACAGGATAGCAGGCCGAGGTGACCTGATAGAGGCGGTCTGAGGAAAGGTGGACAATCTGGTGGCACGGGCAGACCGGGGCTTTTGCGCAACTTGCCGGAACCGCCTGATGAATGGTGTGCGGACAGTTGGGGGATGCCTTGTAACCGCTTTCCATACAGATGTTTTCGTAAGTGATTCCATCTTCCGGCCGCTCAAACCATTTTCCGTCACTCGGCAGCAGGTCGAAAAGGTCGAAGAGCAGCGGTGCGGCTGATGCCGTCCCAGTCAGGCCGGGCCGTCCTTCTCCGTTTGAATTTCCAGCCCAGACGGCAACCACATACTTTGGGGTGATACCTACTGCCCAGGCATCGCGCTGGCCGAAGCTGGTTCCGGTCTTCCATGCAATACGTCTTGAGGATGCGTAGTACTGCCAGCCGGTGCGCTCTTCGGGGCGGTTGACTTTTTGCAGAGCCTCGAAGGTGAACCAGCAGGCGGCCCGCGAAAAGGGAGTCGCCTTCTTGTCAGAATCGGCTTCCGGTACTGTCAGACTGCGGGCCATGTCTGCGTATGCCTGGCCAAGTTCGTCAAGACATACCTCGCCTCCACCCAGGATGAGCGACAGCCCGTAGTGCTCGGACGACTTGGTGAAGGTGGTAAATCCTATTCTATGGAGCTTTTCGAGGAAACGGGCCGGTGTATAGTCCTGAAGCATCTCCACAGCAGGTACGTTCAGGGAACGGTAGAGTGCCTCGTCGGCCGGAAGTGCTCCCCGGTAATCGAGGTCGAAATTCTTGGGGCTATAGCCCGAAATGTTCATCGGAATGTCGGCAACGAGCTGTTTTGGCATCATCTCGCCGTCGTCAAGCATTGCTGCATAGAGAAACGGCTTGAGGATGCTGCCGCTGCTACGTGGGGAGGTGATGATATCGACGTAGTCGTCAGGGGTATTGCCAATGTAGAGGAGGGGCTCTCCGCTTTTCACATCAAGAATCAGTGCCGCAAGATTGTTTATGCCTTGTTCCGTCAGCCGCTGCTGATGCCCCTTGGCAACAGCAATGCCCCGTTCCTGCAGGTCGTAGGAAATGGAGGTCTTACAGTATTCTCCCCTCTGAGTGCTCTGGTATCGTTCTACAAGATGTGGAGCGAGGTCAGGGAGGGGCTGAGGGCGGTCGGGCAGGGGCTCTTGGAGTGAAAGCTGAAGGGTGGCCTGGTCAATGCAGCCTTTATCGAAAAGCTTTTGCAGCAGCTTGTTGCGCTTCTCGCAAAGAGCCTGCGCATTGCGGCCGGGATAGAGCTGTGAGGGGGCATTCGGAAGTATGGCCAGTGTTGCTGCCTCTGCCCATGAAAGTTCATCGACATCCCGCTGGAAATAGCGCCACGATGCAGCCTGGAGTCCTACCACGTTTCCGCCGAAAGGGGCATTTGCCGCATACATGACTAAGATTTCATCCTTGCTCTTGCAGATTTCCAGTTTGACGGCCATCAGGGCTTCCACGAATTTGCCCCATACTGTACGGTGAGGATTGGCACGGTACATACGTGCCACCTGCATTGTCAGTGTGCTCCCGCCGCTCACAATCCGCCCCTCAGTGATGTCCCACCAGGCTGCGCGGCAAATTGAAACGGGATTGATGCCGGGATGATAGAAGAACCACTGGTCTTCGTATGCGAGAAGGGCCTTTTGGTAGTTATCGGGTAGTCGGGGATGCCTCTCTTCAGTGGTTGGCTGGGGAAAGCGCCACTGCCCGTCCTTGGCAATACGGGCACCGAGAAGCCGTCCGTCCTTAGCGACCACCACTGTACTTTCCGGCTGGTCAAACTGTGGGCAAGGTACGAATAGGAACAAAGCAAAAAGGACTGCGAGAATGCCTCCCGCAGTCCTTAGATATTTGTGGGGATGTCTTTTTCTGTCGGTTTCCAAGTCTTGTATCAGTAGGCGGAAATCTATTTGCGGACGGAAATCGTGCGACCTGCAGTCTTGGCAAAATAACGGCTCCGGTCGTACATGGCTTCACAGGTGGTCGGAGGCAGGATGAAACTCCCTTGCCACGAGGCGTTCAGGCGGACTGTGAAGTGTCTGGAGGCACCACTGCCCAATGAGAAACAGGTCATGACGCGGTCGTCGCGGATATCCTGGAAGTCAAAGTCTTCCGTCATGTCGGAAGCTTCGCCTGCGAGGCGTTCGTTAACGATTTCCCACCCGTTGGCAAAGGGTTGGGTCAGGACCAGGTTGGACACGGGAAGGGAAGATGTGTTCGTCACCTCTACCTCGGCGGTGAAATTCGTCCCCTGCGGCAGTGATGTTACATCTATCGGGTTACCGTTCAAGTTGCGGTAGGAGACTTTGATAGCCAGTCCGTTGGAGAGTGCCTCTGTGTCGGTACCGGTCGGGATTCCCTGATTGGTGATGACTGCAAACAAAGAGCCTGAACCGGAGTTCTGCAATTCGAATGACGTCTTGTTATCCTTGAAAGGCAAATCGTTACTGAAATAAGTAATGTTGCCTGAAGTCCCTTTGACGCGTGAACCATTGACTGACAGGTTGAAATCGAGATTCTTGCCGGCTGCTGAGGCAATTGCAAACTGCTCGATGGCGAGAAGTGCGTATGCGGTGGCCTGAGTGCTTTGCCATGAGTCGCCAGACAGTTCAGTGGCTATCTCAGTGGCAAGTGGCATGGCCGTCTCAAAAGCCTTTGAGGCTGTCAGGTACTGGAGAATAAGGCTGCGGTCGCGCAAGTCGGAACCGAAGGGATGGCTGTCAGAAGCGTCCGGCTTGACATTTCTAAGGTCAACCAGAGCATCGGCTGCCTGCTGCTGTCCGGCAATCAGGTATGCGTTGGCAAGCAGATAGCGGGACTGGTTGCTTAAATTCTCATTGGTACGCAGACGGTTCATGGCACCGATTTGAGTCTTGTCGGCGTTGGCAAGAACCCACAGGCGGTATGCCTGTATGAAACTGTCGCTCTCACGGTTACTGCTGCGGTAACCTTTTGCCTGCTGGATGAGGTACGACAGACTCTGTTGCATGAGTGTCGCCGGGACATCGTAACCTGCACGGGAGGCTTCAGTCAGGAAGTAGGTCACATAGCACGAGGTCCAGTCGTCCGTGAAGGCTGCTCCGGGCCAGGTGGAAAAACCGCCCGAAGAGGTCTGGAAACGTGGCAGTTTCGAAATGCAGGCTGCCACCTTGCCGTTCATGGCAGAAACCTCTTCCTTGCTAAGATCCAATAACTTGGGCAAGTAGAGCTGTGGAAATACCGCAGAAACTGACTGCTCGGCACAGCCGTGGGGGTAATTGGTGAGGTAGCTCAACCGGCTTCCCAATGAGAGTGGCGGAAGTGTGGATAATTCGAGGGTGGCGCGGTTGGACTGGCCGATTCCTTCGGTCTCTTTGCTCCATTTTTCTCCGGCCTTGAGAATGTGAATCTGGCTTTTTGTGGTGACAGGATTAGGGTTGTGCACGACAATTGCCATTTCACACTTTGAGGTTTCCGAACCGGATGTGGCAGTGATGCGTACATTGGACATCCCTTCGCCAGTGGTGCGGATAGCAAATGTAAAGTCTTGTGTCTCAGAAGAAACGATAGTGTCTTTTGCAAAGCACGGGGTCAAAGCGCCGTCGGTTTCCACACGTACCCGTATATCCTTGAGACTCTTGTCGGTGGTAAATACCGATACGGGCATATTCACCTGCTCGTCAGGTGCAAGGAAAGCCGGGAGGCTGGCCTGAACCATAAGGGGCTGGCGCACGGCAATATCCTGACTGGTACTGCCATACTGCCCTTCCGATGCGGCCACTACCATGGCACGGACGCTCCCAAGGTAAGGCTCCAGCTCGATGGAGTGGCTGGCTTTCTTGCCTGCGTTCAGATGGAACGGTCCGAGAACCTTCACGATTGGAGTAAAACGTTCGTCACGCTTCTTGGAAATATCGACCATTTCGTCTGAACCGCCTATGGTCATCATGCTTTCCAAGCGGCTGCCGAATGCTCCGATTACATTATTATATAGGTCGAAGGTCTGGGTCGAAAGGGCTTCGCGGGCGAAGAAACTGCCCCACGGGTCGGGTGTCCTGAAATTCGTAAGGTCAAGCAGACCTTCATCGACAATGGCAATGGTATAGTCCATAGCCCTTCCTTCCGCCTCTTTCACCTTGATTGTAAAGGGCTGGGCGGGACGCACCTCCTTGTCGGCTGTAAGGACTGGAAGAAGCTTCGAGGCCGGGTCTTCCACTATGACGGGCATCACGCCGAACAGTCTGATAGGCAGGTCGTTGGCGGTCTGGGCATGAGGCTGGAGCAAGTGGACGCTTACATAGACGTTCGGGGTCATTTCTGCCGTTGCGATAAATGAATAGTCAAAGGTGTTGCCAGTCGGGCTGACCACCTGTTCCGAGATGATGCCATGGCTTCCTTCCACCGTTACTATGGCTTTGGACATCGGGGTTGAAGGAAATGAGATTTGCACGGTTTCCCCGGTCTTGTAGCTCCCTTTGTCGCTTTTGAGGGCCAGAACCTGGGCATCTCCCTGCGGGCGGGCGCCCCAGCTGTTGCCGAAGTAGATAACCTGTCCGGCCGTATAGCCGTCCGGGAGGGCTACGGTAAGGAGATAACTGCCGTAACGCTCGTCGTCTTTGGGAAGGCTGACGGAGGCTTTGCCGTTCTTGGTGTTGACAGTCCGTGTCATGACCGGACTGTGGTATGTCTCACCCACATATGAGGCGAGGTTTTCGTCATTTCCCTGATACCACCACCGGTACTCAAGGTCGTAGAGTTTTACGGTGACATCCCTCATTGGGACGCTGTGCCCCTTTTCGTCCACGGTGACAATCTGAACCTCGTGGTCGCGGTCGTTGTCGAGCTTCTGCCAGGAGGGTTCGTCGTAGTTGATACGGATTCCAGCGTAATGGCGGTATGGAGATACGGCCTGAGAGGTGTATCGGATGCTTGAACCTCCTCCTCCTTCTGCTACCTGGGAGGTGAAGTCGGCCCGCAGCATACCCGGGACGAACGATTCGGTATTGAAACGGAAGTTGAAGCTGGCCTTTCCGTTGGCATCGAGCTGACCGTCGAAGGCTACCTCTGTGCTACCATACCAGACGTGTGAGGGGGCTGAGAAGCTGTACTCCTTGAATCCCTTGAAAACAGGGGTGAAGGGCTTGAAGGTGACATCGACTGTGGCATTCTGTCCGTTGGCTGCCGCACCGGTCAGCCAGTTGGCAGACAGTGTGACATTGTATTGCTTTCCTGCCGACAACATAGTGTCTGGGAATGCAAGGTCGATTTTCAGCCGGTTGGGTCTGACAGATTCGACCTGAAGGGTCTTGCGGAACTCGATGTTTCCGGCTTTTGCTATGGCCAGCCAGTTGCCAGTTGCATCATCGCTGCAGGTGGCAAAATGGAAAGGATAAATTGCTCCGTTTCCGACTTTTTGAACCATACGTTGAACCATCTGCCCTTTTGCATTGTAAATATCCACATTGATGGGATAGCCTTGGGGAAGGGTCTTGTCGCGGTCCTGTAGGATGAAGTTCAGATAGATGCTTTCACCGGGACGCCATACGCCGCGGTCGGCATAAAGGAAGCCCTTGATACCCTTCTGGACCTTCTTGCCGCCGGTGTCGAAGTTGGCGGAAGGAAGCTGGGAACCGTTGCCAAGGCGAAGGTAGCCCACCTGTTCCCCCTTTCTGACAAGGATTGAGTGGATTTCACCCTCTGCTGAACAGACAAAACTTCCGTCGCTTCGGGTCTTGCCGTGTCCGACCTCCTGCATCTGGTAGTCGTAGAGCGATACCTGAGCTGCGTCCACGGCGTTGGCCGTTGAGAGGTTTGTGACGAACACGTGAGTCTTGCCCACGGCATCCTTCTTTGCCATCAGACCCAGGTCGCTGCTAAGTACATTGCGGCGGACAAAACGGGTATATGGATTATAGTATGAGGCGTGGGAGGGGTTGTCCATCTGATTCCAGTTGAAGCAGTAGTCGTAGTAGGCATTCTGATAGCTGTATTCCGGATGGGTGGCCTCCTCTTCGATTGGAAGCAGATATTTGTCGCCATCGTGGTTCTCGGCACTCTGGCGACGCTCTTTGCGCGACAGCCCTTCTCCTGCTTCAAAGTTGTCGTTGTTGTAGTGCAGGGTATAAGCCTTGCGTATGCCGATTTCGACACTGTAGAGGGTACCGGCCTTGAAATCAATAAGTTTAGACAGGTCAATCTTGAATATGTTCCACTGGTCAAGGTCGGCTGCTCCTTTGTCCGTCAGGTCAATCTTCCTGCTGCAGACGGTTCGCCCCATCCGTTTCAGGGTCCAGGTACTCTTCTCGTCGAGGTCGTTGTCCTGAAGGAAAAAACGCATGTTGTCGGCAAAAACCTCCATGATACGGACATCGACGGCATTCAGTCCAACAGCCCTGAAGGGGAAATAGACAGCTTCACCCATTGGGGCAATGACCCCCTTGCCGACAAGTTCTACAGAGGGTGCCATCCGGCCGAAAGAGAGGTCGTAAAGGTAGTCTTTCGTCGTTTTCTGACCGTTGTCGCTTTCAATACCGGCATGGACGGTCAGGCGGAAAAGGCCGGATTCATCAGCATCCCCGTTGACAGGATAGAGGGTGACGCAGTTGGCGTCAACAGATGTCTTTACTTCAAAACAGTTGCAGGAAAAGAGTCCACGAAGGTCCTGAGAAGGCTCAAGATTATCGGAAAAAGTGACAACGATGCACTTGTCAGGCTCGCTCATGGTGCGTACATCCTCAATCCCGAACTTTTCCGGCTCGCCGGGCAGTGACTGGGCAGTCTGAGTGTATGATTCTGAATTGACAGCGCTGTTGTTTGACGATGTATTGGTCTTTCCGTTACAGCCGCTTATCAATAAAGTGCTGACAATTAGAATTGTAGTTAAAAGGATGTGTTTCATGGCTGTATTTGTCAGTTCCTGGATGCGGCACGGGTGTAGAATTCGGTTTCAATAATGCGAAGTTCCCCTTTGGGGTTCTCGGAACCTTCAGGGGCCTTGAACAGGTCAAGTTCGACATTGCCGTTTATCTCGACAAGTGAGGAGAAGGCATCGCTCTGCTCATTCTCCGATATTGCTTCAATTCGGATGCGTTCCAGGGCATCGGTATCGGCAAATGGAAGGGTTATATAGCCTAAGCTTTTCGGAGTCATACCCTGCCATAGCGGAATCGTGTGCTCCTGCCCGGCTTCGTCTTTGTAGTAGCCGGTGACGCGCAGGTTGTAGGAGCGTGTGCGCCAGCCGGTCAGCTTCAGGCAACACTCGTTGACGACGGCCTTTCTTGCCAGGGTAAATTCAATCCAGGCAGTGTTGAGTTTGCCGTCGTTGCGCCACTCGGAGAGTTCATTGTCGTCGAAACTTCCCTTGACCATTTGCGGGTTGCAGCCGGCTACGGCGGAACGGATTGTGATGGGAATACGGGATACCTTATACGATGCGTATGACGGGGTGCTTCCGCGCCACAGATACGGAATCAGGTCGTCTTTCGGGAGCCAGGTGGCCAGACCGTCCTTAACTTCGACCGCCTTTGACGAGAACCGGAGTGTGTCGGGACGAAGTCCGTCGGCTGAGGCTGAAATGACGATTCCGCCGGCGGTGCGTGTAGAGCGTACGATGACACGGTTTACACCGCACTCCACGGGAAGGTCCTTTGAAAGTATGTAATTGTCAGGGCCTTGGGCAATTCCGCCACGCCAGTCGGCCGGACCCTCGGTCTTGAAATGAATCATGTTGTTTGCCAGTGGGCAACGCTGTCCCTTCTTATCGACAACTTCAACATCGACCAGTACCATGTCGGCTCCGTCAGCATGGAATCCTGTAGGTGACTCGTTTAGATTGAGGCGGATAGCTGCGGGTTCTCCGGCTGAGTATATTTCAGCCTGTTCGCCGACCTCCTTGCCTGAGGCATCGTAGGCAATTGCCGTCAGTTTCCCCTGATGGTAGTGAACATCCTTAAATGTGAACAGGAACTGGTAGGTGCGCTCGCCGTAGCCCTGAGAGATACCGTTGACGAAAAGTTCCACCTTTTCAGCGTTGGAGACGACATAGACATCCTTGACGGTACGGTCGGGGTAGTTCCAGTGACCGACAATGTGGGTCTTGTAGTATTTCGACTCAATATCGACCCAGCCGCCCCACATAACCTGATGGGCGTAGTAGGCATCCTTGGGCAGGCGCATGGCATCCACCTCGCCGCTGCGACGGTAGTTCTCTTCGCCGCGGAAGTGGGTGTTGGTATCAGAGAAGACGATATTGGCACCGCCGCTGCTCACCCTTTTTCCCGTGCCTGGACGGCATTCCCAATAGTCATACCAGCGGCGGATGGTCTCCAGCACGTACTGGTCGTTGTTCATATTGTATTCGGAGGCATCGGCGTTGCGGTAGAGCGGGCCGGCCCCGTTCTTGTGGAACGGATAGGAATAATCGTCCCAGTATTTGCGGAGGGCTTCGTTGCGGTTGTATTCGGTGGCAAACATGGGCTTTCCGGCGCTTTTATTGATGTAGAGCATCTCGCCGCCGTACTCGGCAATCTTGCTGTCGAGCATCTCGCGGCTTCCGATAGCCCTTCCGCCGTGTGGGTCGTACATGTCGCGGATTGCCTTCATCTCGGCCATGTGTTCTTCGCTTATCGACTCATTTCCACACTCATAGAAGATAATGGAGGGGTTGTTGCGGTTGTAGATTATGGCATCGCGCATCAGTTCCAGACGCTGCTGCCAGCGCCTTCCGGTTATATCTTTTTCGGCATCTCCGGCGGGCATTACTTGGATGAGGCCTACCCGGTCGCACGATTCCACATCCTGTTTCCAGGGGGTTACATGCATCCAGCGGACAAAGTTGCCGTTACCTCTTTCAATCATGCCGTTGCTGAAGTCACTTACCCACGGGGCAACGCTCATGCCGACACCAGGCCATTCGTTGGAGGTGCGCTGGGCATAGCCTTTCAGTTGCAACACCCTGTCATTCAGATAGAACATGCCGTTCTTGAAGTCGGTCTTGCGGATACCGGTCGCCGTCTTCACCCGGTCCATAGTCGTCTTGCCGGCAACCAAGGTAGTGGTGACGTGATAGCGGTAGCCGTAGCCCCAGCTCCAGAATTTCAGCTTGCTGAGTTGTGAAGCTGCTGTTACGATTGTTGTTGCACCGTCTGCCAAAGTGACATTATCGCTCTGGAACTCGCGGATTATGTTCTGGTCATTGTCGCGCACGACACAGTTCATGTAGAAGGTCTGCTCTTTGCCCGTTTCGTTACGGACTTCGGATTCAATGTGAATCACGCCAGTCTTCTCGCGGATATCGATATGGTCTGTGTAAATGTACGTGCCAGTTGTTCCCAGATTGCTGTATAAGGGGAGCGTCTGGTATAACTTGTTGGTACAGTGCAGTATTACGTTCTTTGGCAGACCGCCGTAATTGGCGTTGAAGCTGCGGTGGTTCCACTGGAAGGGGCTGTTGCGCTCTTCCTCGGGGAGGCTGTCGCCGCGCTCGTGGTAGTTCCAGCTGTTGTCGGTGCGGACGGCGATTACGTTATCTTTGCCGAAGTCGATTTCATCGGTCAGGTCGAAGCCGAAAGCCATTACACCATTCTCGGACATCCCCTTACGCTTGCCGTTTATCCAGACCACAGCCCCCTGACGGGCACCTTCGAATTCGATGAACACTTTCTGTCCCTTATTCTCGGCCGGAATCTTGAAGTGCTTGCGATACCATACTACTGAGTCGCTGAGTTTGTCTATGGAGACTTTGAAGGCTTCGTCCTCGTTCCAGGCTGCAGGGAGGTTTACTGCATGCCAGTTACGGTCGTCAAACCGGGGGGTGGCGGCCGTCGGAGTGGCATTACCGGCTTTGTCTGAGACCGTTTCGGTTATGTCGCCGATGTGCAGCAGCCAGTCAGGGTTGAAGTTGTACTTTGTGCGCATACCTGCGGCCTGAGCCTGCGAAAGACAGAAAACCGTGATGGCCAGAAACAGGCAGATTCTTGAGAATTTGTTCATAAGACGATGGTAAATGAAGGGGTTTGCTGGAAGCCGCGGAGATATTCGTCGGCTGACATCTGGCGCTTGCCGGGAACTTGAAGGCGGCGGATTTCCACGAAACCGTCCGAAGTGGCAACTTTCAGGGAGTGCTTGCCGTCGGTAACCACAGTTCCGGCGGGAGCTTTGCCCTCGCGGAGTGCCACCTCGAAAATCTTGACGGCAAGCTGTTCACTTTTTCCATTGGCGGAATTAACTTCCAGTGTGGTCCATGCGGCCGGATATGGAGAAAGGCCACGTATGAAATTGTAGATTTTCTTTGACGGACGATTCCAGTCAATTTGTGTATTCTCCTTGAAAAGCTTCGGTGCGGGATTGAGTTCTGAAGTTGTTAACTGTTCTTGTGGAATTGCCTGATAATCACCACTTACCAACAAATCCACAGTTCTTGGAACCAATGTGGCACCAAGTTGCATAAGACGGTCGTGCACAGAACCTGTAGTTTCGTCCGGGGCTATTTCAATACGCTCCTGAAGCAGTATGTTACCAGTGTCGATTTCGTGTTTGAGCAGGAAAGTGGTAACACCGGTCTCTTTCTCACCGTTGATTACAGCCCAGTGGATAGGAGCAGCACCGCGGTATTGAGGCAGCAGGGAAGCGTGCAGGTTGAAGGTGCCCATCGGGGGCATGGCCCATACTATTTCGGGCAGCATTCGAAAAGCTACAACAATTTGTAAATCAGCATTGTAACTTCTCAGTGCTTCAATGAAAGCCTCGTCTTTAAGTTTTTCGGGCTGCAGAACCGGAAGGCCCGCTTCGACTGCGTATTGCTTTACGGGTGAAGACTGCATCTTCATCCCCCGTCCGATAGGTTTATCCGGCATTGTGACGACGGCTACGACGTTGTAACCACCTTCGACCAATGACCGTAAAGGAGCGACCGCGAAATCGGGTGTCCCCATATAAATTATTCTTGGAGATTTATTCATCTGAGAAATGAACCAGTACTTTTCTGTATGAATTAAAAATTTTGGACTTCGAGACAAATCCGACGTACCTTCCGTTCTCATCGACAACAGGCAGGTTCCAGGCGTTTGTCCGGTCGAATGTCGTCATGACCTGTTCCATCGAATCGTGGACGTGAAGAACCGCCGGAGGGGATGACATAATCCTCCTCACAGTGAAACGGTCGTACAGTTCAGAGCGGAACATTATATTGCGGATGTCGTCCAAAAGGACCACTCCGACAAATGTCCCGTCCTTTCGGTCAACAACGGGAAAACTGTTGCGGCGTGCCCTGGATATCACTTTGACCAATGTGCCGAGAAGCATTTCCGGATAAACCTTGTCAAAATCATCCTCGATGACATTCTCCATCTTAAGCAGGGTCAGCACAGCCTTGTCCTTGTGGTGGGTGAGAAGTTCGCCCTTCTGGGCAAGCCGCCAGGAATAGATGCTGTGCCTTTCGAAGGCCCGGATGGTTATCAGCGAGATAAGCGAAGTGATCATCAGCGGCAGGAACAGGGAGTAGCCTCCGGTAAGCTCGGCGATAAGGAAGATTCCGGTCATCGGGGCATGCATTACCCCCGACATGAGGCCTGCCATCCCCATAAGTGCAAAGTTGCCGTTTGAGACTGTGGCAATGCCGAAATGATTTAGCAGTGAGGCGATTATGAAACCGGTGAAAGCGCCGATGAACAGTGTGGGAGCAAAGACACCACCCACTCCTCCAGCACCGTTGGTAGATGCAGTGGCCAGCACTTTGGTGAAGATAATGAGCAGAAAATAGATGATGATTACACCGAACTTTCCAGCGTGGCGAAAGAAGAGCGACCCTTCCAGAAGCGTCATTGGCCGGTCGTTGATAAGGGCTTCGATGGAGTCGTAGCCTTCACCGTAAAGAGGGGGGAAAAAGAAAATCAGAATACTCAATACACCTGCCCCGGCAAGGATTTTCACCCATTGTTTCCTGCGCTTGAACCACCCTTCGAAAATTCCCATTCCCCTTATTATGTAGAGTGAGGCAAATCCGCAACAGATTCCAAGCAGAATGACCCAGGGAATGTTGACCAGTGAAAAGATATTGCTGCTGTCGAACGAGAATGTGGCTTGTGTACCGGATACAACGTATGTGAGGGTGGCTGCCGTAATTGATGATAGGAGCATCGGCATCATTGCAGCGGAGGTGAAGTCGAGCATAAGCACCTCTATGGCAAACAGCAGACCGGCTATCGGGGCCTTGAAGATACCTGCAATGGCACCTGCCGCACCGCATCCGATAAGAATCATCAGGTCTTTCTGGCTCAGTTTGAAGAAGTTGCCGATTGTGCTGCCGATGGCTGAGCCTGTCAGGACGATTGGTGCCTCGGCTCCGACCGAACCGCCAAGTCCGATGGTGACCGAGCTTGCCACGATGGATGACCAGGTGTTGTGGGGCTTGATGCGCCCCTTGCGCTGAGAGATGGCGTAAAGAATTTTTGTGATGCCGTGGGCAATGTCGTCGCGTACTACATGCTTGACAAAAAGGGCGGCCAGCATTATGCCGATTGCCGGAAAAATGAGGTAGTAGTAATGGTGATGCCCCGCCGAGATGCTAAAAGTGACGAAGTTGTGGAGCTGCTCGATGAGAAATTTCAGGAGTAATGCAGCAAGGGAAGTCAGAAAACCGGTGACCAGACTTAACAGCAACAGTAGCGTGGAGGGCTTGATATGCCGTTCACGCCATTGCAGAAGTTTGATGTACCAGTCTTTTTCGGGCATTTCACACGGGATTATTCGGAGCGCTTAAAGTTGCTTCATCTGACGGATCATGGCCTTAGGGTCGGGAGCCTTGAAGATGAAGCTGCCGGAGACCAGCACATCGACGCCAGCCTGGTAAAGTTTCTGTGCATTGTCCAGGCAGACACCGCCGTCGATTTCAATAAGGGCGTGGCTGTTATGGCGGAGTATCATCTCTTTGAGCTCACGCACCTTATTATATGTGTTCTCTATGAACGACTGTCCGCCGAAGCCGGGATTGACCGACATGAGCAGAACCAGGTCGAGGTCGGCAATGATGTCCTCCAGAAGAGAGACCGGCGTGTGGGGGTTCAGGGTGACGCCTGCCCGCATCCCTGCCTTGTGGATTTCGGAAATCGTGCGGTGCAGGTGGGTGCACGCCTCGTAGTGGACGTTCATCATGTAGGCGTTGAGGTGCCGGACCTGTGTTATGAACTTGTCTGGCTCAACAATCATAAGATGCACATCCAGAGGCTTTTTGCAGATGTCGGCAACTGCTTCTAGCACGGGAAAGCCGAAGGAGATGTTTGGTACAAAGACACCATCCATCACGTCCAGGTGAAGCCAGTCGGCCTCGCTGGAATTAATCATGTCAATATCGTCCTGCAGGCACTTGAAGTTGGCCGACAGGAGCGAGGGGGCAATCATTTGCATGTCTGTTAGTTCATTTGCCCGTTTTTACCGGGCGTGTACATTCGCGCAAATGTACACAAAAAATCCAATGTCGAAGCCTTCGGGCCGCTCGAAACAAGTATTTTTTTATTCACGGGAAGTGCAGGTGTTGGGGTAGAAAAATATTCCATAGGCAGAAAGTGTTTTTGTGCTTCTGGATAAATAACGCAGGCGATATGGTTTTCGTATATCGACTGCGAGAATTTTTTGTTGTAGGGGAAAGTTCCTTACAGGGTGAGGGTGATGTCGTTTTCGGCGGCCATGCGTCGCATGTTTATTACGGCGTAGCGCATACGGCCCAGGGCGGTGTTGATGCTGACGCCGGTTCGCTCGGCAATATCTTTGAACTCCATGTCCTGATAATACCGCATAATAACCACTTCCCGTTGATTATCAGGCAAATGTTGCATAAGGCGCTTGACATCTTCGAGAGATTGTTCGCGGATGAGTTTATCCTCGATGTTCTCGTCGCAGAGATCGATGTCGTTGAAAAGGTCAATTTCCTCGTTCTCGTCGTTCGAAACGGTTTTCCCGTTGCGCTCACGGCGGAAATAGTCGATGATTTCGTTGTGTGCAATGCGCAACAGCCAAGAAATCAGCCTTCCGTCGCCGACGTATCGTCCCTGCTTGATGCTGATAATGGCCTTCATGAAGACATCCTGGAAGATGTCATCAGCCAGATCGTCGTTGCGGACATACAGGAGAATGTAGTTATAGACGTTGTCCTTATGGCGTTCAAGAAGAACATCAAACGCTTGGTTCTTACCTTTTGCAAACAGTTCGACTAACGCATCGTCAGTCATGGTGCGGATTTCCATCACTCTTTATTTATAGTTCAAAGAGTAGCTGTCGAACCTATAGGCAATTGGTTTTAAGGGTTAATAAGGACAAAAATGACTTAAAGGACCGCAAAGAAACGAACAAAATCCGTAACTTCCAAATTCTTGACTAAAAAAGTTGATGATTACCCCTATAGCCGTTGCCCTACCTCTGGCGGGATTTGCGGAAAAGGCGGTTGGGGAAAAGAATGTTGAGTTTTGGAAATTTACGGAGTATTGAGTACTTTTGCCGTTTAGAGAAAAAGTCAAGGAAAGTATGGAATTTCAAGACCCTGTAGCACAAATGCGTAGCATCAACGAGAAGTACAGATATGCTTCTACATACGGCCTTTATCTGGGTTTGTACATGGGTGCGTTTTATCTTTTGTCAGCCTTGATGAAAGATTCCACTCTGATTCAGGTCCTCTGTTCAATTGGAAACCTCGGGGCGCTGGTCCTGGCCTGGTATTACATCCGCAAGTATCGTGACGAGGTTCTTGGAGGCTATTCTAAGTTCGGCTGGATATGGAGCTTTGCTTTCTGGCTCTCCGTATTTGCAGCCCTGATTATGGCGGCTATACACTTCATTCATTTCCAGTGGATTCAGCCAAATTTCATAGCTGAAACATTCAACCAGGCACTGAATATGCTGGAGGAAATGAAATACCCTGAGGAGCAGCTGAATGCACTGGTTGATTTCGGTGTTCCTTCGGCAATCCAGCTCACCTTTATGTACCTTTGGTTAGAAATAATCGGTGGTGCGCTGCTTGCCATTATTTACGGATTGATACTGCAAAGACGTGATGCTTTTGGTGAGTGCCCGGTTCCCAACCAGTCACAGGCACCGACCGATGAACAGTCTGATGATACCGATGGCGAACCTTCTGACAAACAAAACGAATAACATAATGGATATCAGTATTATAGTGCCTCTGCTGAACGAGGCGGAATCACTTCCCGATCTCTTTGCATGGATAGAGAGGGTCATGGCTGAAAACCACTTTTCTCACGAGGTCATTTTTATCGATGACGGTTCTACCGACACTTCCTGGCAGGTAATCAGCCATTTGCAGGCAGAATATCCTGACATTGTCAAGGCCATCAAGTTCCGCCGTAACTACGGCAAGAGTCCGGCCTTGTTCTGTGGTTTCAAGAAGGCAGAAGGGGATATCGTTGTCACCATGGATGCCGACCTTCAGGACAGTCCGGAGGAGATTCCTGAAATGCGCAGGATGATTCTTGAAGAGGGTTATGACCTGGTGTCGGGCTGGAAGAAGAAACGTTACGACTCGAAGTTGGGTAAAAACCTGCCATCGAAGCTTTTCAATGCTACGGCACGCCGTATTACAGGCATCTATCTGCACGATATGAACTGCGGTCTGAAGGCGTACAGAAAGGATGTCGTCAAGAATATCGAGGTTTATGGCGAGATGCACCGTTATATCCCATTCCTGGCAAAGAATGCCGGTTTTGACAAAATCGGCGAGAAGGTGGTTCACCACCAGAAACGTAAATATGGCGTGTCGAAGTTCGGCCTTGACCGCTTTGTGCACGGCTACCTTGACCTTCTGAGCCTCTGGTTCCTCACAAAGTTCGGCAAGCAGCCGATGTATTTCTTTGGTCTGATTGGAAGTCTCCTGTTCCTGATTGGGATAATAGCCTGCATCGTAATGGGGTGCGTCAAGCTCACGGCTCTTCACAAGGGAATACCTGCACCGCTTATCACGAATAGCCCCCATTTCTATATCGCATTGACTTGCATATTGTTAGGAACACAACTCTTCCTGAGCGGTTTCATAGCAGAGCTTATTTCGCGCAGTTCTGCCGACCGGAACAACTACGTCATTGAAAAGGTTATCTGATTTATATCCTGAGAAAATGCCGAGAATCCGTTTGGGTGGTGGAAAGGTATGGACGCTGCTATTTGTTGTGGTGACTGTGGTGTGTCTTGCTTCGTGCACAGCCACAGGCAACAAGAACTGCACAGCCAAGACAGATGTATTTCTAAAGGCGGATTTCTACTCTGCCGAATATTCTTCCTCCTGCTCGTTGACCCTTGGTTTTGTCAAAGGCTTGGGAACCGATTCGGTATGGATGAAACCGACTTCCGCATCAACACTGTCGCTGCCGCTTCAGCCCAATGATTCGCTGACAGCATTTGCAATGTCTTTCATGATGATTGACAGTACGTTTGTGACCGATACTGTCTTTTTCCTTCATACCAACCAGCCATACGTTCTGTCTATGGAGTGTGGCGGAGTCGTGATGCATGACCTCGAAGCGGCTGATTGTACGAAACACTGCCTTGATTCTGTGACCATTGTCGAGGCCCATGTTGACAATGTCTTGACCACCAACATAAAAATCTGGATACCATGAGTTTGCGTAAGGTCTTGGTGCTTGGGATTCTTTGTCTGTCGGCAATAGTAGCGATGGGCCAGTCTTCGATGGGTGGACTCACTTCTTCGTTGGGGTCGGCTATGGGCAGCGGTTCTCAGGGCTCGTCAGACAAGCCGCTCAAGGCGAAACCACGAGAGCCTAAGGATACTATTTGCTGGCACGGACAGTTCGTCGGCCTGAACCTTGTTCCACCCGCCAAGGCGGTCTTTTCCCCTAACTGGGGCATACAAATCCAATACAACTGCAATCTGTACAACCGGTTTTTCCCCGTTGTCGAACTGGGATATGCCCGTCTTCGTGAGACCCGTGACCTGGCTGACTGGCAGGCAAAGCAGTTCTCACAGACACTGACCACGATGTACCGGGGTAGCGGCTTCTACGGGAAAATAGGTCTCGATGTCCCCATTGCCAAGAAGGGGCCGAATGCAAACAACCTGTTTTTTGTGGGCGTGAGGTATGCCGGTGCCACTTTCAACTATGAGATTCTGACCACGCCGTTCCTTGCCACTTACTGGGCGGATGCATACGTTATGAATATCGTCAATCAACATTCGCTGGCCCATTGGTTGGAACTGGTTGCAGGATTGAGGGTTGAAATCACACCTTCAATCTCACTAGGGTGGACGTTTACCTATAATCACCTGTTGGGAAGAACCAATGGCGACATGTCTGTGGCATCCTATGTGCCAGGCTACGGACGCGATGAGAACTGGTTGCCGACGCTCGGTGCATGGTTCTACTGGCATCTTCCCTGGTAACATTTTGTCGGAGTATGCTTAAAAGGATTTCGTCGTATTTTTTGCTCATATACTTTCTTGTAAGTTGTTCGTCTAAAACTACAAGTTACATCCAAAACGCTGGTGAGATTTTTCATACGACATACCATATTACATATTGTAGTGCTGAGGATTGTCAGCCGGCCATAGACTCCTGCCTTCAGATGGTCGATGCATCCCTGTCGATGTTCAATCCCTATTCCACCATCAGCCGGATTAATGCCGCTGGTACTGAACCTGTTGATATATCCTCTGACACACTGGCTTGTTTTTTGATTTCCAAGGCGCGGAAGATATCAGCATTCACTGATGGAGCCTTCGATATCACTGTTGCGCCACTTGTCAATTTGTGGGGTTTCGGACTGAAGAAAAGTGCGGATGTCACACCAGAGCAAGTTGATAGCATACGTGAATTCATTGGGTATCAGAAGTTTTCGTTTGACGGACGCTTTGTGACAAAGGGTGACGCCCGCATGAAACTTGATGCTTCGGCTATAGCCAAGGGATATGCATGTGACGTGGTGGCGGGATTGTTGGAAAGTCTTGGCTGTAAGAACTATCTGGTGGAAATTGGCGGAGAAATATGTATGAAGGGGATGAATGCCAAGGGGGAGCCATGGAAAGTTGGCGTTGACAAGCCGGTCAGCGACCTTTTAGCGTCAGACCGTCAGTTGCAAGCGACTATCCAGCTGACAGACAAGGGGATGGCCACTTCGGGCAATTACCGGAACTTCTACACCAAGGACGGCCGTCGGATTGCCCACACGATTGACCCTCATACCGGCTACCCTGTCGAGCATTCTCTTTTGAGTGCTACTGTGCTGGCAACAGACTGTATGACAGCAGATGCTCTGGCTACTTCGTTTATGGTGATGGGACTGGAAGAGGCGAAAGAGTTGTGTTCCAAACTGACTGATGTTCTGTGCTATTTCATCTATTGCGACGAGAAAGGAGACTTTCAGACATGGTGCTCCCCCTCTTTGTCAACATATCTCCGCCAATTATGACATATTTGTCACCTTGGCACAAAATTTGTTACCAAGCGGAACAAACGATAACAACATGATAATGCGAAAAAAGAAAAAAATGAAACAAGAACAGCCCAAGGCCGAACAACCGGAAGAGATAAATAACAACAATCAGCCCAACGAGCAAACAGCTGAAACACAGGAAAGTACTTCCGAAAAACAAGAAGAAGTTTCCGAGACTCCTTCAGAGCCCACTCCGGAACTGACTCCAGAGGAGAAACTTCAAAAAGAACTTGACGAACTTCAGGTGAAATTTGCTAACCTGAACGATACCTATCTCCGCTCAAGGGCTGAATTCGACAATTACCGCAAGCGTACTCTCGCCGAAAAGGCAGAACTCATAAAGAACGGTGGAGAAAAGGTGCTTGTAAACATATTGCCGGTAATTGACGATTTTGAACGCGGTCTGGAAGCGGTCGGAAAGGCTGAAGACGTGGCTGGCGTGAAGGAAGGTATGGAACTGGTCTATAATAAGATGCAGAACTTCCTCAAACAGAATGGAATTACAGTTATGGAGACTGAGGGAAAGGCTTTTGACACTGACCAGCACGAAGCCATTACCATGATTCCGGCCCCGACAGAAGAGCTCAAGGGAAAAGTTGTAGATTGCATCCAGAAAGGCTATTACCTGAACGACAAGGTGATACGCTATGCAAAAGTGGTCGTAGGCAATTAAACTGCAGCTACGGATATGGCAGAAAAGAGAGATTATTATGAGGTGTTGGGCGTTGAGAAAAACGCTTCGGCCGATGAGATAAAGAAAGCTTACCGGAAAAAGGCCATCCAGTACCATCCTGACAAGAACCCCGGCAACAAAGAGGCTGAGGAGAAGTTCAAGGAGGCTGCTGAGGCATACGAGATTCTTAGCAACCCGGAAAAGCGTCAGCGCTATGACCAGTTCGGACATGCTGCGTTTGATGGCAGTGCCGGATTCGGCGGCGGTGGCGGCTTTACGATGGAGGATATTTTCTCACGTTTCGGTGATATCTTCGGAGGCGGTTTCGGAGGCGGCGGCTTTGGCGGCTTTAGCGATTTCTTCGGCGGCGGAGGCTCGCGCGGACAGCGTGTGAACCGCGGTTCCGATTTAAGGGTCAAAGTCAGGCTTACTCTCAAGGAGATTGCCACCGGTGTGGAGAAGAAAATCAAGGTGCGCAAGTATGTGGCCTGCTCTGAGTGTCAGGGCACTGGTGCTGCGCACGGTTCTTCCTTCAAGACATGTGCGACATGTAAGGGGACGGGAACTGTGACTCGCGTGCAGAATACCATCTTAGGTCGTATGCAGACTCAGTCGGCTTGTCCTGACTGTCAGGGTGAGGGAAAGACTATCACCGACAAGTGTCCTGCCTGTCATGGCGAAGGTGTTGTCACCAAGGAGGAGGTTATCACCATCAATATTCCGGCAGGTGTGGCGCAGGGAATGCAGCTGACGGTCACCGGTAAGGGTAATGCTGCCCGTCGCGGCGGTGTGCCGGGCGATTTGCTGGTCGTTATAGAAGAGGAATCGGACCAGGAACTGGTTCGCGATGAGAACGATTTGATTTACAACTTGCTGCTGAGCTTCCCGACTGCTGCGCTTGGCGGAACGGTTGAGATACCTACCATTGACGGCAAGGTCAAGGTTAGGATTGATGCGGGTACACAGCCTGGCAAGGTGTTGCGGTTGCGCGGCAAGGGACTTCCTTCGGTCAACCGTTATGGGACTGGCGATTTGCTGGTTAATATCAGCGTGTATGTGCCGGAAAGCTTAAGTCGGGACGAGAAGAAGTTGCTGGAGGGGCTGGCTGAGTCGGAGAATTTTAAGACTTCGCCATCGGTAAGTAAAAGGATATTTGACCATTTTAGAAACTTGTTCGGATGAATATGAAGAGATTATTCCTATTAGTGATTGGACTGGTTGCCTGCTTGGGGTTGCGGGCGGAAACTGTTACGGCTCCTGAGTCGCCTTACGGATTTGAACCGCTCAGTATGTATGAGTTCCCTCAGAGGGAATTTGTAATTACGAAGTATGGAGCCAAGTCGGGAGATGTCACCGCTACTACTGCGGCTTTTAAGAAGGCCATGGCGGCTTGCAACAAGGCTGGTGGCGGACGTGTGGTTGTACCTCAGGGTGAGTGGCTCACAGGTGCCATACATTTTCAGAGCAATTGCCTTTTGTATCTGAGTGAGGGTGCGAAGGTGGTTTTCGAGGACAATCCTGACCTCTATCTGCCGGCTGTCCACAGTTCATGGGAAGGAACTGAGTGTATGAACTATTCGCCGCTCGTCTATGCATACGAGTGTGAAAATGTGGGTATTGCCGGACCGGGAACCTTGGCGCCGAAGATGGATTACTGGCGTACATGGTTCAAGCGTCCCGAATCACATATTCAGGCCACCCGCCAGCTTTATGCCATGTGCTCGACCGGTATTCCTGTCCAGGACCGTCACATGGAGGCCCCCGGGGTGCAGATGCGTCCGCAGCTGATTCAGTTCAACCGTTGCCAGAATGTACAGTTGGACGGTTTCAAAGTCCGTGAGAGCCCGTTCTGGACAATCCATGTGTATATGTGCAAGGATGTGTGGGCCCACGACCTGGATGTCTATGCCCATGGCCACAACAACGACGGTATCGACATTGAAATGACCCAGCATATTCTTGTGGAGAACTGCACTTTCAATCAGGGAGATGATGCCGTGGTGCTGAAGGCTGGCCGTAATCAGGATGCATGGCGTCTGGATATGCCGACGCAGGATGTCGTGGTGCGCAATTGCAACATTGTCCAGGGCCATTGTCTGCTTGGTATCGGAAGTGAGATGGCTGGAGGTGTGAGACGTGTCTATATGCACGACTGCCACTCTTCTGATGCTGTCTATCGCCTGTTCTACATCAAGACCAACCATCGCCGTGGCGGCTTTATTGAAGACATCACCGTTGACAAAGTGTCGGCGACCAATATGCTCCGTATCTTTGAGATTGACACTGATGTGCTTTATCAGTGGCGCAACATTGTCCCGACCTTCGAGACGAAAATCACCCGCATCCGCAACATCGCTGTCCGCAATGTCGAGGCCGCGCAGAGTGAAGCCGTCTATGACCTGAAAGGCGACGAGCGTGACCCGATACAGGGCATTACAATTGAGAATGTCCACGTCGGCACACTCACAAAGTTCATAAACAATGCCGTCTATGTCCGCGACCTTCAGACCCGGAATATTACCTGGGACAAGTTTGACACCGCCTCCCAGGACCTGAACATCTCCGGCATAGCCCCAGGAAACTGATAATCCACAAAACCCTATGAGCTCTATTTCATTACAATACGATCCAAACAATCCGGCGGCAGTAAAAATGCTGGATGCAATTTTGTCGGCCGGTTTGTTTACAATTTCGCCACATGCATCTTGTCCATCCCTGACAATGGAAATGATAGACAAGGAGTTTGACCAAATTGAGGCAGATGTCGCTCGGGGAGCGTTGATTTCTTCTGATTCTGCACATCAGCAAATGTGTGAGTTCGTTGAGAAATACGCAAAGAAATGACGGTCAAGTGGTCTGGACTCGCTCTTGAAAAGTGGCAAGTGATAGCTGATTACATCTTTTCCAAGTTTGGCTTTTCCGGATTGCAGGAATACGAAGAGCAAACCAGACAATGGGAGGCAACCATTTCCAACAATTCCGCAATCGGTGCTATTGAACCGTTACTGAAAAGTCGGGCGAGGTGTTACCGGTATGTCATAATCCACCATCACACAAAGATGATATACTTTGTAGAGGATGACATTATTGTAATAGCTAATCTTTGGGACACCCGTCAGGAACCCAGTGCGCAATCAGAATTGACAGTTTAGAGATTCCTGATCATTTGACTTCCAGAGTGGGGCCGTTGCTTTCGACTACGGCCTTTTTCCATTGTTCGCTGTAGTCTTCCTGAATCGGATAGGCGGGGATGCGGGGATCGTAGCCGTTGTTGACGAACGAGCCGTCGGGGTTCTGGCGCTTGATGTTGCCGTCGATATATTTGACCAACAGATACTTGTCGAGATTCTTCCAGTTATTGAAAACCGCCATTGCGTTATCTTTGCAGAATGCTGACACCTTTGCCGCATCTTTCTCCTTATCTATAAGGGGCAGGGTAGTGCTCATCAGTTCATTCTCATAGCGGTCGATGTTCGTGCGTACCTCTGCTCCGATTTTGTCGTAGCGCAGGTATGCGAACTGGGCGATGCGGTTTGCAATCCAGAACATAGAGGTTTCAGAATACTCCAACATCGAACCGTTGCCGGCCCTGACACATTCGGGCACCTGGTCTGTACATGTGTAGAATGGCATCAGAGGCGAAGTGGCGGCATCATCGACACCGAACCAATAGATTCCGTAGGGGTGAGAGTCGCGGCACTGGGCAAGGAACCACCAGCCGGTCTGCTGGGTGGCAATAGCCCTTTCGTTGACATATTCCTTTCCTTCATATTCCCAGTCCATCGGACGCCAGCGGTAGGGGCAATGGCTGCCGCCCGCTCCGGCATCGGTAGTCATATCCATCGGAGTGCCCTCGAAATGGTCGCGCATCATGTCGGCCAACTGTTTGGTGGTGATTTTCTCCTTCGGTTTGACGTAGAGCGGCATGTGGTTCTTCAGATTGTGGCCCATTGCATAGTCGAGATAGGCGTCCATTCCTTCGGCAAAGCGGTTGAAGTATGACCATACCCGTCCTTCACAACCTCTGGCACCGCCGAAATCAAGCGGAGCATACGCATCGCAGAAACTGAACTCTTCGTCACTTCCGCTGAAGAATCCCTGCTCGCGGGCGTGCTTGATGACATCCTTGCTGTAGAGGCAGTTCTCCGGGTCGTTGAAGTCAATTGTGGTAATACGTGATTGGTTTGCATGGGCGGAAATGTAGCCGTCAGGTATTCGTTTGGCCACCCAGACAGACCCCTTGTTGACATTGATGCCTTTCTTGTTGAACTTTGGCACCTTACACATGATTTCCATAATCCAGACTTCACTTGGGTCGGCAATCGAGAAGGATTCACCTTCTGAAGCGTAGCCGTAAGTCTGACACAACTCATCTATGAGGGCAATGGCCTGACGGGCTGTCGTGCAACGTTGTAATGCAGTGTAAATCAGAGTACCATAGTCCATTATGGCTGTCGAGTCATAGCATTCGTGACGGCCGCCGAAAGTTGTCTCGCCGATGACAAGCTGGTGCTCGTTCATATTGCCTATTACACGGTATGTATGGGTGGCCTGGGGAATTTCGCCAAGATATTTGCCGGTGTCCCATTCGTTGACTTTCATCATGGAGCCTTTTTCATAATCGGCTGCGGGGCGGAAATATAGTTCGCCGTAGAGCTGGTGTGAATCGGCGGCGTATGTCACCATAATGCTTCCGTCGGCTGAAGCCCCTTTGGTAACTATAAGGTTGGTGCAGGCAAGCACGTGCCCCAGTCCGCACATGGCAAACAAAAGGGCGAAGATTGTTTTTTTCATATTCGTGTAATATCTGGTCAGGCTGCAAATATAAGTTTTTTTTGAGGGGATATCAATATCTGAATACAGTTACAACGGCAGAAACTAAATTTGACAAAATAAGCCCAAAAGGAATTTCTCTATTTATTTCATTTTTGATAAATAGTTGCTATCTTTGCCATCGGAATATATCAAAACTGATATTATGAATGATTTTTATATGCTTTCTGACGCTGAGCTGGCTAAGATGATTTCTTCGAGGCTGAAGGCATTGAGGCTCAAGCAGAATATTTCACGGCAGGAGTTGTCGGCTAGTTGTGGCGTGTCAACTTCGTCCATCGCCCGGATGGAGGATGGAGAAATCAAATCCTTCGATTCCTTTCTTCGGGTCTTGCGTACGTTGGGGAAGATTGAGATTCTCAGGCCTCTCGTAGAGGAAGAGGAGGTGAGTCCTAAGGAGTATTATCAGTTGGTGCATTCGGCAAAGGTGAAGACGCGCAAACGTGCGTCAGAGCGTGATGTCCATAAAGAAGAGGAGGCTTCGCAGTGGTAGATGTGGCTCTGGTGAGATTGTTTGGCAGGGTTGTTGGCTTTGTCAGCTGGAATGCCAAATATGGCGTTGCGAGGTTTGAGTATGATTCTGACTTTGTGAAAAGCGGTATTGAGCCGTCGCCGATACTGATGCCGGCAATAGAGGGGCGTGTTTATGGTTTTGGAGAGTTGAATAGAGAAACTTTCCATGGGCTTCCCGGTATGCTTGCGGATTCTTTGCCGGACAGCTATGGGCGTGCTTTGTTCGACAAGTGGCTGGCGTTGACCGGACGGACGAGCGGCAATCCGATTGAGTCACTCTGTTTTATGGGCAAGCGCTGTATGGGGGCACTTGAGTTTGAACCGGCCCTGGACGGAGCATCCTCCGCAAACCAGCATATTGAGTTGGATTCTCTTGTGGCTGTTGCCAAGGAGGCCTTGAATGAGAAGAATGACTTCCGGGCAAGTTTGGGCGATGACCGAATAACGGCTGTTGCTGAGATTTTGCGTCTTGGAACATCGGCTGGAGGGCAGAGAGCTAAAGCTATTATTGCTTATAATAAGGAGACGGGTGAGGTGCGCAGCGGGCAGGTCGATGCGCCTGCAGGGTTTGATTATTATCTGATTAAACTGGATGGTGTTTCAGCAATGGCCGGGTTCCGGGAAACAGATAATTTCGGACGGCTGGAGTATTCGTTCGGGCGGCTGGCTAAGGCTTGCGGCATTGAGATGTCGGAATGTTCGCTGATTGAAGAGAACGGGAGGGCTCATTTCCTGACCAGGCGGTTTGATCGGGTGAGCGGCGAGAAGGTGCATATGCAGACGCTTTGCGGGCTGGCTCATTATGATTTCCGGCTTCTTCGGGGCTATTCTTATGAGCAGGCATTCAATGTGATGCGCATGCTGAGGCTTTCGTATGCCGAGGCTCAGGAAATGTTCCGAAGGGTGGTTTTTAATGTTGTGGTGAGGAATCAGGACGACCATACGAAGAATATCTCGTTTCTGATGGACAGGACGGGCAAGTGGTGCCTGGCCCCTGCGTACGATATGGGTTATGCGTATAACCCTGAGGGTGCGTGGACATCGGCCCACCAGATGTCGGTGAACGGGAAGTTTGACAATATCAATCGATCGGACCTTCTGGAGCTGGCCGCACGGAACAATATCCGCAATGCCTCGTCGATTATCGGTGAGGTCTGCGAGGTGTGTTCTGGTTGGGCGCGGATTGCCAGGGAGTGCGATGTGCCAGAGCCGATGATTGATGCTATTGTTCCGAATATGATTTTTTTGTAGGTTTTCGAACCGTCAAGGGTTGAGTATGGGTGTTAGAGGTCTTGGTTTTTCCATATCCTTGCTTCATGGAAGGCCCTGTTTCCCATCAATCTCCTGCCACCAGAATCCCTCAAGCGGACGAACGACATAGTCGAAGCATCCTTCAATGCGTTGGTTTATCTTTAGATGATGCCAAAAGTAGCACTACAATTACGAGAGCATGACCTTCCATCCAGTGCCTTGCGCAGTCACTCAGCATGACTGCTGTAGTGCTACTTTTGCGCTGAACTAAAGATTAATTATCAAACAGACAATCCATGGTAAGATTCTGCATAAGCATATTGGCGTACTGATTTCTGGCAACTCCGTATGTGGTGAGCATCGTCAGGTGTACCGCACTTTTGGTTCTGCTGACAGTCCGGAAGACTGAAAGCTTGTTCTCCAGTTCCTTTGCATATTTTGCGTCAATGATGAATTCGTCCTTCGAGTATTTCATCTCAAAGAGATTGATGATGCCATCGGCGCGAGAGAAAAGTAAATCTATCTGCGCTCCCGGATGAGAATCGGTTTTTGAGGTCCTCCACGAACATACATTCGAGAGCATTCCGCTAATTCTCATGTAATCTTTTATCTGACTGGTGTGCTGCAGACAGACGCGTTCAAAGGCAAGACCTGACCATGTGTTGTGCTCGCTGGAGAGACAGGTGTGTGTCCAATAATGTTCGTCGGAAAATGCGTTCTTCCTGATGCAATGGTAGTGGAAAAGGGTATAGTTATCCAACAACTGGAACAGGCCTCCCTGTTCGGCATTGCCCAATGAATAGTAATAACGGATGAAGCCGCATTGTTCCAACTCTTCAAGCACAGTGGAAAACGTTCCACCGTCCTGCAGCTTGGTCGCCTCGAGTATTTCATTACGTGTCAACCCGCATTTCTTCCTGCATAGAGACTCAATAACCTTGATGTAATTCTCCGGATGATTGAACAAGGTGGCATAGAGCGCACCAAACTCATCTGCCAGCTTGGCATTACCGGTAAAGAACAGTTCATCGACGTTCTGCATAACGCTATATCCCTTGCGCAGAAAACTCCAGTAATAAGGAATACCGCCCAAAATCATGTAGGTGTCAAGCACATCCTTGCGAGTCATTCCCAGTCCTGCAACGTCAGCATATTGCTCACATTCTCCAAGAGTGAACGGAGAAAGCTTTATTTTCTCTGTCAACCTTCCACGCAAGCCTGCCTTGTTCTTGAGCAGTTTCTTCGTTATCCATGATGTTGCACTTCCACAGACTATGAGCACGATGTCTTTCTGAGCCCTTGCCGTTGCCCATCCGTTCCAGAAATTCTCCAAAGCATCTGTCATGCCGCTCTTTGGGGTGTCCATCCATGGAAGTTCGTCGATGAAAATCACTTTCTTTGCGTCGGTTGACTGATTGATGAGCAATTTCAATTGTTCGAAAGCTTCCTTCCATGTCTGCGGGGTTTTGCATTTTGCCAGACCACATGCCCGCAGCGAGTCCCTGAATGCGACCAGTTGTCCTTTCTTGGACGTTTTCGCCATTCCAGTATGCTGGAAGGTGAAACTGTAGTTGAAGGTTTCGCGTATCAGGTACGTCTTTCCCACACGCCTTCTTCCATAGACAACACAAAATTGCGACTCCTGCTTCTCTATCAAAGAAAGAAGTGTCTGCTGCTCGGTTTCTCTTCCTATTATCATGGTGATGCACTTGCAATTCCGCTGCAAATATATAAAAAATCAGGCGATAACCAGCGGAATTAAATAAAAAACATACACTTTCCGCTGAATAATCCAATCTTCTTATCAAAGTCAATCACTTACCGAAATTCAACAGCCAGTTCATGGCATCCGTTTCGGGATTGGTTGTTGACATGTCCGGAGCGATGGGATCATCGCAGAACACTTCATTGGTACGGGCGACATCACAACCGGTTGTGAGAACTAGTGACGACCCGTCAGGCATTGCGTACGGGCAGTTGCTTGACGCATAGCCTGCCGTTGGACATCCGAACGTCTTCACATTATTCAGCCCACGAAAGCACAAAAGGGTGGCTTCACCGGAGCTGGCGGTCAGGCTGTCCGTCAATATCGCGACAGGACAATCGAGGAATTCCTTTTCTTTGACGCCGACTGCGTTCAAAACAAACGAACGGGGAATCCATGAAGTGCGTTTTCTGGTCTTGAAACGCAGCATGTCGTTCCCGTCGGGGATAAACTTGTGAACAGCAGCTATCATCGGGTACATGTCTCCGCCGACATTTCCTCTGAGGTCAATGATTATGCCGGAAATGTCATCCGGAACGCCTTCGAGGACGGTGTTGGCATATTTCAGCCCTTCTTCCTTGTTGCCGTGGAATGGCGGCAACTTTACCGATGCAATATTGTTGTCATGCACTGATACCGACGGCATTTCCCATTCACGCACTCTATCCTCTGCCACACGGTTTGCAGGAGACAGAAAGGAATGCTTTCCTCCCGCCACCTTCAAGGCCTCACGGACGATAGTGTAAGCATCCTCCATTGTTTCCGGATTGGATGTCAGCGCGGCATTCTTTGCTGAATCCCACTGCGCTCCCTCTGCATAAAGTCCGTTCTTATCCATTATGTTCACGGCTTTGCGAACGTATCTTTGAGGTTCAGAGCATGAGAGAATAAGGCATGGAAGGATGAGGATTGCAAACTTTTTCATAATGATTCTATTTTTTTCTTGCTTCACCGTCGGATAATTTCGCCCGCTCTTATTGGTTTTGGACTTTTCCGGATGGTGCAAAGATAAGTTTTTGGTGGGTATCTATAGGAAAGTTGGGGAAATATTGCTTATTTTGTGACAAATATTTCTCATAATGAAAGCAAGACTTTACTTTCTTATTTTGGTTACGCTGATGGCAGTAAAAGTGTCGGGCCGGACCGACGAGTTGTTCAATTTTGACTGGAAATTCCAGTTGGGACCTTGCACGGAGGCTTCACAGCCTTCCTACAACGACTCGCAGTGGCGGACGCTCGACCTTCCCCATGATTTTCAGATGGAGATGCCATGGAGCATAGATGCTGGAGGTGCTCGCGGTTTCAAGGAGATGGGCGAAGGGTGGTACCGGAAATCTTTCCTGGCCCGGCCCGAGTGGAAAGGGCAGAAAGTCATTGTTGATTTTGAAGGAATTATGGCCTACGGAGAAGCCTATCTCAACGGCAAACGCATCGGGGGTACGGACTACGGATACCTCGGCTTTGAGGCGGATATCACAGAACTGCTTGACTATGAGAAGGAAAACGTGCTGGCGGTATGGTCAACTACAGGTAAAAAGGGTGGTTCGCGCTGGTATTCGGGCGGAGGACTTTTCCGAGATGTCCATCTTATTGTAAAGAATCCAATCAATGTGACCCGTCACGGTCTGTACATTTCAACGCCTGAGATTACATCTACACATGCTTCAGTCAGGGTACAGGTTGATATTGAGGGCATTCGCGGACAGGAAAGCGGAGTGGAAGTCGCAGCCCGTATTTATGCCCCCGACGGAACGTTTGCCGGTGAAACGAAAATGGTTGCTCCCAAGAACAATCTGACTGTCAATGAGGTGGTTCTGCCTTTCGTCACATTGGAGAATCCGCTTCGCTGGTCGTGCGAGACACCTTACTTATATACTGTAAAGGTGGAATTGAGCAAAGATGGAGAAATATTGGATGCCGTTGAGGACCGTTTCGGGGTGCGCACCATTGAGTATTCCAAGGAGTTCGGCTTCAAACTGAACGGGGAGAAGGTTTTCCTGAAGGGAATCGCTAACCATCATGATATGGGAGCTGTCGGTGTGGCGGCTTTCGAAACCTCCATCTCACGGATGATGGACCAGCTTAAGGCGTTTGGATACAATCAGATACGCTGTTCGCACAATCCTTATTCAGAGGCTTTTTTGAGGCTGGCAGACGAAAAGGGAATCCTTATTGTCGATGAGTTGTACGATAAGTGGAGCGACAATTCCTATTGGATTGGGCGCAAACCCTGGAGCGAAACGTGGTACAAGGATGAAATCGAGTGGATTCGCCGCGACCGTAACCACCCGTCCATAATTTTATGGAGTTTCGGCAACGAGTTGCAGATGCAGGAAAAGCTGGCGGGACTTCCCACTGGCGACTGGGGCGTTACGACCTACCGCCTTATGAAGACCATTGAGGAAAGATACGACGGCACACGTCCGACCACTGTGGCCATGTTTCCGGCCCGTGGCGGCGGCCGCAGCAAGAACGACCCGACTTTCAACACTCTGGTGACACCTCCCGAACTGGCTACGGTCACCGACATTGCCAGTTTCAACTACCGCTGGTACAACTACAAGGATTATCTTGGGTATGCCCCCGACATGATTATGTACCAGAGCGAAGCCACCACCAATGAGCAGCTGGCCCCGCTGTATGGGATGAACCGCGAAACTATGGTCGGACTGTCGTATTGGGGTGCAATCGAGTACTGGGGCGAGTCGAACGGCTGGCCCAAAAAGGGGTGGAATTATTCTTTCTTCTCCCATACCCTTGAACCGTTTCCGCAGGCATACCTTATTCAAAGTGCTTTTGAGGAAGACAAGCCGCTTGTACGGATAGCTGTCATGGAGAAGAGCGGGGAGAGCATCGAATGGAACGATATTCAGGTGGGCGGACAGAATGTGGCTTCCCACTGGAACTGGGAAGCGGGCAAGGTGTGCAATATCTATACCTACACCAATGCCGATGAAGTGGAACTTTTTGTCAACGGCAAGTCGTACGGAGTGCAGAAGAATGAACGCAGTGACGTCTATAAGCGGAATATCATTTATTGGCAGAATATCCCCTACGAACCGGGAAAGATTCTGGCTGTTGCACGTACTGGCGGCAAGGAAACGGCCAGTCACTTGCTGGAAACTGCCGGCAAGGCGGTTGCCTTTAAGGTAGTGCTGGAAAACAGTGCCTGGAAGGCAGACGGAATGGACCTCCAGTATATCAATGTCTATGCGGTCGATGCCAAAGGACGGACGGTTCCCACTGCCGAGGGGAGTGTGAAATTCGAAATCAAGGGAGATGCTGCCCGTCTGCTGGCCGTAGAGAACGGTGACCACTGCACCGACCGTCTGTTCTACAATACGAACACCACCAACCTCTACAAGGGTTACGCTCAGGCCATTCTGCGCAGCACCCGCACCCCCGGAAAGCTCACTGTGACCATTTCCGGCGACGGCCTTCGCCCCTCCACCTTCAAACTCACAACTAAATGAGGGTGGCTAAAAAGTCACCCTCTTATTAGTTACGTCATCCCGGGCTTGACCCGGGATCCCGCCATAAACGAGGGATCCTGAATCAAGTTCAGGATGACGTGCGTAAAACGAGGGATCCTGAATCAAGTTCAGGATGACGCATAAATAGCCCAATAAGGTTTTGGACAGGGGTGGCGGCAAGGTTAGTAGATTTCGATTTCTACTATGCCTAGGCGGCTGTTGGCGGTTTCTTTGGTTACCCCTTCGAGGTGTCCGGCCACTTCAACTATGCCGCCGAAGGCGTCCTGCTGGGAGGCGGCGCCGGTCAGCTGGATTGTGACGAAACGTCCTTTGACCGGGGTGATTGGGATTGAAAAGTAACCAAGGGTTTGCGGGGTGTTTCCGCGGAAAACCTCCTTGTCATCGATTAGGATGCTGATGGGATAGCTGCGGTTGCGCCAGCCGTCCATTTTCAGTTCCACTTCGCTGATGAGGGCATCGTGGGCGAGTTCGAAGCGAATCCAGCCGTTGGCAAGGATGCCGTCATTCGTCCATTTGGAGAGCTCGTTGTCGTCCCAGCAGCAGGCGACGTTCTGCTCATTGCTTCCAGCCACGGCAGAAACAATGTCAATGGCTTGTCTTGTAACTTGGAAAGAAGGTGTGGAAGGTGTCTCGCCCCGTTCCAGATAGGAGGGGAGATGGTCGGCGGCCACATACGCAGAAAGACCGTTTTGATTGGAAACAGGACGTGAAGCGAATTGTAGTGTGGCGCTGGAAAGACCCTCCGCTGAGGCTGTCAGGGTGACTTTTCCTGCCTTTGTCGTGGAGCGGACAAGGACACGGTTCACACCGCATTCAACGGGAAGGTCCCTGTCGAGGATGTAATTGCCGTCTTTTCCCTGGGCAATACCGCCACGCCACTCGGCGCATCCCTGCAAATCAAAATGAACCATGTTGCCAGCCAGAGGACAACGCTGACCATCTTTGTCAACCACTTCAATTTCCACCAGCGTAAGGTCTGCTCCGTCAGCCTTGAAACCATCGGGAGCCTCTGTGCGGGTCATCCGAAGTGCAACGGGCTGGCCGGCCGTCTTTTTCGTGCAGCGGCTAACCTCATTCCCATTGGCGTCATAGCTGACGGCTTCGACCATGCCGGGTTCCCACACCACATTTTTGAAAGTGAACAGGAAATGCTCTGAGCGCTCACCGAACCCCTTAGAAGTGCCGTTGACAAACAATTCGACTTTTTCACCAGTGGAGGCTACCAGTACATCCTTGGCAAATCCATGACCGAATTTTTCAACGGCGGGGGCATAGTTCCAATGTCCGCAAATGTAGCTGTGGTGCTTTTCAACGTCAACCCATCCGTCCCACATCACCTGGTGGGCGAAATAGACGTCCTTGGGAATACGCATGGCATCGGTCACACCGCTGCGCCGGTAGTTCTCGGTGCCACGGTAATGGGTATTGGAGTCGGAGAAGATAATCTTGGCGCCACCGCTGCTCACCCGTTTGCCGGTGCCGGGACGGACGCGGTAGTAGTCGTTCCAGCGGGTGATGAGTTCACGGAAGAAGGTGTCCTGATTCCGGTTGTAGGAGGAAGCATCCTTGCCGACCATAGTGTTGGTAACGGTCGAATGATAGGTCTTGTTGCCGTCACCGTTTTTGTGGTAGGGATAAGAGAAGTCATCCCAATATTTGCGGAGTGCCTCGTCGCGGCAATATTCTGTGGCCCACATGGGAATGTCGGCGCTCTTGTTGATGTAGAGCATTTCACCGCCGTACTCGGCCACTTCGCTGTCGAGCATTTCACGGCTTCCGATAGCCCGTCCGCCGTATGGGTCGTAGAGGTCGCGGACTGCTTTCATCTCAGCCATATGCTCTTCGGAAATGGACTCGTTTCCACACTCATAGAACAGGATTGAGGGGTTGTTGCGGTAGTAGATGATGGCATCGCGCATGAGCATTACGCGCAAGTCCCAACGGCGTCCGGTAACGTCCTTTTCGGCATCACCAGCCGGTATTGCCTGAATCAGTCCCACACGGTCGCACGATTCGACATCCTGCCGCCATGGGGTCACATGCATCCAGCGGACCAGGTTCCCGTTTCCTTCCACCACCATGCGGTTGCTCAGGTCGCTCAGCCAAGCCGGGACGCTCATACCGACAGCCGGCCACTCGTTGGAGGTACGCTGGGCATACCCCTTCATCTGGAGGACGCGGTCGTTGAGTGTGACCATTCCGTCGCGGAAAGCGGTTTTGCGGAAACCGGTACGGGTTTTGACCACATCAATGGGTTTACCGTTGACAATCAGTGAAGTATAGACATTGTAGAGATAACCGTATCCCCAGCTCCAGAAATGGAGTCCGTTGACCAGTCCGCCAGTCCGGACAACCGATGTGGCACCTGCATCCAGTCTGACAGAGGAAGATGTGAAAGAGGCGATTTCTTTTCCGTCCATATCTTCAACCGTCATGGCCAGAGAAAATTCCTGTGGGGTGCCGGTCTCGTTGCGAACCTCCGATTCGGCATACAGACGGGCCTGTTTGCGGGTGATGTCGATTTCACGGGCATAGACGTATGTGCCGGTGGTCTGGAGATTGCTGAACAGGGGAAGGGTCTGGTAGAGAGTGGGGGTGACGTGCAGCCAGACATTCTTGGGAATACCGCCGTAGTTGGCATTGAAATTCCGGTCGTTCCATTGGAAAGTCGAGCCGGTCTGCTTTTCGTGGTAGCGCCAGCTGTTGTCAATCCGTGCCGAAAGGATATTCTCGCCATTATAGTTGATATAAGGTGTAAGGTCCAGTCCGAAGGCCATTACGCCGTTCTCATGCAGTCCAAGGTATTGGCCGTTCAGCCAGAACTCGCCGCCGAAGCGGATGCCCTCAAATTCCAGAAACACCTTGCACCCTTTGGCCGAGGCGGGAAGACGGAAATGTTTCCGATACCAGACAATTGTGTCGGTGTGCTCGGCGATTGATACCTGAAAGGCTTCATCTTCGTTGAAGGCGTGGGGCAGGGTCACTTTTTCCCACGATGCATCAGGGGCCTGTTTCTGACAGAACGATTCATTGTCTCCGACATGGAGCAACCAGCCGGAATTGAAGTTGTAGCGGGCCCTAAGGTTTCCGTTCAAGGGAACATTGGCCATGACTGCCACCAGTGGGCAGAAAAACAGGGCGAGCAAAAGGGATTTTTTGTTCATAGTTTCAGTATATGGGTAATGATATCTCCGAATTTCAGACTGCAAAGAAAAGAATTCTTTTGTCTGGTATTAGTGCGCAAATATTCAAATCTATGGAAAAACTGAAAATGAACGTTTTTTCCATAACGATGAACTTTAATACCATGTGGGTGGATTTTTTGTGAAATAGTTTTGCTCCGTCAAAACAATGTTCCCATGAAGAAATATTTAGCGGTATTGGCTGTCGCTTTTTTGCTGGTGGTTCCAGTGTCGGCCCAAAGGCTGATGGAACGAATGGACAGAGGTCTGGTGGTCATCAACAAGGGTGACAACAAGGCATTTCTGTCGTGGCGTTACCTGGCTACCGACCCGGAAAATATTGCCTTCAATCTCTACCGGCGGGTAGGAAGCACCATCGCGAAAAAAACGAAAATCAACGACAAGCCCATTTCCGGGGCAACGAATTACGAATGGAAAATTCCTTCAGGAGTATCAGCCTTTGATGTGGTCTCCTATTATTATGTGGCTCCCGTGATTGACGGAGTGGAGCAGCAGGAGGACGGCTGGTGGATGGCTCCGGCCCAAACGCCTGCCAACCGCATTGTCCGCGATTTCAACTACCATCCTCTGCCGAAGGGGTGGCCCAAGATGATGATGAAGTTCTGCTGGGTGGGCGACCTGAACGGTGACGGACGCTACGATTTTGTCATTGACCGTATGGGGAGCAGCGCTTCGGACGAAGAGGAAGAAGGCGAATCCAAACAGAATTATCCATCACAGGTTGAGGCCTATACCTCCGAAGGCAAGTTCCTGTGGCGGATGAGCATGGGTTTCAATGTGGCAATCAGTTCGGGCCAGAACGATATGGTGACGGTCTATGACATGGACGGCGACGGCAAGGCCGAGGTGATGGTCTGTGTTTCGGAAGGGACGGTCTTTGCCGACGGTACAACGGTGACCAATGCCGACGGAACGGTTCACGACTATTCGAAAAGCGCCGGCTCAGCCCCCCAGTGGGTGGCCGTGGTAAACGGAGAGACGGGCGCATACATCACCAAGACGGAACTTCCTCATTACAAGGCTATTGCCACAACCCGTTCAGACAAGTGGAAAGACATTGGAGGACATTTTATCATCAATTATCTCGACGGCATAAACCCGTCGCTGGTCTATGAGTACAAAAACCGCCAGCCCTCGGGCCTCTTTACAGGGGCATACGCGGCGTGGCGGTTTATTGACGGCCAGCTGCAATTGCAATATTCCAACCGCTTTTCCCGCAATGCGCAGCAGTATGAGGCCCATCAGGTGCGCGCGGCCGATACCGACGGTGACGGAAAAGATGAATTCGTAGAAATCAGCTATGTGATTGATGACGATGGAACCGAGATTGTACAGGCAGAGGGTATCGCCCACGGCGACCGCCATTGTCTGGCCGACATTGACCCCGACCATCCCGGTCTGGAGCATTTCTTTATCCAGCAGGGCAATACCTTGGGTATGGGAACATGGGATATTCAGACCGGAAAACTCCTCTCCGCACATTATATGGCGGCAACGGCCGATGTGGGGCGTGGCATGTGTGCTGCACTTGACCCGGGACAACGGGGAATGCAGTATTTTTCCACGATGAACGATTACCAGCTTTACGGATGTAATGGGGAACTGCTCACAGGGGCAAAAGGGGCCTTCCCGGCCGAAGCCCTCTGGTGGGGACCCTCGTTGAGCCGTTATATGATCCATCCGGTGGGAAGCGCCGGACTGAATGTGGCGTTCTCTCAGTACAACACCTCCAGCAAGCAGCTGGAACGGGTACTTCCGAACTTTTACAATGAAGGAAAAGCATATTACCTGCAGGCCTATTATGCAGGAAGAGCCTCTTTCTGGGGCGATATCCTGGGCGACTGGCGTGAAGAAATGGTGCTGGCCCGACGCGACACGACCGGTTTTGCCGTTGTCTCCACATGGGATGTGACTGACCATCGCCAGTATTGTCTCATGCAGAATCCTGCCTACCGTATCCAGACCACCGCCAAGGGGTATTATCAGACCCCCGATGTCGATTTCTATATGGCTACCGACATGCCGCTGCCGCCGGTACCTCCGGTTCAGCAGGCCGATTTCTATCTGACGGACGGTGCATCTTTGGCATCAGCCCAGGCCGATTCCCTTACCGTGATGCTCGACATCCGCAATCCGAACCGGGTCATCACCCTGACCGACGAGGTATCACCCCGCCGTTTGTGGCTGATGAACCCGAA
>DCHH01000039.1:57825-59160 GCA_002315625.1 Bacteroidales bacterium UBA1757
GTCGGCGGCATAGGTTCCCTCAACGGAGGAGTCCGCCTTGAAACTGGTCTGAACGTAGAAGGAGGCCGTATCGAACCCGGTTTGGACGGGCAGTTAGGACGTCTGAACCTCTCGGGCGACTTGAAACTGGTTGGTAGAAACAATCTGGTTTTTGATGTTGACCAGCGGCAGAAGGGCAAGAATGACACCCTTTGCATTGCCGGCAGCCTGATGATGGAAGGAGCAAACCACTCGTTGATTTTCAACCTGTTGAGCGAACTGAAATCCGACACGCTGACACTCCTTTACTATGGCGACAGCTACCAATGTACAGCCCTCCGATTGGAAAGTCGTGGGGCTGGAGGGGATTCCATACACCCTTTTCTGGGACGGAAAATGGCTGAAACTCTCCGTTGAAAAACCCCGTGAGCCTTCCACCGTCGTCTGGACGGGGAGCAAGAGCAATGTCTGGGATTTCAAGACGCCTAATTTTACCTTCGAAGGGAAAGAGACCCTCTTTGTCCCCGGCGATACGGTCATTTTCAACGATGATGCTGTCCGTACAACGATCTCTGTAGCCGAGACGATGCCTGTTGGCGGGATGCGATTTGCCAACACTAAGGCATACGTGCTGGAAGGGAGTGGAGCAGTCAGCGGCGAAGGAGGACTTGTCAAAACAGGCTCCGGCAAACTGACTATAAAGCTGAAAAGCAACACATTTACTGGCGGAGTTGATTTTTCTGACGGAATCCTTGCGGTGGCGAACCTTAATAACGGAGGTGTGGCCAGTTCCATAGGGGCTTCAAAGTCATCTGCCGCCAACTGGATTATGCGCAATGCAACGCTCCAGCCACTGGGACAACTCTCTACTGACCGTGCCATCAAAGGGGTCGGACGGCTTACGGTCGAAAACACATCTTCATCATACAGCGTGATGATTAAGGGAAACATTTCCGCCCACCGTCTCGATGTCAAAGGACAGGGGGTGCTCAATATGACGGGAACCAACCAGTTCGACAGTGTCTTTGTCTATGGGGGAACGGCCACATGTGGTTCGGTAGCGGCAAACAACACCGCTTTCGGCAAAGCCCCCATTACAATGTACGCCGGAAAACTCCAGATGCAGGAATCGAATTCCACCTCCCAGACAGGGCCGTGGAGCAATACTCTGATTGTCCCGAAAGGGGCCTCGGTCACATGGAATCTGCCAAAACGGTGGAATTTCACCAACAAACTGCTAGGTGGGGGGACAATTTCCATCAACGCCCCATACGTCCGGAATTATTTCCGTGGCGACTGGTCGGCCTTTGAGGGGACCATTGCCGTTACCGGTCGCGACTTTATCATCGACAACCA
>DCHH01000039.1:59237-60353 GCA_002315625.1 Bacteroidales bacterium UBA1757
AGTTTCACCTTTGCCATCGGAGCCTTGTCGGGGTCTTCCGAAGCCAAATTTGGCGATGACTCAAAAGGAACCTACATCACCTGGAATATCGGTGCAAAAGGTATTGACAGCCAGTTTGCGGGAACCGTCAAGGGACCGGGATGCAAAATAAATAAGGTGGGGCAGGGCACCCTGACTCTCAAGGGGGCCAACACCTACACGGGGGGAACCACCGTCAGCGGCGGAACGCTGTTGGTGGCCAACGCTTCGGGCAGCGCCACTGGAACGGGGGCTGTCAAGGTCCAGTCCGGGGCAAGTCTGACTGGAACTGGACATGTTGCCGGGACTGTGACGGTCTATTCCGGCGGAATCGTATCATTGGAGAACCAGTCGGTCGGCACGCTGACTTTTGCCTCGGACCTCACTTTCCAGCAGGGGGCGACTTTGGTCATGGAAGTAAATACATCGACTGAAAAGAGCGACCTGCTGAAGATAGGACGGAACCTGACGCTGAAAGGGACATTGTCGCTGAAGAATCTTGCGGCAGGCTCTTCTTTTGCAAGCGGACAGCAATTCAAGGTGGTGGAGGTTGCGGCAACGGCGACAGGCAGTTTCGATTCAATAGTCCCGGTTCTTTCTGCTCCGCTGCAATGGAATCAGCAGTCGCTTGTTTCGGATGGAATATTGAAAATTGTTTCGCCCGAAGCGCTGCCCTCTGTCGGGGATAATGAAGTCGCCTCTGTCCAGTATTTTGACCTTTTGGGGAATCCTATTACCGAGGCTGGACAACTTGGAAACGCCCACTGCCTGGTTATTTGCCGCATTTTGTACAAAAACGGAACATTCAAGGTCCAAAAACGGCTTCTGAAGCCGTCAGAGATGATTTATTTTTAAAAGTTTTAGCAGTTCCATCTAAAGGAATCCATCCCTATTTTGGACGAATTTCCATATTAACGGACGATTCTAACGGGTGCGCTTGCTTGCACGAGCATATTTTTGCAGGTGGTATTTCGGGTTTTGAGTGCTTGATGCCATAATACAAGAAACCTCATTTTTTAAACTTTTTTATATGAAAAAACTTTACTCATTAGTCGCTGCCTGCCTGCTGGTCGGCAGCATGTCTGTGAAGGCTGAGGA
>DCHH01000134.1 GCA_002315625.1 Bacteroidales bacterium UBA1757
CTAAGGTGGCTAGTGGGGGATATGTTGTGCTGCAGGATTTGGAGGACCATGACTGGACTTATTACAAGGGGGTTGATGTTAGTGTGGGCGGTACGGCTTACAAGACTAAGTATGCGTCTGACAATGTTAAGGCTCGCATTTATTCGCCGAACCCCAGGAATGTGGAAATCATTTATGACGGGTGCGGATATCTGGATAATGACAACAGCCATACCTACAACAGCGGCGATACTCGTGGGCATGGGGTGCAGGTCTCCATTGACAATGAATACGAGAACACCTTTATATATTACGAAACCCTCGACCGGAACAGCGACGGAACTTATACCTGTCCGGTGATTCCCAATCCGTTCTCGGTCCGTCCAAGTACGGGTCAGGGTAGTTCAAAACAGTATTATGGCTGCCGCAAGTGGATAGTCAGTTCCCTTGAGGGCGGTTCCATCAAATCCGCCGACGGTTCCAAGACGTTTGCAGTCGGTTCTCTCATTGACGGTGATTCCGATGTCAAGTTTGTTCCATCGGGCACATACACTACAAACTGTATTTCAATGAAAGTCGTTTTGAGCGCTTTCTGGGAGAGGGCTGTTGTTGCTGTCTTGAATAATCAGGACGCCTCTTCTACTGGATATACAAACGCCAAAAAGACCGCCGATGACGGACACCGCGAACTTCAGTTTATTGTGCTGAACAAAACCGAAGGCTCCACTTTGGGAGCAGAGAACAAACCGGTAACCTTTACCATGGTAATGCCAGATGGCTCAGCCGACTACAGAAACAATGGTTACGAAAATAACCGAATCAATTATTGTTATCAGCAGCCGGAACCTCACAAAGTTGAATTTTGCCGTATGGCTCCACCGACAAACGGATTTGATGCCAACCATTTTTCAAACACATTCGATTTGCATCTTGGGCGCGGCTTGTTCAATTACAACGGTAGTGAGGACACATACAACTTTATGCGAATGATGGAAAACGGAAAAACCATCGATGAAAAAAAGTACAAGCTTAGAGTGGAAAGCGGGACATTCAATTACGTGTCATTGACAGCCGGTTTCTATGCCGTACAATCCAATGCTTCGGGTACATGGGAAAATTATGAGTTTGGCTGCAATGCTATCGTATCAGGGGCATTGGGCATTAATACAATTTGGGGTTGCGACTATGACCGGGCCAAAGACTACAATAACAAGTTGCGGGTAAGATATTCGTTTACTCTTGCGAATGGTTTGAGTCTTACCCAAGACCATAAAGGAGAAAATTATGTGAATATTTTGTTCAAGAGCGGACATTTTTACGATGAATTGCCTTCTCCAATATATGACGATAGAACTGAAGTTACCTCGAACAATGGCCGTGGACATTGGAGCATTTACTTGGCCGACGCTTCTAAAACTGATAATTGGAACGGCCTCAGGTATATTGAGGTGCAGGGCGGCAGTTTCCTGAATTTCGCCGGAGGTTGGAGTTCCACCCCTGCTGGTAGCCCGGCCATTTCATATAGAGTCAAAGGGGGAACGTGGAGCGGTTGCATCTACGGTTCCGGTTCTGAATCACCTACAAGCGGGGACAATTACTTTGTATTTACCGGCGGCACGGTCAAAAGCTGGATAGCCGGCGGTTGCAATGGTGTAACAAATGGAACAGACTACGGAACCACCAACGGCACAGCATACATGTACATAGGCGGCAATACAAAAGTCACAGGTGAAGCAGCCGAAATCAACGGCGCACAGGGCGGCAATATATTTCCAGCCGGTAACGGGCTGATAACTGCCGAAGCTGTTGGAAAAATGTCAAAAGGCACCAATGTAGTAATAGCCGACAATGCACAGATAGCCAACGGCGTATATGGTGGCGGCCATTCGGGATACACGCTGACCACAGCCAACGTTATAATGGCCGGCGGCAGCGTGGGCGACGGTCTGTACGGCGGTTCCAAGAAGAATCAGACGGCAGGCGAGAACGCCAATGTGATTTTGCTCGGAGGTACAGTGTCGGGTGGGGTCTATGGTGGCTGCAATGAAAGCGGAACACTATCTGGAGATGTGTCGGTATCGGTTACTGGTGGCACTGTGGGCAGCAGTTCATCGGCAAAACGGGTCTGTGGAGGAGGACTTGGAGCTGCCACACGTGTAAGCGGCAATGTCTCGCTGAGCATAGGCGGTTCGGCCCAAATTTATGGTGACGCATACGGCGGAAGTGCATTGGGTTATGTCAACGGCGAGTCTGTCAGTGACAAGAAAACAACCGTCACAATGAGCGGCGGAACGCTGACTGGCAGCCTGTACGGGGGCGGACTGGGCGACCGGACAACCACTCCGATGACGGCCGCACTGGTCAACGGACCGGTTACAGTCAGTGTAACCGGCGGCCAGATTGGGGGAAATGTTTTCGGATGCAACAATGCTTACGGTAGTCCTTCAAGCACAGTCACTGTCACAATCAACAAGACCTCCGGGGGAGCACTCAACAGTGTTTATGGGGGTGGCAACCAGGCTGCATATACCAATACGACGGCCAACAATCCTTCCGTCACCCTCATCAGCGGAACTGTCACCAACCTCTTCGGAGGCGGACTTGGTGCAACGGCCGTCCTCACCGGCAATCCCAAACTGGTCATGAAGGGTGGAACCGCCACAAACCTGTTCGGCGGTGGTGACGCGGCCAAGGTGGTAGGAAACACTACCGTTTCAATCCAGAACGGTACAATAGGGAATTATGTGTTTGGCGGCGGAAACAATGCCGAGGTCGATGGCAGCACTTCGGTGACAATTACCGGCCCCACTGTGGTTAACGGAAATGTGTATGGCGGTGGAAATGCGGGGGTTGTGACTGGGACTACCAATGTGGTGATTGGGGAGTGAAAACTTGAAATTGAAATGGGGGCCGGCTGAAAGGTGATTTTCAGTCGGTCTTTTTTGTACTTTTGCGGGGTGATTATTGTGAAATTTTTTATCGATAATTAATGAAGAAACAGGTTGCACCGGAGGAGACTTCGCGGGAGGAGGCGTTCCGGTTGTGGATGTCGTCGGCTATGCCTATGGTGACATTGACCAAGACGGTTGATGTCACGGCGTTGGTGCGCTATGGAAGGCGTAGAGGGTTGAAATTCAATATGCTGATGTGCTGGTGCATTGGAAGGGCGGCTGAGATCGTTAAGGAATTCTATATTCTTCCGGAAGAGGGAAATCTTTACCGGTATGACAGCCTCTCGGTCAATGTGATTGTCCCAAATTCAAAGGGAGGAATTAATTCCTGCGATGTTCCGAAGAAAGCAAAAATGGAGGAGTTCAATGAACAATATCTTTTGCTGACACACCAGGTTGCCCGTCAGAATAAGAGTGCTTTTCTGCCTCAGACCATGGTCATAGGCACTTCGGCAATGGTTCAGACGGAGTTGGATTGTATCGTTAACCAATATACTGAGAAGTTTGCTAATCCGATGGTTATGTGGGGAAAGATTAGGAAACGGTGGTTCAGGTATTCGCTGCCTGTTTCCTTCCAGTTTCATCATGTCCAGATGGACGGCATGCAGGCAGCAACTTTTCTGGAGAATTTACAGCGTGAAATCTGTCAGATAGGAAGAAACAAGAAGAATAAACAATGAAGAAAATAGGAAAAAGGTTGTTATGGATAATCATCGCAGTGACGATGATGGTTTCGTGTGCTGAACGGGAGCAGGGGAAGATTGAGAGGGCGGTTCGGGCGCAGCTGGAGTTGTACCCGGAGGCGCGGTTGCAGGATTTGTACAAGGCTTTCTTTCAGGCGCAGTTCGGGGCGGAGCATATTGTGGCCGACACGACTTCGGCGGGGAAATATCTGGATTGGGAATTGCAGACTTCAGACCAGTCTGATGTGCTGTTCGAACCTATCGGGGCTGACAGCTCTTTTTTCAGGGTGCATCTGTGTGCTGTGCAGAAAGGTTACATCACCAGGCAAGAATTGTTTGATGCCTTTGTTGGAGGGGTTTGGACTGTTGAAATTCCGGAAATAGGGCTATGGGCAAGCCGGTGGGAAGAAATATTGAAGGTAATAGATTCGATGCCGATTGAACTGGATGGGTTTGAGGAGGATAAGGCATTGATTGACGAGGTGCTGGCGTCGGGACATTACGCTGTCCATCATAGCGAGACGTTCAGTGAAAAGTATGATCCTCACTACAGAATTGTACGCAAAGACTTATTCTATTCGCAGCTTTATCAGAAGCTTTGTAAAGTAAATTGACGGACGTGTAAGGTAACTTTACGGGGAATTGTCCAATGTAAATGATAACAATCTGATAAACAGATGATTGTATTATTTGGCACGGTTTTTGAAAACAAGATAGACGAATAAAAAACCGAAGTATGAATACAATTTGGACAAAGATGCTGGCAGCCTGCATTGTGATGGTTGCGATTAGTTTGCAAGTTGACGGACAGAATCTTACGGGAAAAGTCCTGGACGAGACGGGTGCACCGATGGAATTTGCCACGGTGGCACTTTACACCTTGCCGGATTCCTCTGTCGTGGCTGGAACCGTTACCGATACCGACGGACTCTTCGAGGTGGAAAATAAGGGGAATGTGAGTCTGATTCGCATTTCCATGATGGGGTATAAACCGGCGTTTTTTTCTTTGGACGCATTCGACTCTGGGCAGACTGTCCGGATGGAGCCTGATGCGCAGATACTTGAAGCGGCCGTTGTCAAGGGCAGCCTTCCCAAGACGGAACTCAAGGGAAACGCCGTCGTGACGAAGATTGACGGTTCGGTGCTGAGCCATGTGGGAAATGCGCTGGACGTTCTGGCAAAGGTCCCGGGCATGATTTCGAAGGCGGGAAGCCTGGAGGTCATCGGAAGAGGTGCACCTCTTTATTATATCAACGGTCGGAAGGTGACGGACAATACCGAACTCAGGAACCTCATGTCGGAAGACATTCAGTCTGTAGAGGTGATTTCCAATCCGGGAGCGGAGTACGGTGGAGAGGTTCGCTGCGTGGTGAAAATCCGTACCGTTAAGCACCAGGGCGACGGCTTCAGTTTTGCCCTGACTACGCAGGCCAAGCAGCACATTTACGATTGTCACGATGCGGAACCCTCGTGGAGCGTCTTGGACTTGAACTATCGTGTAAAGGGGGTTGACATCTTCGGAAAACTGGTATATTGGAACCAGCGCGGGTATCAGATCAGCAATATCGACGGTGGAACCTATACCCTCAGTGGCGATCAGGTCGTGACTAACCGCCAGACAGGTATTCTCCACTACGAGAGTCACAGCGGCGGATGGCAGTACATTGGTGGTGTGAACTGGCAGATTAACGAAAACCACTCGGTGGGTTTCAAGCTTCAGTATGACAATGGGACAATCAATGACGACTATCTGTACATGGACGAGGATGTGTTCCGCGACGATGTCCAGATTGACCATGTCACAACGGTCAACAAAGGGTACAACCCGGTCAATGACCAATGGTTGGGAAACATTTACTACGACGGAAATGTCGGTAAGTTGAACATAAATTTCAATGGTGATTTTGTCAAGGGCGACAACACCCACGAGGGAAATGTGGAGGAAACCAGCTGGTTTGACCCTGTCAACATCAAGACCGGTTCTGAGTCGGGTGTGACGATGGGGGCTGGCAAACTGGTCTTTTCCTACCCGATATGGAAAGGTAAGCTGAATGCGGGCGTTGAAGAGACGTATGTTGACAGCTGGCAGAAGTATCGGATTACAAAAGCCGAAATTCCCTCTTCGGATGCCACACTGAAGGAAAATACGATTGCAGGATTTGTCGAATATGGGTTCGGGGTCGATTTCGGCCAGTTCAGCGCGGGGCTTCGCTATGAGCATGTCTCTATGAACTACACGAATTACATGGACCATGACAATGACCTGAAGCGTCTGCAGGACAACTGGTTTCCGTCGTTCTCTTTTTCGACCAAGGCGGGTCCGGTCGCTCTGGGACTCAGTTATACGGGCAAGACGAAGCGTCCGTCGTACAACATGCTTACCAATGAAATCTCCTACGACAACCGTTTTGCCTATCAGACCGGCGACCCGAAGATGAAGAATGAAATCCACCGGACCCTGTCGTTGAATGCCAACTGGAAATTCATGACTCTTACCGCATTGTACGAACGGGTCGATAATGCATTCTACCAGGTTGCCTATCCTTACAATGACGAGGGGGTGGTGATGATTCAGAATGCCAATGTAAATGACCCTGTCAGGCAGCTTTGTTTCTATCTGAATGGTTCTCCGAGAATTGGTGTGTGGCAGCCCAATTATACCATTGGAATGGAAAAGCAGTTTTTCAAGACTGTCGTGACCGACCCGAGGGTGCCGGAAGGGAAGAGAACCCTTGAATTGAACGACCCACTGTTCCTCATTCAGGCAAACAATTCGTTCCGTTTCCCCCACAGCTGGCAGATTGACCTTGACTACCAATATACCAGCCCGATGCAGCAGCTGGTCATGACAATCCTGAAGCCCACGCATCTGCTTAGTTTCGGAGTGCAGAAGTCGTTCCTGAAGGACGATGCCCTGACGTTCCGTCTTTCAATGGAGGATATTCTCAACAAAGGTGTGTTTTATTTCACCACCGATTATGGCAACTGCTTCGTCACTCAGTCAAACAACGGCTACCGTCCCTGTATCCAGCTCAGGGCCTCATATCGTTTCAATAGCGCCAACAGTAAGTACAAAGGAACTGGTGCCGGCGAATCGGCAAAAAGCAGAATGTAAGGTATGTTTGAATCATTTTTAATAGTTTTATTTTTGTAACTAATTGCAGAACCGACCTTTTTGAAATACCTTAGCCGCATAAATAACCGATCACTAAATTCTTTTTGATAAATAAGGTATGAAAATTGTTCGACACATTGTTTTACCGGTTCTGTCACTGGTACTTCTGTTAACTTCGTGTGGAAAGAAGACGGTCTATGACTATCCTTTCCAGAACCCTGATCTCTCTGTGGATGAGAGGGTTGAGAATCTTATTTCCCTGCTGACTCCTGAGGAGAAGGTCGGTCTTATGATGAATAAGTCTGTCTCTGTTGATAGGTTAGGCATTCCTTCCTACAACTGGTGGAGCGAGGCTTGCCATGGTGTACGCCAGGATGGTTACACGGTCTATCCGCAGCCTATCGGTATGGCGGCTGCCTTCAACCCGGAGCAGGTTTATGAGGTGTTCTCGACCGTCTCAGACGAGGCTCGCGCCAACTGGAACCGCTCAGACCACAATGTCTTCAACGTTCCGATGGGTGTGACCTACTATCCCGGGAATCCTGAACTGACTTTCTGGTGCCCCAATGTGAACATTTTCCGTGACCCGAGATGGGGACGCGGCCAGGAGACCTACGGTGAGGATCCCTACCTGATGGGAGTTCTCGGACTGGAGAATGTCAAGGGTATGCAGGGCGACGACGACAAGTATTTCAAGACCCACGCTTGTGCAAAGCACTATGCCGTGCATAGCGGACCTGAACCCTTGCGTCATACATACAATGCCTCTGTTTCGATGCGTGACCTTTGGGAAACCTATCTGCCCGCTTTCAAGAAACTCGTGGTTGAGGGTGATGTTCAGGAAGTTATGTGCGCATATAACCGCTATGAGGGGACTCCCTGCTGCTCAAACGACCGCCTGCTGGTTGATATCCTGCGCAACAAGTGGGGTTATGATGCAATAGTTCTTACCGACTGCGATGCTATCAACAATTTCTACACAAGAGGTCAGCATGAAACTCACGACGGACCTCTTTCGGCTTCTGTTGATGCCGTCCTGAACGGTACCGACCTGGAATGCGGAAAGGTTATGATGGTACTGACCGAAGCTCTGGAAAAGGGACTTGTCAAGGAGGAGGATTTGGACCTGCACCTGCGTCGCACCCTCAAGGGACGTTTCGAACTTGGTATGTTCGACCCCGCTGAGAATCTGCCGTGGGCCGGTCTGGGAGAGGATGTAATCAGCAGCGAGGAGCATCATGCACTTTCTGTTCGTGCAGCTCAGGAGTCGATGGTACTGCTCAAGAATGATGACGTTCTGCCCCTTTCTAAGGATGTGAAGAACCTTCTGGTGGTCGGTCCGAATGCCAATGATGCAGCTCTGCTGAACGGTAACTATGGCGGTACCCCGATTAAGGAGCATACCCACACCTTGCTGGATGGCATCAAGGCCGCTGTGCCTCAGGCAAATGTGTTTTATTCTAAGGCTTGCGAACTGACCGATGATTACAACACCACTTTCCTTATTGAGAAATTCAATGACGGCAAGGGACTGCATGTCGATTTCTACGACAATAACGAACTGAAGGGGACTCCGGTTGTCTCAAATGATTATACTTCTGCTCTGAATTTCAGTACTTTCGGCGCTTACGGCTTTGCTGAGGGTGTGCCGACTGACAAGATTTCACTGAGAGCTACTGGAACATATATTCCCGATTTTACCGGCCCGATGAAGTATGCCGTCTCTTCTGACAACGGCTATATTCTCAAGGTTAACGGCAAGGTGATTGAGGATGCCAAGCCTGGCGGTTTACGCCGTATGCCTGGTTTCCGTCGTCAGGTCGAATACAAGGAATTCTCAGTAAAAGAGGGAGTTCCCTACAAGATTGAAATTGAGTATCGTCGCGGAGGTGCTCCGTTTGCAATGTTCAACGCATCGTTCTGTCAGCGTGTGTATGCCGATTTTGAGGCTGAAAAGAAGATGGCCAACACGGTCGATGCTATTATCGTCATTGGCGGTATTTCTGCCCAGCTGGAAGGCGAGGGTGGTGACAAGGCTGATATTGAGCTTCCCGAAGTGCAGCAGCGTCTGGTCCGTGCCATGTTTGAAACCGGTAAGCCGGTCGTATTTGTGAACTGCTCCGGTTCGGCCATCGCTTTTGCCAGCGTGGAGAACTATATCGGTGCATTGCTTCAGGCTTGGTATCCGGGCGAAGGTGGCAGTGAGGCTCTGGCAGACGTCATTTTCGGTGATTTCAATCCCAGCGGCAAGCTTCCGGTTACATTCTATGCTTCAAACGATGACCTGCCTGATTTCCTTGACTATAGCATGGAAAATCGTACCTATCGCTATTTCCAGGGCACTCCGCTCTACGCTTTCGGATATGGCCTTTCCTATACTTCATACGAGTATGGCCAGGGAAAACTTTCGAAGAATTCGATGAAGAAGAACGGCAAGGTGACGGTTTCTTTCCCGGTCAAGAATGTCGGCGAGCGTGAAGGAATGGAAATTGCTCAGGTCTATGTCAAGAGTCTTGATAATCCCGAGGCCCCCATCAAGGCTTTGAAGGGATTCCAGAAGGTCTCTCTTGCTGCCGGCGCATCTGCCACCGTGAAGGTTACCTTGACGGGCTCCGCATTTGAGTACTATGACGAGTCAGTTGACGGGCTCAGCGTACGTCCTGGCAAGTACCAGATTCTGTACGGAAAATCTTCCCTCGACAGCGACCTCCAGTCGCTCGATTTCGAAGTGCTGTAAGACTTGATTTGTCAAAAAAAAAATGGGTGACCATCGGCCGAAAGACTGGTGGTCACCCATTTTTTTATATCATTGTTTTGCTACCTGACAAGGTATTTCTTGTTTTTGCGGATTATGATGCCCTTGTAGTCGCTGCTTATGGGTTGGCCATTAAGGTTGTAGGTTTTTTCGTCCTCCGGGAGGGCAGGGGAGATGACGGTCTGCTCAATGGCGGAGGGATCGGATATTGCATCGAATGCTATTGTGTCCTGTTTGAGGCCGTTTGAAACAACTACATAATAGCGGTTGTCTTCTATGTCCTGCTCGAAGATGAGTTTGTCAACGCAGTATTCCATCAGGGTGCTGTCATTGCTGACATTTAGTATGATGGACTTTGTGGCTATCTGCTGCTTGCTGCCGTTTAGCAGCTCGAAGTTGACGGTCTTGCCTTGATATTCGGCCGGATTGAACGGGAAGCCGCTACCGACAGTTGCGCGGAAATAGCCTTTTTTACCTATGGTGAGGGCTGCCGGTTCTTTATTCTCATCACAGGCGTTGACATCCAATCTTGGCTGGCACAAAAACGTAATAGTGTCGCTTTGTGGCTTGCAGACGGAACTGTTGAAGTTGAAAACATAGTTTCCTCCTCTGTTGAGTACACCGGAATGGTGAAGTGAAGAGCCTCCGCCGACAGTTACGATTCTTGCTATTTTGACCATATCCATAATGTTGGAGCTGTAATCGTCGCTGATGAGGATATTTCCGTAGATGTCCTGAGCAGTGTATCCGGCTTTGATGTTTGAAATGGTGTCGAGATTTAGCTTGTCAATATCCTTATCGCCGTCACGCATCATTCTGAAGGTGTAGTTATAGCCGATGGACTGGTGACTTGCTAACTGGACGGTGTCTCTGTTGAAATGGTATGTGGTGTCGGTTTTGTCATCAACTACTCCTAAAGAATATATGCTTTTGGCATAGCTGAAGCCGGGACCTGTATAGGAATAACTTTTGTCGGTAATCGTCATGCTGATCTCGGCCGTGTCGCTCGTGGTTTTCCATGAAGGCTTGGAAATCACATAATAGTACGGGCTTGTGGCCTTGAGACGATGGAATATGGTGTCATTCTGGACATATTCCATTAAGGTGTCGGTCGTTGAGGCTATGTTGACGGTCTTTTCCGCAAGCTTTCGGCCGAGTGCATCAATGAGCGTGAAATCGACACTGGCGCCTTTCATGTTTATGTCGTATGGGAAAGCGCAGCCTACACTGGAAGTGACAAGAAGTGTGTCGTAGATTCTATTCTTGGGAGCTGAAATGGTTATTGATGCAGGTTTCTCAATACGTATATGTCCATTCTTGACTTGTTTGTCAACGTTGTTTTTCGATATCCAGTAGTAGTTTCCGCCGTTGGAATATGGTAATGGAATTTTAAGATCTATAGTTCGTTTGGCTTCAAATAGCAGGGTTTCGATATCATCTTGTAATCTATTGTCGATTGAGTCGTGATTGCAAATATTTCCGTAGGCATCGAAAAACTTTGTCTCGAAGTGCATTTTCTTGATGTTGTCTATGTTTGCCTTTCTGGTTTCCTTATCAAAACTTTTCATTGAAGCATAAGCATCGAAAACCGCAAAGAGAGAAACTGGTTGTTCAGGGAGCAACTTTATTGTTGTGTCTGTGGGGAGGATAATGTGTCTTTCGGGATATATCCCTTTGTCATCTATCTTTGTTTTTAAATAGCAGAAAACCGTATCACGGTAGGCAATTCCTATGTCGGTAACATGGTTAAGAAACGTATTTGCAGGATAAGGAATCTCGTCAGACCAGTGGGCGTTTCTTGTAGAGTCATTAGGGTTTTCCTGGCAAATTGCAATTCCTGCAGTAATTAATGCAATAAATAAAAGGAACAATTTTTTCATTTGTTTTTGATTTATGAATGGTAATGTGTTGTCTTGGATATGGGTTGGTGCCGGTTAGAATCCGGTTATGAGGGGACCGTTGTCAGCCCAGGCTATCATGTTTAGGATTAGGTAGTTCCAGTTCTGAAAGCCTGGGTTTATGAGGCCTTCTCCAGTGTCCGGATTGTAATATTCGTGTAGTGTGCCGTTATCATTCAGGTCTTTTCCGTACAAGGCTACTGTCCGTCGGACAAGCTCACGGGCTTCACGGTCCATGCCGTAGCGGACGAGACCACGAAAGACCATGTAATTGGAGACGCCCCAGATTGGACCATTCCAGTTGGAGGGGTTGTGGGTTGCGGCCATGCTGTACATCTTTTCCTGCTTGGAAAGTGTTCTGACGCCGTATGGTGCCCAGAAAGTGTTTTCGCACAGCAGGTTTTCCTTGACCATCCTCTGGGCCTGCTCTGGGGTGGCTATCCCTGCCCACATTGCCATGAAGCCGGTCCACGAACCGATGCGCTGGATAAGGCACGGATAATCTCTTGGCCCACCTTCATGCAACATGAAAGGATGGCCGAAAAACATCTCAGGGCGAGGTTCGGCCGGAAGAAGGTTTATGTCAACCGAGTAGAACATGCCGTCGCGCTCGTCCCAGCAGTATTGTCTGACTGCTTCACCAAGGTCGGCGGCTTGGGCCTTATATTGTTCTGCCGCCTGCGAAAAACCCAGTTGGGTGGAGAGGTATTCCATGGCAAGCAATTCGCGGTACATCAGGCAGTTTAGGTAGATTGATGCTGAGCTTCCGGCCGGGCGGTAGAAAACTGACGGGTCGGTGTCAACTCCTACGGCCATGTCGTCCTGCCAGTAGAACAGGCCGCTATCCTCATGACGGTAATAGGTACTGTATGCCTTTAGGAATGCTGCCAGACGGTCGTAATAGCCGGATATCCAAGTGGCATCACCTCCATTTTGTCGTGTAAGAAATGCGGCGTGCTGGGCTATCACCGGCTTGTGCATATTGGTTCGGAAAGCATCCTCTGGCCTGACTTTGCGGGGGTCGGTCTGCTGGTCTATGCCAATTGGCATGTAGCCGTCGTCATCGGTATAGGTCAGGAAGTTCAGCACACACCCCTGCTCGTACCTCAGTGCCTCCTGACGGTCCTGCTCCGTGCCGACTTCTGAGAGAATCTGCTGTAGCGCGACATCGCTCAGCCATGAGTCCCAGTCCCAGAGCACCTTGTCGTAGCTTTTGCTTCCGGGAGCAAGATAGGAATAGACAAAAGCCCCCTCGCCACCTTCACGGTACATCATTTTATAGTCACCGCAAACATGTTCCCTGCAGCTTTGTGCAAAGGAATCATATTCGCTAACATCCTGACAACAGGAGAAAAGTCCCGGGATAAAAATGGCAAATAGAAGATGCTTGTTCATGATTTCATTATGTCAGCTAGTAGTTCGTGAAGACGTTGGTCCAATGGAACCTGTCCTCATTAAACCGCAAAAGTAGTAAAAGCGTGACGACTTTTCAGTCGCCACGCTTCGTTATTTTAGAGGAATGCGGTATTATTCGCTAGGTAGTCCGTAGCCGTTAGTGACGGTACCTTTCGACTGGCTAATGGTTTCAGAAGGAATCGGGAAGAAGTATTTGGGGACGTCGTTCCCGGACTTGATGCCTGAGCCCATGTTGTCGATATAGGTGGCAATGTTTGCAGCAAACACAGAACCGTAATCAAACTTGGTGTAACCGTCTGCCTTCAAAGCATCTGCTTCGGCTGAACCGTCAGCAATGAATTTGAAAAGGCCCTTAATGGCGGTGTTATGGTCAGTTCCGGTCACCTTCGCTGTGGTGGTGGAAAAGTCATATATGCCGCGCCAGCCCGGGAAGCGGACAGGGTCGTTTTCATCAGTGCAACGGGCAGTCAGGACGGCACCGGGGACCTGCTTTGTCCAGATGTAGGCGGGGAACTGGTTTCCGTTTGCGAACTCATAATAGCCCGTGGAGTTGATGGCGGCAGCAATTTCGCTGTACTGGGTTGAAGCTTTGAAAATATTCTCGGCCATTTTGCCGGTACGGATGAGGAACCAACGGATATGACCTTCGCCGAAGAGCTCGTAGTGAGCCTCATTCAAGACAGTCTCCACAATATCCGAGGAAGAGGTGATGTCATGGTTTGTGTCTCCGAATGCGCGCTGACGGATGACGTTTACATAGTTAAGGGCATTCTGGGTGTTTCCGAGAACGGCATTGGCTTCAGCCAGCATCAGGACAACTTCGGCCATACGGGTGATGGGCCAGTTGATACCTGCCATACGCTGTTTGCCGATATAGACCGGCTGCATGCGGCAAAGGTCCCACTTGTTGAGGCAGATACCACCTCCATCGGCCTTTGAGTTGGGCTTGAAGGGGATGACTTTTTCGTTGCCCTTACCATCGAAACCGGTAACAACGGCGCTTACGTCACGACGTGGGTCGTCGTTGGTATAGAAGCCGTAGTAGAATGCGGGATTCATGCGGACAGCGGCAAACAGTTTGTTCGGTGCGGTGTTGTTACCGCCTGAAGAACCGCGACCGAATGCATAGCCGTATTCTCCGTTCATGGCTTGTCCTGTACCTGAGGGACCTTGGGCAGTACCAATGCAGAATACATCTTCGGGGCTGACACTGAGGTTCATGCCATACTGGAAATGAGCCTGGAACGGGGTGTTGTTTCCGAATTCGTCAGTGGTGACGAGCTTGCAGGTTCCGGCATTCTCCTTATAAGCCTTTTCCAGATAGGTAATGGCTTTTTCCAGATAGGTCTTGTAGTCGGTCAGACGGGCGTACTGACATTTATTGGCTGCATCCGTGGCCTTCACCTCGAACGTACGGTCGCCGTACAATCCGGTGATATCGGTGCGGATGGTCTGGTAGCTGCCGGCAAACATGTAGATTTTGCCGATGAGGGCATCAACGAAGGTACGGGTAATCTGCTCGGCATTGATGCCGTTTTCTCCGATTTTGTACATCAGGGGTTCAGCCTCTTCCAGCTGTTGGAGCAAAGTTGCGTAAATGTCATACCGGTTGGTCAGCTCGAATTCCTCAACATACAGGTTTTCATATCCGTAGGGGACATCACCGAAATGACGGGTCAGGTCGAAATAGCAGAGAGCCCTCAGAGCGACGGCTTCTCCGTAAAGCTGTGTCCAATTGTTGGCCTTTCCGGCTTTCTTGGCTGCCAGGTATTCCTCCTTGGCTCCAATAAGGTCAGCAGCTTTGCGTGCGTATGTGATTACCTGATAGAGTGAGTTGAATCCTCCAGATACAAAATTGACGGTCATAATGGAGGGGTTCATTTTTGCATTGGAGTTGTTGGAAGAACCGGCTTCGGGGTAGTATTCCATGTCTGAACTGATGGGGTCATTCCAGTTATAGACACCCATCACGCCACCCTGACGGTAGTTGGCGTATGCACTGGAAAGAATCTTGAAGGCCTCAGACTCGCTGGAAGTCACAAAGGTATCGTCCGCATTGGAGGGCGATGATGTCTCAAGGTAGTTCTTGCACTGTGTGAACAGCACACAGCAGGAGACCAACATGAAAATATAAGAGATTTTTTTCATAATTGCGCTTGATTAAAACTGTTACACATTATTAGAAGGATAAGTTAAGACCGACGATGTACGACCTGGCACGCGGATATGAACCCCAGTCCAGACCTAAGGTCGGATATACCTGGTTGTTTTGTGAGGTGTTGGTGCTCACTTCGGGATCCAGACCGGTGTAGCTGGTCAGGGTGAAGACATTGTAGATGCTGCCGTAAATGCGCAGACCGACTTTCTTCATCAGGCTCTTGGGGAATGTGTAACCCAGCGTGAGAGTACCAAGACGCAGGTAGGAACCGTCTTCGATACCGTATGTGGTAACAACGCCGTTCTCGTTGAAGGCAACGGGATAGACGGCATTTGCATTGGCTGAATTCAGCTGCTCGGGAGTCGTATATTGTACAAGTTCGCCATTTACAACATCATAGAGCTTGTAGCAGTCGCGGACAATTGAAAGCTTGTTCTCAAAGACACCGCTCTCCTTATATCCATACAATGAGGCCAGCTTGTTGGCGTTGTATATCTGGTTGCCATAGCTCCAGTTGAAGTAGGCTCCCAGGTCAATACCCTTGTACTGGGCAGTGACATTGAAACCGCCGGTGTGCTTGGGGGCCATTCTGCCGATGATGGTAGCATCTGCATCGTCAATTTTACCGCTGCCATCGACATCCTCAAACTTGGCCATACCCGGATAGGCAACCTGTCCGCTGGGACGTCCGCCGGCTGGGATGCCGTGATAGTTGGGGAATACATCGGTGCTGACATCGGCAATACCTTCCTTCAGAGTATAGCAGCCGGTTGCCGCATCGTAGTTGAAATCTTCCGGAGTATAAAAGCCCTGGGCAATGAAACCGCGGACAAGTCCGACAGGTTCACCCTCTTTCAGCACATAGTCGTTGATAGGACGGGTAGCACTGGAGGCCCAAAGGGTGCTGTAGAGACCGGTGACATTGTCGGCAAGCTTATCTACATTATTCTTGTTGAAGTTGATGTTGAATCCGGCCTGGATGTTCCAGTCCTTGTTCTGGAAGATAACACCGTTCAAGGCAATTTCGATACCCTTGTTGGAGGTCTGTCCGATGTTTGCGTAGGTTGTTGTGAAACCGGTGATGCCGGGGATGGAGGTGGCCATCAGCAGGTCGGAAGTTGTATTCCAGTAGAGTTCGATACTACCGTTCAGGCGGTTCCAGAAGCCGAAGTCGATACCGACGTTACGGGTGGTTGTGGTTTCCCATTTCAGCTGGTCGTTTGCCAGAGTGGAAGAGGAGAACTTGTAGGCTGTCTGGTACTGGTTATCAATGACATACTGGTAGCGGGTATCGCTCTGGGCGGCCCAGGTCTGTGACCAGAGGCTTGAGCTGATTCCGTCGTTACCGACCGTACCATAGCTCAGACGGAGTTTCAGGTTGTTCATCCAGGAGACATCCTTGAGGAAACCTTCCTCACTGATACGCCATGCAAAGGCGGCGGCGGGGAAGAAACCCCAACGGTTGCTGGGTGCGAACTTCGAGCTGCCGTCGGCACGCATCGTGAATGTAAAGAGGTAACGGTCCAGCAGGGTGTAGTTAATCCGGCCGAAGAATGAAAGAAGACGGTCAGGAATGGAGCTGGATGTGGAAGATGAGGTAGAACCTTTCTCTGCATCGTACTGGTTCATCATGGCAAAGGCATTTTCCTTCGTGAAATTGGCGGGGAAATAGCTTGAGGTGATGGACTCGTATGTTCCGCCTGAATTGGAAACTTCGTGACCCAGCAGAACGTTGAGATGGTTGATTTTGCCAATCTGTACATCATAGTTCAGGGTGTTCGTCCAGCGCATTCTCCAGCTGTCGGATTTTCCGTATGTGGCGTTACCGGCGTACAACTTGATACTTTCACCGGTTTCGGTATCGCGCTGCAGATAATCATTGTAGATGGCACCGCTCCATGTCTGGTTCTGGTTCCAGCTGCGGCTCATGCTCAAATCGGTGTGGTAGGTGAGTCCCTTCACAATTTCCCAGTTCAGGGAGGCCAGGCCGCGGAGGTGCTGGGTCAGAGTCTGAGGCTCATAGTCGCCCAGGCGGGCAGAGGGGCTATACTCGTCCCACATACTGTTCTTGGCATAGTTTTCGATGTTGCCGCCGTAGAGGGCATTCTTGTCGCCCAGAATATCGGAGGTGGCAATCGGACGGAAACGGTAGGCGTATGAGAGGATGGAGCCGGCACCGTTTGTGGTACCCTCACTGCCCATCTTGTCGATGTCAACATAGCGGGCATCGAAAGAGACGTTCAGATTGTCGAAAATCTTCTGGTTGACCTTCATGGAGAAGTTGGCCCGTTTCTTGTAGGAATTGATTTTCATACCCTCATCGTCGATGTAGTTGAAGGATACCATAACCTTTGTCAGGTCGGTACCTCCGCTGATTGTGACATCGTGGTTGTGGGTGAATGAGTCATTATACACAGCTTTCTGCTCGCTGTAGGTGGCGGTATTGCGGTATTTCTCAATTCCCTTATTTGTAAGGCCGAATGCGTTCACGAGGTCATCCTCGTAGGAGCCGCCGTTGGCGCGGGCGCTTGCCCAGGTGTAGCAGAGATAGTCGTACGGGTCGAGTGCCTCCAGATATCCGGTCGGGGTGTTGAATTTGGCATAGCCGTTGTATGATACGGTCACCTTGCCGGTCTTGGCTCCTTTTGTGGTGACCAGGATAACACCGTTGGCACCGCGTGCACCATAGATGGCTGTCGAGGAGGCATCCTTCAGTACGTCGATGCTTTCAATCTGGTCTGCAGGAACATCGGATAGAGACCCTGTGACACCGTCAATAAGGATAAGGGGGTCGTTGGACTGCGAAATGGAGCCGCCGCCACGAACTCTGATTGAAACCGAAGCATCAGGACGGCCGTCCTGTGAAGTGACATTAACACCGGTCAGTTTGCCTTGAAGGGCCAGAGAGACGTCTGTCACGGGGATGGCTGCGATTTCTTTGGAACTGATACTTGATACGGCACCAGTCAGGTCTTTGCGCTTGACGGCCTGGTAACCGATCATGACCACTTCGTCAAGCTGTTCGGAATCTTCTTCCAGAACTACTTGAATGGGTGATCCTTTTACGATGGCAACACGCTTGGCGAGCATGCCGACGAAACTGATTTCAAGTTCCTTGGCATCGGCGGGAACATCGAGCTGGAAATCACCGTCGAGGTTCGTGGCGGCTCCGATAGAGTTGTTGCCGACGACTCTGACGGTCGCTCCGATGACGGGTTCTCCGGAAGCATCCTTCACATTACCTTTCACGGAAATGCTTTGGGCTGACATTCCGAACGGTATCAGCATAAGTGATACCAACAACAGAAGCAATCTTTTCTTCATTGTTTTTGGAATTTTGTGGTTAATGATGGTTATTTATAAAAGAATGAATTAATTTTGTAAATACGGCTATTGACGATAGCTTTTGTTTTTTTCGTTCACAAAATTACAAAAATATTTCTTTTGACAAACATTTTTTGTCAATACTTGAATTTTTAGTGCTTTGTTTTTTGGTCTTGGTTCATTGATGGTATATTTTTAACATAAAATTCCTTGGTAAGTGTTATCTGTGTCACCATTTTCGTTGCTGCATATTTTTGTCTGAATGGCCGTAAATGTTGTGGATTTTTTATAAGTTTGTACCAAATATAATAGTAACATTTTATGAAACTCAGCCGCCTATTGACCGCAACTGTCTTTTTGACCGTTTTTTTGAGTGCCTGCACGCAGCAGTCCATTAAGCTTAATGACCTTGAGTATTTTGAGGACCGAGGTACTAATGTCCTAGTTTATAGCAATATCTACAATGGTGGATTCTTTGATGAGAAGTTTGCCGGTATTGAAATCATCCAAAGGGGAGAGCGCATCAGCACCGGTGGAGGAATCCGCCTGATGAACACTCCCGAACAGTGGGATATCTTCGGTGAGATGACTTCAAGGACGGTTAACCGTGAAGACAACAGCATTGAGGTGGTTCTTGATTATAAGGACTATGACTTCGTTTCAAAGCTGAGAGTATTTCCCCAGGACAAAGGAGTCATGATGCAGGTCATCCTTGACAAGCCCGTTCCCGAGAATCTCGTCGGAAAGGCCGGTATGAACCTTGAGTTCTTCCCCGCTTCCTATTTCGGCAAGAACTACCTTGTCGATGGTCTCGGCCGCATTCTCCCCAAGTACCCCATGCATGACACGGAAATTCATCCCGTCTCAGAGAAGATTCCGCAGTACTACGGAGAATCCACATTCGACGACAGGGGTCGCGGCGATTTCATCGTTGCACGTCCGATGGCAACCGGCCATCAGATTATTCTTGCTCCTGAGGACGAGAATCTTCGCGTTGGCATTACCTCAAGTGAAGAGGTCGGAATCTACGACGGTCGTCATCTTGCCCAGAACGGAACTTTCGTTGTGCGCTCGTTCCTGCCTGAAGGCAAGTCGGGAGTGGTTCTTGAATGGTACATTGAGCCAAGTGTTTCAAAGACTTGGGTGCGCAAGGCCAACATCGGTTTCTCTCAGGTCGGTTACACCCCCGCACAGAAGAAGGTTGCTGTCGTGGAACTTGACAAGAACGACAAACCAGCCTCCACCGCCAAGCTCCTCAAGATTAATGCTGACGGAAGCAAGACCGTGGTCAAGAAAATTACCGCAAAGGTCTGGGGTGAGTTCTACCATCGTTACAACTACGTCCAGCTTGACTTCTCGGACGTACGCGAACAGGGTTTGTATGCAATTTCATATCAGGGGGTTGAGACTAATGCATTCCCCATTGACAATGGTGTATATTCAGACAAGTGGCACGCTTCGTCAGACATTTCTCTAGTGGTTAACATGGACCACATGGAGGTCAATGAGGCATATCGTATCTGGCACGGACGCGCCAATATGGATGACGCTCTGCAGGCTCCCGCAAACGTTACGCTTCACGATGGTTATCATCAGGAAGACGAAACCTTTAACCAGTGGAAGCCCCTCCAGCACATCCCCGGCCTTGCAGTTGGCGGATGGTATGATGCCGGAGACTTTGATATTCAGGCCAATTCAGTTCTCAATACCACCGAGGACCTTGCTGCTGTATGGCGCTATTTCCAGCCTGACCGCGACCAGACTCTTATCGACCAGAAGACCCAGTATGCCGATATCCATGTTCCTGACGGCTATCCGGATATCGTGCAACTTGTGATGCACGGAACCCTCAATATCAATGCTCAGGTTGAGAATATCGGTTTCGTGGCACAGGTGATCGGCCAGCCTGACATGCATCACTATCATCATCTTGGTGACGCCATGACTCTGTCCGACGGCCTTATCTATGACCCGACTCTTGAGAGGTACGAGCGCAAGGGTGACCGTTCAGGCACTCCTGATGACCGCTTCGTCTTCACGAGCCGTTTCAGCCCCGCTGGCGTGATGCAGGATATTGTTTCGCTTGCAGCTGCATATCCCGTCCTCAAGGATTACTATCCCGAAGAGGCCGAGAGGTCGCTCAAGAATGCCGTTAAGCTTTGGGATAAGTGGTTTGAGGCCGCTGACCCGAAGAACATGCCCGCAGGAGGCCGTGGAGGTTTCCGCATGGGCAGAGGTGATTCCAGAATAAATGCTGCAATCGAGCTCTGGTATGCTACCGGTGAAGATAAGTACAAGGACTTCTTCCTTCCCCTGGTCATGGATCAGCTTACTCCGCAGCCCGCTCCCAAGGATCAGCCGAACTTTGGCGGCGATGCCGGCAATTTTATCGCTATGATGCAGTTCATGGGACTCAATGCCGGTCTCAGACTCTACAATGATATGGACGAGGAGTTCCAGGCTAAGGTCAAGGCAGTCATTCCGGCGTATGTTGAGAGACTTACGTCAGGTGGAAATGGCAATCCTTACGGCGTTGCCATCAATGGTGCAGGCTGGGCAGGAAACGCTCAGATTATCTCCAGCGCTTTCAATTGCTATAAGGTATGGAAACTCTTCCCTGACATGATTGATCCTGAATTCGTTTTTGCCGGTCTTAACTTCATCTTTGGCTGCCACCCGTACAGCAATGTTTCATTCGTTACCGCTGTAGGAGTGAACACTAAGAAGGTTGCATACGGCAACAACCGTGCAGACTATACGGTCATTCCCGGAGGCATTGTTCCAGGTCTTGTCGTGAAGAATCCCGACTTCTTCGAGAACAAGGACGACTATCCTTTCCACTGGGGTGAGAACGAGTGCTGCATCAATACCGCTCCCAACTACATCCTCCTCTGCCTCGCTGCAGACGAAGTAGCGAAAGCCCTCAACAAATAACCCTAACTGAACATAAATAACGGCCCTGTCGGATTCGGCAGGGCTTTTTTTGGTTCGTATTTTTAGCGTATCATTCGCGAAAAATACGAAAATTACTACTTTTGTTTTCAAATGGTTCGGGGTCAGGAGGCTTACGGAGACGGCTGTTTTGGTCTGATATGGTCAGACGGCTATCAGGATTAGGATTTGGGCGAGGATTACCCTTATGAACATGGTCAGCGGATAGACTGTGGTGTAACTGACCGACACCTTGTCATTGGGGGATGTGCTGTTGACGAAGGCCAGTGCCATGGGGTTGCACATTCCGCCGGAGAGCATTCCCATCAGCGAGAAATAATCGAGCTTACACCATTTCCGTGCAGCAAACCCGACCAGAAGAATGGGCAGGATAGTGATGATAAAACCTTCCAGAATCCACAGATAGCCTCCATTGAGAATAGTTGAGAACTAACTTTGCAGACCGCCAAATGGTCTGATTTTGGGGAGTATTATAGAAGTGTGCATTCCGGATGAGACGGTCACGGAAATTTACCGGAAACTGAAATCGGCACATGTGGATGACAGGCATTTTGCCAAAGAGCAAAAGAAGGAGGCACAGAAAAGTGCGGCCCGCCAAAACTTTTTCGTATTTTTGCATCATACTGCTAACTGACGACTGTTATGAAGCACAAACTGTTTATCCTTTCGTTCCTGGTATTCACCAGCACCACTGTTCCGGCTGCGGAGAAGTTTGATTTCATGTCCCACATCTATGACTACATCGAGAACCTTGATGTATTCGAGTACGGTCAGGAAGATACACGCGCATATTACATACCGGAGCACCACAAAATTCTCAACGGCCAGTGGAAATTCTTCTATGCAGATACGCCTGAGGAGATTCCAGCGGGATTCTACGAGGAGAACTTCAAGGACTCCAGGTGGGGGATGATTGACGTGCCTTCAAACTGGGAGATGCGCGGATTCGGTGACCCTCTGTTCAGAAACGTGTCAGCACCGTTCATAGCAAACCCTCCTTCCGTTCCACACGACTACAATCCTACTGGAGCATACCGTACTTCATTCACCATTCCTGAAGACTGGAAAGGAGAAGAGGTGTTCCTCAGGTTCGAGAAAGTCGCATCAGCTTCATTTCTCTGGGTGAACGGCCAGGAAGCCGGCTACAACGAAGGTGCACAGGAACCTGCCGAATATGACATCACCCCATACCTCAAGAAGGGCCGCAACACCCTTGCAATGCTCGTAATCAAGTATTCTGACGGATACTATCTCGAGGGCCAGGACTACTGGCGTCTGGCAGGCATCTTCGACGACGTATATGTATATTCCGCACCAAAGACCCGCCTTGTGGACTGGCACGTCATCACTGACCTTGACAATCAGTACAAGGACGCGGAGCTCAGCATTGAGGCAACCGTAAGGAGCTATGACGCCACTCCGGTCAAGACCCCGGTCAAGGTGAAGGCTGTCCTCACAGACAAGGACGGAAAGAGAGTAGCTGAACTTGAGAGCCAGAGCGCTTCCTTTGCAGACGGAAGCAACTCTCTGGTCGTGAATATGAAGAAGACCGTCAGCAATCCTCTCAAATGGACTGCCGAGACGCCTGATCTCTACGAACTCAAGATGTACCTCGTGGATGCCGCCACAGGCAAGAGCCTCTCTGGAAGTACCGGGGAGGATGCCCGTCAGGATGTCGGTTTCAAGGAGGTCGAAATCATCGACAACGTATTCTGTCTCAACGGAAAGCCACTGAAGGTCAATGCCCAGAACTCGCACATGCAGGATCCGGACAACGGCCACACTGTAACCGACGAGCTCATCAGGAAGGACTTCACCATACTCAAGCAACACGGCTTCAACGCAGTGCGCACCAGCCACTATCCACCGGTTCCACGCTACATCGAACTTGCAGCAAGATATGGTGTCTACATCATTGACGAGGCTGGTGTCGAGGCTCACGCTACCGAGTATGTCTCAAGCGACGAAAGGTTCATCCCAATGTATCAGGAGCGTGTCCGCAGGATGGTGCTCCGTGACAGGAACCAGCCGGCCGTGCTCATGTGGAGTGCCGGAAACGAGAGCGGTGAAGGTCCGAACATAGGCGAGGTCATCAAGGAAGGCCGCAAATGGGATGACACCAAGTACTGGATGTACGGAGGAAACGCATACAGCCACGCTGCCGAGGACATCATCGGACCAAGATACCCCACCCCACTGGCACTCGACCTCAAGGTAGGTCTCCATGGTGACAATGACGTCCGTCCTTCATTCATGGACGAGTACATATCGGTTGCCGGAAACGGTGGCGGCATGTTCGACGAGATGTGGCGTGCCATCTATACCCATGAAAGGTCCATGGGCGGTGCAGTCTGGGATTTCGTCTCGCCGGGTCTCACCCAGCATGCAAGGCTCCTCAAGGACAACTCATCGCATAATGTCAAGGCACATATCATGGGAGGCGCGAAGATAGTTGCTGACCCTGGAAACAGAAAGAACCATGTGATTGACCTTAGCGGCCATGACGAGTGGGTTGAGATCTACAGGGACGACTGCCTCGAGGTGACCGGCAACAACCTCACCATCAGTTTCGACGTAATGCCCCGCAAGCTCATCAGCTCATGCGGCTCGTTCGTGACCAAGGGCGAGTGGCAGTTCGGCGTCCAGCAGGACGGCAAGGAGAAGCTCAACTTCTACATCAACACCAATCAGGCTCCGAAGTCCGATTCTGCCGATGCCCGTTCCGGTATGCGCAGGACCATGTCCGCTTCAAGGAACTACAAGTATGTCCTCACTGCAAGTCTCCCTTCAGACTGGGAGTACAGCTGGCACCATGTCGAGGCAGTGTACGACGGCAGCAGGATGACTCTCTCTATCGACGGCAGGGAGCTCGCTTCAACCGAAGCCTCAGGAAATATCATCAACGCTCCGTTCCCTGTCAACATAGGGCGAAATGAGCAGACCCATGGCCAGGACACCAGATTATACATCTGCGACGCACTCATGGACAACGTGGTGATAGCTGACAACACAGGCGATCTCCTCAGCCTTGACTTCGAGAGCGAGCAGGTCGGCGAGAAGTATTTCAGCTATGGAATCGGAGCCAGGACCTACGGTACAATATGGCCTGACCGTACCATTCAGCCTGAGATATATCAGATGCAGAAGTCGTCACAGCCTATCTCATGCAGGCTGCTCAGCCTAGACGACCGTCTGGTTGAAGTATGGAACCGCAACCATTTCCTGAACGCCGACTACTACGATTTCAAGTGGCAGCTCTTCGAAGACGGTGACTGCATAGAACAGGGCACCATAGACCTGGACATAGAACCTCTTTCAAAGAAGGTAGTGACGGTTCCGTTCCATACTCCTGAGCTCAAAGCCGGCTGCGAGTATTTTCTGAAGGTGTCAAGCGCACTGGCCGAGGACGAAATCTGGGGTGAGAAGGGCCTGGTGATGGCTTGGGACCAGTTCGAGCTCCCATGGAAAAAGGCAGCAGCCGTTTCTGACAAGGCTGCAGGGAAGGCAACTCTTACAAAGACTGACAAGGACATCATCGTGAAGGGTGACGGTTTCGCATACACTTTCACTGCTGACGGACAGCTCTACAGCATAGTACAAAATGGCGAGGAGCTTCTGAAGTCACCTCTCCAGTTCAACGTATGGCGTGCGCCGCTGGCTCTTGAAGTCGACGGCTGGGGACAGGGCAACATCATCTACAACAAAAAGAAGTCATGGAACGGCAATCAGATCGCGAACGAGTTCTACAGCAACAATCTTGACAAGATCACCAGGCTCCCTATCTCATGCGAATCATTCGAAGCCGGTGGACAGGCCTACATCAACGTGCGCTGTTTCTCACAGTTCGGCGGAGTCTCTTCAGGTTCGCTGGACGCATACATCTTCGGTGTCAGGTACATAGGCTACTCTGAAGTTTACGAATACCGCATCAACGGCGACGGAACAGTCGCTCTGCACCATATTCTGGAACCTGAAGGACAGATGCCTGCGCTTCTGCCACGCATCGGACTTACCATGACGCTGAACGGTGATATGCAGCAGGTCAGGTGGTTCGGCCGCGGACCTGAGGAGAACTATCCTGACAGGAAGAGCGGCTATGCGGTAGGCGTTTACGAGAACAATGTGGACGGAATGTTCGAGCCTTACCTCATACCTCAGGACTGCGGTCTGAGATGCGACAACAGATGGGTTGTGATGGAGGACGGCAACGGACACGGACTCCGTTTCTCAATGGACCGGCTCTTCAACTTCAACGCATACAACTACAGCACTGAGAACCTCACGAAGGCGGTCTACACCTACCAGCTCGAGAAGCAGGACGGTGTAACCCTTAACCTTGACTACAACACAACCGGAGTCGGATGTACTGCATGCTACGTACTTCCCGGATATCAGGTCAAACCTACAAAGTACGAGCGTAACCTCACAATCAAGTTATTTTAGGCAGGATGGGGTGCTGCTACTGAAAAAGTAAACACGGGAAGGTAGAAAAGTTTGTTTGTTGTATATTTCGTTTACAGCTTACCGTCCCACAACATTATCAGGAAGTCTTTCAGGTAGATGTGCTCTATGTTGTCGGCGGTTCTGTTGAGGGGGTCGAGCGAGACTATTATTCTTCTGGACTCCGGGTATTCATCGCCGAAGACCTTCAGGCCCTTGAGGTGGCGGGGAAGAACCTCTTCCACAGATTTGATTTCGATTGCCACCCTGGCATCGCCAAGGACAGCATCGACCTCCGTGCCGGTATATGTCCTCCAATACGACAGTTTCTCCTCATTGTGGGTGTAGCCAAGGTAGGCCACCAGTTCCTGTATGACAAAATGCTCGAAGGCGTGGCCGTATTCCGGCGTTCCGCGTGTAAGTTCCTTCCTGTGCAGCAGGTGATTTGCCACGCCAACGTCGAAGTAGTAGAACTTGGGAGCCTGGACCAGACGACGCTTCATCGACTTACGGTATGCCGGAATCAGATATCCGGTCAGTGTGTCCTCCAGAATCTCAAAATATGAGGCGACAGTCGCGGAACTGACACCGCACTCTTGGGCAATGTTGCTGTTGTTGACCATTTCCCCGTCGGAGAGGGCGGCAACCTCGAGGAATCTCTGGAATGCTCCGAGGTTTCTGACCAGAGCCTCCTCCTTGATTTCCTCCCTCAGGTAAACATCTATGTATCCCGACAACTTCCTGTCGGCGTTGCGTGAGGTGTAGTGTGGTGGAATCATACCGTAGAGCAGTGCATGGTCAAGGTCGAAGTCGGGAATCTCCGCACTGACAAGCGGATAGAAATAGCAGGGCAGTGCCCTGCCGCCGAGTGTGTTGTATCCCTTTCGTTTCAGTTTTCTGGCACTGGAGCCGCACAGTACGAAAATGTGTCCGAACTCAGACATCAGCCGGTGAACCTCGTCGAGCAGTTCGGGCACTTCTGGAATTTCGTCAATCACTACGACAGTGCTCTCTGGCTTGTCTTTCAACATGTCGTACAACAGACCGGGGCGCCTGCGGAATCTGGCCTTTATGCTTGTGTCAAGCAGGTCGATATATATGCTTCCGGCCAGTTGTTTTCTTAGAGCGGTACTTTTTCCGGTCTGTCGCGCCCCGAATAAAAAGATACTTTCATCCAATTCTTTGTCAATCTTGAAAATACGACTGTACATATTCTTGAAAATAATAATTACACTTTAGAAATTTATTGAATATTTGAAATGCCGCTTCAAATATTCAATCAAAACAAGCGCACAAAGATAAAAAAGTTTCAGCTCATTGTATGCCACGGATGAAGCAAACTGTTTATTGCCATCGAAAATTGAACAGTTGAGATTGTTTGCAAGGGAAATAGGCTGGCCCTGCTCTTCGCAGAGTGAGGCGTAGCCGAACAGTGCGAGATTAAGGTCGAATCCGGAATACCGGCCCTGCTGGTGGGTCAGGATTTCTATGAAAGGGTTTTGGCTGGAGGCATTCTGGCGTTTGAGCCGTCTCAAGCCAAGATGAGGCTGCTCAACAGAGTGTACGAGATTTCATACAAGGCCAATGGAGAGCTGCAAATAGGGCAGGACAGGTATTGCGGCCCCATCTTCATCCTGAAAGGTTTTGACGGTATAAGCATTCCTGTCCAGAACCTCTATGCCAAGTCAGGCCGCAGGGTCTTGACCGTAGATATCGCGAACGGCCGACTGTCAACAGGCGTGTTTTCCGAGAACACCGGGAAATGCTACAGGCTGCATATTGACAAGAAGACAGGGTTCCCAGTCGTGAAGGCAGAGGTGGCAGTCTCCTGTCAGGAGAACAGGGCCGTGCTCAAGGGAAACCTTATTGTGGATTTCGGAAATCCGATGCTGGTTTTCCTGATGAGCCGGCACAAAAGCGTCAGCAGAGCAATCAGGGATGGAAAAATCATACCTCAAGACGCCCGTGACGCAAACGGCAATGTCGTGGCGCAGGGCATCTATGCGGAATCCGTCACCGTTTGCGGGCAGGAGTATAATGGCGTCTCTATCGGGCTGACAGGAAAAATGACCTCTATAAAGGAACTGGGTTTCCTCGGCATGCCGTTTTTCAGCTCGGCGGTGGCTTTTGATTTTGACAACGGACTGATGTCTGTCCGTCAGATGCCCGCTATGGAATAGTCTGTCTGCATCTGTCCCATCAGGCGCATCCGTTTATGCAAGCTGACAATGTCTGTCGGCAAATTAACCAGCGGAGTGTTTTGTCATAAACTTGCGGAATTATTGGCTTTCAAGCCCGTAGGCAGGAGTAGGAGTCTTTCCCCGGAAAAGGCTGACTCGCCAGGAAGAACTGACGGCCGGCTATTGGAACGGGAGACAGGTGCCCGAACCGCCTGCCGCTCAGTCTAACTGTTGGAATCCTGAACAATTTTCTGTGTCTGCTTTTTGTGAGCAGTACAACGGGAAGGTAGAAAAGTCTGTTTGTTGTATCTTTGGTTCCGCGGTCTCGGTTATGACGAATTGGGTATTTTTGGATATTTTGACCTAAAATTTTTGCGTAGATGCGAGCAGGATTGTATTTTTGCACTCAGCATGAAAATCATCCTTACCTATGGAACGACTATTCAAACGAAAACTTTATGACAGGCTTCTTGAGTGGAAGAATTCACAGGACGGTAAAACAGCAATACTGATAGAAGGAGCAAGGCGTGTCGGCAAATCCACACTGGTTGAACTGTTTGCCAGGAACGAATATGATTCTTACATATACATCGATTTCAATGAGGCTTCGGATGAAGTGAAGTCCCTATTTAGTGACTTGCTGAATATCGATTATATTTTTCTCCAGTTGCAGTCCATCTATAATGTCGTTTTGCAGGAAAGGAAGTCTGTCATCGTATTTGATGAAGTACAAAATTGTCCTCTCGCAAGGCAAGCCATCAAGTATCTCGTGAAAGACCGAAGGTATGACTACATCGAGACGGGTTCTCTTATCAGCATTAAAAAGAACACAAAGAATATCACACTTCCCAGCGAGGAGGAGCGCGTGACGCTTTACCCGATGGACTATGAAGAGTTCAGATGGGCAATGGGTGATGAAGCCACTGTCCCTTTGCTCAGACAGTTCTATGACAGGCGATTGCCTCTTGACAAGGCCCACCGTCTGAAGATGCGTGATTTCAGACTCTATATGCTTGTGGGTGGTATGCCCCAAGCGGTCAACACTTATCTTGAAACCAATAATTTCAGCCTTGTTGATAAAACCAAACGTGGTATAATCCAGATTTATCTTGATGATTTTCAAAAACTTGATCATACCGGCCGGCTTGAGACGCTCTATAAGGAGATTCCGTCTCAGCTTAGTCAAACCAGTAATCGCTTCAAACCATACGCCATACTTGGAGATGTTGACCAGAACAAATTATTTGAGTTGATGAAAGAGCTGGAAGACAGCAAGACCACTCTGTTCTCGTATCACTCAAACGAGCCCAATGTGGGGATGTCGCTGACTAAAGAAATCTCCAAGTATAAGATATTCAGCGCTGATACGGGGCTTTTTGTGACACTGGCGTTTTGGGATAAAGACGTGACCGAGAATGTCATATATCAGAAATTGCTTAACGACAAACTCAGTACCAATCTTGGCTATGTCTATGAGAATGTTGTGGCTCAGATGCTATCTTCAACCGGCAACAAGCTGTTCTATTATACCTGGCCGAAGGATCTTACCCATTCATACGAAGTGGATTTTCTTTTGTCACGAGGGACAAAACTTCATCCCATTGAGGTCAAGTCATCCGGGTATAACAGTCACGCTTCGCTGGATGCTTTCTGCGAAAAGTATTCGTCCATTATCGACAAGCGTTATCTCATATATACTAAGGATTTGAAGCATGATGGGCAGACGCTGCTTCTGCCTGTTTATTTGACACAATTCATATAAGTGTCTTAGCCTGAATATGGCTCCGGCTTTCCACTTCCATACGTCCGTCATTCTAGCGCCCTCCAGCAAGGCCCCCAAAACGCAGAAAATTAACGCCAGTGTCTACTCTGGTAAATCATTAACATCTAAAAAAATTTTCTGTGTCTACTTTTCGCATCTGGTACAAATCTGGTGATTTTAAGAGGAGTACTTTGGGAAATAAGGCAGTTATAAGGTTTGATAATTGTAAAATAAGGCAAGTATCCTACATTCCCGAGTCAATACA
>DCHH01000119.1:0-18275 GCA_002315625.1 Bacteroidales bacterium UBA1757
CATAAACTGCGCCGCATACGAACACTATCGTGATAATGGCCATGAACCACCACGAAAGCCCTGTCAAAGAGCGTGGAAACAATGATGAAAGAACAAAGTGCATCTCCGATTCAAAAAAACGGCGCAAAGGTACTCATTTCCTCAGAAAATTATCCTTTCCCCTCTGCGGCAAATGCTTGGTGACTCCCACAAATCAATTGTGGGCCAATCTTCATGCTTTTACAACCGGAAGAAATAGGAGTGCCGGGAATTGTTTTTTTTAAGTATCTTTGCCGCAGTTTTTCCGCATCGGCGGAACGTCTTATTTAATTGTCAATATGAGTCAGTTGATTCTTCCTGCCGGCTACAAACCGCTCATTGACCTGCGCCAGACGGAACAGGGTATCAAGCAGATAAAGGATTTTTTCCAGCAGAGTCTCTCATCAGCCCTTCACCTGCGCCGCGTTACGGCTCCACTTTTTGTCCTTAGTGGTCAGGGTATCAATGACGACCTGTCGGGGTGGGAGCGGCCCGTGTCGTTCCCGATTAAGGATTTGGGCGATCAGCGTGCTGAGATTGTCCATTCGCTGGCTAAGTGGAAGAGGCTTACCCTGGCCGATTACCGCATTGAGAAGGGGTATGGCATCTATACCGACATGAACGCCATCCGCAGCGACGAGGAACTTGACAATATCCATTCGCTTTATGTCGATCAGTGGGACTGGGAGGCGGTGATTGGCCAGGAAGACCGCACGGTTTCCTACCTCAAGAAAGTAGTAAGCAAAATATACGGTGTGCTGCGGCAGGCTGAATATCAGGTTTATGAGCAGTATCCAGCCATTAAGCCGTGGCTGCCTGAGGAGATTTTCTTCATTCATAGTGAGCAGCTCCGGAGTATGTATCCTGACCTTACTCCAAAGCAGCGGGAAAACCGTATTTGCGAGCAGTACGGAGCGGTTTTCATAATCGGAATCGGCTGTGAGCTTTCTGACGGGACACGTCACGACGGCCGGGCTCCGGACTATGACGACTGGACAACGGAGGGCGATAACGGGCTTCCCGGACTGAACGGCGACATCCTGCTTTGGAATCCGATTCTTCGTCAGGCGTTTGAGATTTCGTCAATGGGTATTCGTGTGGATAGGGAGGCGATGTTGCGCCAGCTGGCACTGACCGGTACTGAGAGCCGCAAGGAACTTTATTTCCACAAGCGTCTTCTCTCCGGTGAACTGCCTTTGAGTATTGGCGGCGGTATCGGGCAGTCACGTCTGTGCATGATTCTGCTGCAGAAGGCCCATATCGGCGAAATCCAGTCGAGTATCTGGCCTGACGATATGCGCAACTCTTGCCGCGCTCACGGTATTCACCTTATATAATATGGACGTTAGGATTGACTCTTCCTGGAAGCAGCGCTTGCAAGGTGAGTTTGACAAGCCTTACTTTGTATCGCTTGCAGACTATGTGAGGCAGGAGTATGCTTCACAGACTGTCTATCCGCCAGCCCGACTGATTTTCAATGCTTTTGACCAGTGTCCTTTTGACAAAGTTAAGGTGGTAATTCTTGGTCAGGATCCATATCACGAGCCAGGGCAGGCGCATGGTCTTTCATTTTCAGTTCAGCAGGGAGTGCAGTTTCCCCCTTCGCTTCAGAACATTTTCAAGGAGATTCGTGCTGAACTGAATGTTGAGCCTTACAACGACGGAGATCTTGAACGTTGGGCGCGTCAGGGGGTGTTGCTCCTTAATGCAACTCTCAGTGTGCGTGCGCATCAGGCCGGTTCACACCAGAACCGTGGATGGGAGGCTTTCACAGATGCTGCGATTCATGCCTTGGCTTGCGAGCGTGAGCATATTGTATTCATGCTTTGGGGGTCGTATGCACAAAAGAAAGGTGCGTTTATTGACCATAACCGGCATTTGGTGCTTGAGTCGGCCCATCCGTCGCCCCTTTCGGCATATCGCGGCTTTTTCGGCAATCATCATTTTTCCTTGGCCAATGATTACCTGTTGTTGCATGGTATGACGGCCATTGACTGGAGATAGTTCTTAACCATTTATTTTTATATCAACATGAAAAAACTTTTTCTTTCACTTGTCATGGTAATGGCAGTAATGAGTGCCTCTGCACAGTTTCGTCTCGAAGCCGGTCTCACTTTGGGCGCTTATACTAAGATGAGCAGCGAGATGTCTCCTAAGGCTGGATTCTATGCAAATGCTTTGTATGATATCAAGGTTACCGAGTCCGCTTCCACTGCTGAGTACATCGAAGTCGGAGTTGGTTTCTATCAGAACAATGTTGATGTAAAAAGTCAGCTCTACGTAGGCTCGAAAATTGGGGATGCTACTACCAATTGGCTTAATGTCCCTGTTGTCAGCCGTACGAGTATCAGAGCTGGTATCGGTACTTTTGACGTCTGTCTGGGTTTTTACTATGCGTATGGTATTAGCGGAAAAATCAATGCTGACAATGTCTCCTTGGATGTCATGAAAGAGGATAACGGCTATAGGATTTTCAACAGCCATGACTTCGGCCTTGTCTATGGCTTGGGATACACCTTCGATTTCGGACTGGGCATCCAGGTCGGAAGCCAGAGGGGTATCGTCAATATCGCCAACGGCGACGCCGGCCTCAGCGCGCGGTCCCGCATCTGGAAGGTCGGTGCCTGCTACTTCTTTTAACTGAAAGAGCTTGCTGTCTTGTGGAGTGCATTTCGTATTTTACGCGTATCATTCGCGTAAAATACGAAATGCACTCTGTGTTTCAGGCACTTACAATAAATAACGGGGATATTTCGGACTTTTTTTCTGTGTGAGCCGTTCGAACGGTGGGGAAGTGTGAAAGTTTGTTGTACCTTTATGCCCAAAACAGATACTTCATTATGAAATCAAATCATCTTTTCCATGCTTTTCTGATGGTGGCGGCCGGTTGTGCGCTGGCCTCTTGTGCTCCTGAGAAACCTGCTGATACTGACGGCCATACATTGTGGCTGGGCGAGGCGGCTGCGGCTCTCCCTTCCTGTTCGCAGACAACTCTGGATGTGGTCAATGCGAATTTGGGCTTTCTTTCGGAGAAGGTTTCCCTGGAGAGGCTTGCATCTTTTGACGAATCGCTGGGTGAGGAGGGTTACCGCCTGACTTGGGACAAAGCGGGGGTGACGGCTTCGGCCAATACTGAGCAGGGACTTCTTTATGCCAGTTTTGACCTGTTGCGCAGGCAGGCGTGCTGTCAGAAACCCGTTGTTGGCGAGACGGTGTCGAGTGTTCCTGCTTTCCGCTACCGGCTTTTGAACCATTGGGACAACCCGAACGGAACGGTTGAACGGGGTTTTGCCGGAAAATCTCTTTGGAAATGGGAGGAGATTGTGGTGGACGATTTGGCTGCCAATGCTCCCATATACGCGGAATATGCCCGTGCAAACGCCTCAATCGGCATCAATGGTACGGTATTGAACAATGTGAATGCCAATCCCTGCATGCTTACGGAGGAATACCTTATTAAGGTGAAGACGCTGGCCGACATTTTCCGCCCGTATGGGTTGAAGGTCTATCTTTCCTTGAATTTTGCCGCTCCCAAGCACCTGGCCGGTCTGAACACTTCCGACCCGCTGGATGAAAAAGTGGTTGAATGGTGGAACGGTAAGGTGGCCGAAATCTATTCGCTGATTCCCGATTTCGGCGGATTCCTCGTCAAGGCCAATTCCGAAGGGCAGTCCGGGCCGCAGGACTACGGACGGACCCATGCCGACGGTGCCAACATGCTGGCCGATGCCCTGAAACCTTACGGGGGTATCGTCATGTGGCGTGCGTTTGTCTATGCGGCCACATCGCCGGACCGGGCACGTCAGGCAGTTGAAGAGTTCAAGCCGCTTGACGGACAGTTCCGTGACAATGTGATTATCCAAATCAAGAATGGACCGATTGATTTCCAGCCTCGTGAACCGTTCAGTCCACTGTTCGGCCAGTTGGAAAGAACACAGGTGATGGCCGAGATGCAGGTGACTCAGGAGTATCTGGGCCATTCCAACCATCTGGTGTATCTACACCCGATGTGGAAGGAGTGTCTCGACAGCGATACCTACCAGAAAGGGGAGGGTTCGACAGTGGCGGCGATTACCGAAGGAAAGGTGATTCCCTACCGTTACAGTGCCATTGCGGGTGTTGCCAATATCGGCGACAGCATCAACTGGTGCGGCCACCATTTTGCCCAGGCCAACTGGTACGCTTTCGGCCGGATGGCGTGGAACCCGGACCTTTCTTCGGAGCAGATTGCCGACGAGTGGCTTAAGCAGACGTTTGCCACGACCGACAAACACTTTATCCAGCCCGTGAAGGAGATGATGCTCTCTTCGCGCGAGACGACTGTTCATTACGAGATGCCGCTCGGACTCCACCATGTTTTTGCCGGCGCAGGCCACTATGGCCCCGGCCCCTGGGAAGGCTCTATCCGTCCCGACTGGTCGCCCCTGTATTACCACAAGGCGGGAGCCGACGGTGTAGGGTTTGACCGGACACGGAATGGTTCTGCTGCCGTTGAGCAGTATCACGAGCCCCTTTGCTCGATGTACAACGATGTCACCACATGCCCCGAGGAGCTTCTTCTCTGGTTCCATCATCTTCCCTGGGACTATACCATGAAGAGCGGCAGAACACTGTGGGACGAGCTATGTCTGACATACCAGTCTGGCATTGATGCCGTGCGCTCGTATATGGAGGTCTGGAACGGCGTAGAGCCATACGTCGATAATCACCGTTTCCAGCAGGTTGCCGTGAAACTGGAGCGTCAGGCCAAGGATGCCATCTGGTGGCGCGACGCAGTGATGCGCTATTTCCAGTCGTTCTCCGGCCTGGACCTCCCCGAAGGGTGCACCCCTTTCCAGCACGACCTCGACTACTTGCGCCAATTCCGCCTGCGAATCTCCATCTACGAAACCCCTGCCCTCGATAAACTTCCGGAGTACGTCCTTCCGTAGTGCCGCCTATAGGTGGGATAAATTCCGTGCTTGGGTTATTTGAAGAAGCGCTGGAGGGTTTCGGAGAGGTAGGTGCGGGCGTTCATCCAGGTGTGGCCGCCTTCGGTGAAGGTTTTTTCGTAGGAGATGCCTTTGTTGTCGAAGTAGGCCTGATGGTCTAGGACATTCTGGTAGAGGAAGTCGGAGGTGCCTACGCCGAACCACATCAGTTTCAGCTGTTTGATGTCGGTGGTGAGGTTGGGGAAACAGACGTCCATCATTTCCGGAGTCAGATAGGCGCTGTAGGAAGCGAGCCAGGCGAATTTGTCCAGGTTGCTGTAGGCAGTGAAGATTGACTGGCCGCCGCCACGGGAGAAGCCGGCAATGGCGCGGTTGTCACGCCCCTTCTTTACATTGAAATTGGCTTCGACGTACGGGATGATGCACTCGGTCATCTCTTGTGAGAATGTCTTGTACATTTCTGTGGCGGCCATGGTCGTGGGGCTGGGGGTGCCGTTGTTCATATAACCGTAAGGCATGACCACAATCATGGGGACGGCCTTCTTCTGGGCAATCAGGTTGTCGAGGATGACATTGACCTTGCCCACCTTGAACCAGGTCTCTTCGGTGTCGGTGGTGCCGCTGACCAGATAGAAAACGGGATATTTGCCCCCCTTTTCATAGCCGGCCGGGGTATAGACCACAAGCGGACGGTTCTCGCCGAGGACAGAAGATTTGTAAGTGACGTAGGAGACACGGCCGTGGGGAACATCGTTTACCGTATAGAGTGCATCCTTTGAGGGCATCTCTACCAGGCTGGCTTTGAAATTCTCGTTCGGGAAAATCTGCATGTTGTTCTGGGCCTGGACCTGTATGCCATCCACAATGAAATTGTAGGGGTAGATGTCGGCCTTTTCGGGTTTGACCGTTACGCTCCAGATTCCCTTGGAGTTGCGGGTCATCTCCTTGGTGCCGGGAAACATCTGGCAGGAAAGTTCCACCTTGGAAGCCTTGGGGGCATTGTAGTTAAAGGTGACCTGTCCGAAGGGATGGACGATGTGGGAGGCGAAATCGGTCTGCCAGAACCGGGGACCGGCCGGGACGGGATACCCTTCGAGGGCGAGCATTTCGTATGCGAAGCGTTTGCCCATCTGACGGTAGCCCTCAGCCGTGAAATGGAGGCAGTCGGGGCCGGCGGGGCATCCGCTCGAAGAGATGACTTTGGCTGCTCCGATAACTTCGGGAAGGCGGGCGATTACGTCGTTGTGGGCCGCACAGACACCGCCTTGGTCGTTGTTGACCACTTCACCGGCCAGGAAGGGGATGACCGTACCGGTAAGGCCGAGGTCGCGCAGGAGGGCGTAATAGACGGTTTTCACATGGCCGGGCCACTTGGGGTCGCCGGTGTTGGTTTCGCCCTGCAGGAAAAGGATGCCTTTGATGACACCGTCCTTTTGGGCCAGACGGGCCATATCGACTAGCCGTTTGTAGGGGTTGTTATCGTATGCGGCGAGCATCCCTTTCATCCAGAATGGTGAAACGGGGATGTAACTTTCAATGCTGTCCTCCAAGAAGGCGTTGATGCTGCAGCCGCCGATGGCTACATTGACGACACCGATGCGGATGTTGTCGGGGGTGTTTTCGACCATGGTACGTCCGAACCAATCGACGGGTGTCAGACCATTGTTTTCGCGGCAGAGGGGCGGAACGGCTTTGTACCAGTGGCCCATCTGGCGGGGTTCCACCGCTTCAGGAATGCCGTTGGGGGCGAAGTTGCCCTTGTAATCGACGGCAGCCATGGTCAGGTAGCGGTCGCTGATACCCTCTACGTCAATCTGTTCGATACGGGCATTACCTTCCATGTTGGACTGGCCAAAGCAGAGATAGATGTGAAAATTGGGGTCCTGGGCACGCACCAGCAGGGTGGAGGCGGCCAGGAGAAGCACTGAGGAGAGACGGCTCTTTTTCATGTGTGTTATTTGTGGTTGGGTTTAACTTGCGGGGGTATCGTTATTTGTTTGGTGCAAATATAAAGATTTTTTTGCTGAATATGGTTCCTACAATTTACCTGTGGGGGTGGCCTCGTCACTTCGTGACTTGGTTGTGGGAGGCCTCGTCACTTCGTGACTTGGTTTTGGGGGCCTCGTCACTTTGTGACTTGGCATTGCTGTTCAGTGTTACCAACGGGGTTCTCGCCACTTTGTGGCGAAGATCCCTTCCCTGCCGGGGGCGAGCTATCAAAGTTGAGGGGCCATCTCGGGATGCCCCGAGATGGCCCTTTTGTGTGCTGAAAATGGGTCATTGAAAGCTAGCTTTCATGCCCCATTTTCAGCACACAAAAGCGGTCTGGCACTGCCAGACCGCCTCAACTTTGAGCGGAAAACGGGGCTCGAACCCGCGACCCTCAGCTTGGGAAGCTGATGCTCTGCCAACTGAGCTACTTCCGCCTGAATGATGACGCAAAAGTAAGGCAGAGGAATGAAATCTGCAAATCTTCGGTTGAAAAAATGGTCGGATCCTATAAATGGTTACGGCATAAAAAAGTTATGGTTTCGTGATGCCGATTGCTTTGGTCCAAGAGGTCTGGTACCACTCCCTGTTGTAGATTGTGTAACGCTCTCTGCTGCTATCTGTCCTTGGGATGTAGGAGGAAAGGCCGCAGACGGGGTGGGTGAAAGGTATCCACTGCCAGGAGCTGTATGAGTCGAAGCAACTATAAAATTTCTGAGTATGAGCAGTATAAATGATAGTCTTTGACAACTGGTCCGAAAAATCCTCGTATGCCGTCAGGATGCTGTCTCGCCTTGACTCTGAAAACTTTTCGATATCGTTTAAACCTACGGCATCTGAAAAATAGCCTTCTAAGTCGTAGAAAACGGGAGGCAGACCATTATCGAGATGCTGTATGGAGTTGAAATCTGGTTTCTGTAACTTGCCGGGAAGGAAAAGACTGACCATGCCGGCAGCACTTTCAGCCAAATCGTCAAGGGTTGACATATCGACCATGCACATTGAGGCTGACGGATAGTCGGGGTCTTTGAAATACCTGTCCATATATGCAATACAGACATTCAATACCCCGGTCTTGACATCCTTTTCAAATAAATCACTGATGATTGAACCGTACGGATAGCCGTCCTGCATGATTTCAGTCGGAGAACCTGCCCAATAATGGCAGCAGTTACGAAGTTCGTAGAGTGCCTCGACAGATGCCCCGAAGCATGCATCCATAAGGATATATTCCCATTTGAAATTTTCAAGTGCACTTCTGAGGTCTTGAATATCCAAGGAATGGTAGGAGTTGTCGATACCGAACCATTTGGTCAGCTTCCCAGTCTTTGCACTGCGCAGGAGATTGTCACCAGAGGACTTTGTCTTAGTCAGAGCCTCAATCGGAAGCCATCCCTGTCCGTGCGACCAGAGCACCAGACCGTACTCTTTGGCCGGAGCAAGCTCCTGGGCATCGCTGAGAACCTGCTTCATGAAACTTGTAGTTAGAGTGTTACCCTTTGCATAACTCTTCAGCAGTACGGTGTCAGCCACGAACCATTGCTTTGCTCCGCTGCCCGGAACAACCCTCAGCAGACGGGGCAGGCGGGGGGTGCTGCCGTTCAGGAAAATCAGCAGTTCGTTATTCGTCCCGATTTCCTTTTCGGTAGCATTGGCCAGCAGTGAGTCAATGTTTTCGCATGCACTCGAATAGAGATTGTTGTTGGCTTCCAGATAGATGATGACAGTCCGCTGTGTCTCCTTGGGCTCCACAGGTTCTTCCGGTTTGCAGCAACTGATGAAAGATGCCAGTAACCAAATGAGTGTCAGAAGAAAAGGAATCAGTCTATTCATCGTTTTTCAAACTGAAAGGAGTTGCAATTAAAGGCAATGATGTGGCCAGTTCGCCCATGCTGTGAAGCAGAACATCACAACCGGCATCATAAAGGACCTGGTCGTCAAGGGGTCCGGTGTTGACGGCAACGGTGAAAACCCCGGCTGCCTTTGCGGCCTGAACCCCAAGAGGGGCATTCTCAATAACAATGGCTTCAAAGGGTTGGGCATTGCCCTTTTCAAGACCTTTCAGATATGGCTCGGGAAACGGTTTTCCTTGTTTCACATCGAAGGCTGTTACCATTCTCTCTGTAGTGAAATGGCCCGGAAAAAACTTCTCAATCCGCCCCAGCAGCAGCTTTTGGCCTGAACCTGTCACAAGAATCCGGTTCATGCCGAAATCTCGGATGGCATCCAGAGCCTCTTTTGCACCGTTCATGACCTTCGCTTCAGGCAAAGAGTCGAAAAGGGTGGCTTTCCGGTAGTAGAGGTCCTGTACCTCCTCGTCGGTAGGTTCACGGTGGAAGAATCTGCGGTAGAGGATTTCAATTGTCCCCCTGCCGGTACGTCCTTCGTGCATATAAGCCTCCTTCTCCTCAATGACTATGCCATTGTCGGAAAGGACTTTCAGCCAGCTTTTTGCATGATTGGGCATCGAGTCAAAGAGCACTCCGTCCATGTCGATAAGGGCGACTTTCGGACAAAAGCGCGCATGACCGTGCTCCAGAAGATATTTCCGTTTTGCTTCTTCGAACATTCTTACAGAAAGATTTTACAGCCGTTTACGGATTGCAGCGCTCTGCTCCTCGTAGCCGGGCTTTTCAAGAAGGGCAAACATATTGCGCTTGTAGTCCTCCACACCGGGCTGGTCGAACGGGTTGATACCCATGACATAACCGCTTATACCGCAGGCTTTTTCGAAGAAATACATCATCTCTCCGAGGTAGTATTCGTTCAGTTTGGGAAGCACGACCTTGATATTGGGGACACCTCCATCGACGTGGGCAATCTGGGTGCCGAGTTCTGCCATCTTGTTGACCTCGTCAACGCGCTTTCCGGCCAGATAGTTCAGACCGTCAAGGTTCTGCTCGTCAGTGGGAACCACCATCTTGCCGTTTGGAGAAGCGATAGATACGACAGTCTCGAAAATGATGCGTTCGCCCTGCTGAATCCACTGGCCCATAGAGTGGAGGTCGGTGGTCAGATCGACGCTGGCGGGGAAGAGACCCTTGTTCTCCTTGCCCTCGCTCTCACCGTAGAGCTGCTTCCACCATTCCGATACGTAGTGGAGTTTCGGATGATAGTTGGCAAGAATTTCAATCTTCTTGCCAGAAGCATAAAGTGCCTGACGTGCAGCGGCATATTGCATCGAAAGGTTGGTGTCAAATCCGGTAGCGCACTGTTTTTCCATTTCAACGGCACCGGCCACCAAAGCCTTGATGTCGTAGCCGGCAACGGCGATAGGAAGCAGACCGACCGGGGTCAGGACTGAGTAGCGTCCGCCCACGCTGTCGGGAATGACGTAGGTCTTGTAGCCTTCCTGATTGGCCAGGGTGCGCAGGGCACCGCGACGGGCATCGGTGATGGCAACTATACGACGGCATGCCTCTTCCTTGCCTACCATATTGACTAGCAGGGTCTTGAGCAGACGGAATGCGAGAGCCGTTTCGGTGGTCGTACCCGATTTTGAGATATTGATTATACCGAACTGCTTTTCCTGAAGGTATTCAGTCAGTTCTGAGAGGTAGTCTTCGCTGATATTGTGGCCGGCAAAGAGAATCGTGGGATTCTTCCTGACATCACGTTTTAGCCAGCTGAAAGAGTTGTTCAAAGCGTCAATGACAGCCTTGGCTCCGAGATAGCTTCCGCCGATACCGGCTACGACAACCACGTCGCAACGATCATGCAGTGATTTTGCCGTGGCTAAAACGTCATCGAGGAATTCTTCTGAAATGCAAGAGGGAAGATGCAGCCAGCCAAGGAAATCGGCACCTTTGCCATTGCCGTCTTCCAACATTTTCTGGGCAGCCTCACATGATGACTTGTAGCTTTGAACGGTCTCTTTCGAAACGAAACCATAGACTTTGTCGAGTTGAAGGGAAATGTTTTCCATATTGTAAGTTTTATAATTTTGAATCTGTACGGATTTGTTCCATTCGCTATCCTAATGCAGGTGCTGGCTAAGCAGCTTGATTTCAATGCTTGGGGCAATCCGTTCGTATAGCACTCCATAGACTGCCTCAAGAATGGGCATATCGACATGGAATTTACTGTCGTTCAGCTGCTTGATGCACTTTGTGCCATAATACCCTTCGGCAATCATCTCCATTTCGATTTGGGCCGTCTTGACGGAGTAGCCCTTGCCGATCATTGTGCCGAAAGTGCGGTTGCGGCTATACTTGGAGTAGGAGGTCACCAGAAGGTCGCCGAGATAGACGGAATTGACAATGTCGCGGGTGAATCCCGGGCAGGCCACCTCCACGAAGCGGTTCATCTCTTTGATGGCATTGGCCACCAGCACGGCCTGGAAATTGTCGCCGTACTTGAGACCGTTGCAAATACCTGATGCAATGGCATATACATTCTTGAGTGTCGAACCGTACTCGATGCCCAATATATCATCAGTAGTGGTCGTATGTATGAAACGGCAATTAAAGCAGGAAGCCATTTTTTCGGCAAGAGACGTGTCGCAGCTTGCGAACGTCAGGTAGGAGAGGCGCTCGAAGGCAACCTCCTCAGCATGACAGGGTCCGCCAAGTGCGCAGATATGGTCGTAAGGGACGTTGAAGATTTCGTTCAAATACTGCGATACGGGCATGTACTCGTCCGGAACGATACCCTTGATGGCTGTCAGGACATACTTGTCGGCCATTGCATCCGCCCGTACCGTGCGCAGAGTCGGCTTGAGGTATGGGGAAGGAGTTGCCATAACAAGAGTGTCGGAATTGTTTATGGCAACATTCAGATTGGAGAAGAAGCGTATCCGGGAGGTGTCGTACTCGACTTGCGAAAGGTACGACGGGTTATGCCCTGTCTGTTTGAACTGCTGGATAACCAAAGGCTTACGGATGTACCAGTGGATTTTGCGCCTTCCGTCTGAGAGCAGAATCTTGGCTATTGCACTAGCCCAGCTGCCGCTTCCTACAACACATATCCTTCCTGGAAATTCCATAGCTTTTTACTCCTGATTGTTGTCTTGAACTTTTTCGGGGCGCATCTGCGGGAAAAGCAGTACTTCCTGGATTGTCGATTGGCCGGTGAGCAGCATAACCAGACGGTCCATGCCGATGCCCATGCCGGAGGTCGGGGGCATACCGTATTCGAGGGCGCGGAGGAAGTCCTGGTCGATGTACATAGCCTCGTCGTCACCCTTTTCGCTCAGGCGAAGCTGCTCCTGGAAGCGCTCTCGCTGGTCAATCGGGTCGTTGAGCTCGCTGTATGCGTTGGCCAGTTCCTTGCCGTTGACAAACAGTTCGAAACGCTCCGTCAGATTGGGATTGTTGCGGTGACGCTTTGTCAGCGGTGACATCTCGATTGGGTAGTCGGTAATGAAGGTGGGCTGGATAAGCTTGCCTTCGCATGTGGTGCCGAAAAGTTCGTCAATGAGCTTACCCTTGCCCATGGTGGGATTCTCCTCAACCTGATACTTGCGGCAGAGCTGGCGGATTGCATCCTCGTCCATATTGGAAATGTCTTCGCCGGTGGCCTCCTTGATGGCATCGGTCATGGTCAGGCGGCGGAACGGAGCCTTGAACGAAATCACGTTGTCGCCGTTTTTCACTTCCGTTGTACCGAGGACATCGTTGCAGATACGCTCAAGCATCTGCTCGGTGAAGTTCATCATCCAGTTGTAGTCCTTGTAGGAAACATAGATTTCCATGCAGGTGAACTCAGGGTTATGGGTGCGATCCATACCCTCATTGCGGAAGTTGCGCGAGAACTCATAGACTCCTTCAAAACCGCCGACAATCAGGCGCTTGAGGTAGAGCTCGTCGGCAATACGCAGGTACAGGGGAATATCCAGAGCATTGTGATGGGTCACGAAAGGACGGGCAGCAGCACCTCCGGGGATGGCTTGCAGAACGGGAGTGTCAACTTCCAGATAGCCATGCTCGTTGAAGAAGGAACGCATCGAGTTGAAAATGCCGGTGCGCTTGATGAAGATGTCCTTAACCCCTTCGTTGACAACCAGATCGACATAGCGCATGCGGTAGCGGAGCTCCGGGTCACTGAAAGCGTCATAGACAACGCCGTCCTTCATTTTTACAATAGGAAGGGGACGGAGAGTCTTGGACAGCACGGTCAGACTCTGGGCATGAATAGAGATTTCGCCAGTCTGTGTGCGGAACACATAACCCTTGATTCCGACAAAGTCGCCGATGTCCAGAAGCTTCTTGAACACGGTGTTGTACAGTTCCTTATCCTCACCGGGGCAGATTTCGTCGCGGTTTACGTATATCTGGATACGCCCTTTCGAGTCCTTGAGCTCCATGAAGGAGGCCTTGCCCATAATGCGGCGGCTCATGACACGGCCGGCTACGCACACCTGGCGCTTGGGCTCCTCTTCATCTTTGAAGTTCTCCTTGATTTCGGTGGAGAAGGCATCGGTGGGGTACAATGCTGCGGGGAAAGGCTCTATGCCCATATCCCTGAGGGCCTGCATACTTTGGCGACGGCCCAATTCCTGTTCGCTGAGTTCCTGTTGCATGGGTTCTTGTGTTTATCGGGCTGAAAGGACCTTGTCGATAGCCTCCTCAAAGGTATATGACGACTGTTCGCCCGATTGCATATTCTTAATCGTGATTCTGTTCTCTTTGATTTCGTTCTCGCCGGCTATGGCCATGAAGGCGATGTGATTGGCATCGGCATAGCTGAACTGCTTTTTCAGCTTGCCCGCATCGGGATAGAGTTCGGTGCGGATACCTGCCTGACGCATTGCAGAAATGAGGGGCAGGCACCATGCGGTTTCATTTTCGCCGAAATTGGCAAACAGCACCTCGGTATATTTGAGCGATGACGCAGGGTAGAGGTCCAACTGGTTGAGGACATCGAAGATGCGGTCGGCACCAAAGGAAATGCCGACGCCCGAAACGTCAGGCATGCCGAAAACCCCGGTGAGGTTGTCGTAGCGGCCGCCGCCGGTAATGCTTCCCATAACGGCGTCCAGGGCCTTTACCTCGACGATGGCTCCGGTATAGTAGTTCAGACCGCGGGCCAGGGAAAGGTCAAGTTCCAACTGAGCCTGAATTGGCAGTCGGTCGAGCACACCTATTATATATGTAAGTTCATCAATTCCCTTAAGGCCGGTCTCTGAGGCTGCGAGAATGGTTTTGAGCGATTCAAGTTTCTCGGTATTGCTTCCCTGAAGCTCAAGAATGGGCTGGAGAGCTGCAATGGCCTCGGGCTTCACGCCGTTTTCGGCCAGTTCCTTGTTGACATTCTCCAAACCGATTTTTTCCAGTTTGTCGATGGCGACGGTAATCTCTACAAGGTGCTGCTCTTCGCCCAATATTTCGGCTATTCCGCTCAGAATCTTGCGGTTATTGAGCTTGATGCAGATGCGTACCCCGAAACGCTTGAACACTTCGTCGATAATCTGAATCAGCTCCACCTCGTTCATAAGACTGTCACTGCCCACGATGTCGGCGTCGCACTGGTAAAATTCGCGGTAACGCCCTTTCTGCGGGCGGTCGGCACGCCAGACGGGCTGAATCTGATACCGTTTGAACGGGAAGGTCAGTTCGTTGCGGTGCATGACCACATAGCGGGCGAAAGGAACGGTAAGGTCGTAGCGTAACCCCTTCTCGCAGAAGAACTTGGTAAGCTTGGCAGAGTCGCGGCCGAGAAGCTGCTCGTCGGTAAGGGCCGACATGTAGTCGCCTGAATTCTGAATCTTGAAAAGAAGTTTGTCGCCTTCGTCACCATACTTGCCCATAAGGGTGCTGAGCTGTTCCATGGCCGGGGTCTCAATCGACTTGAAGCCGTAGAGCTCATAGACGCTTCGAATGGTGTTGAAGATATAGTTGCGCTTCGACATCTCCTCGGGGGAGAAGTCGCGCGTTCCTTTTGCTATTGATGGTTTCTGTACGGCAGCCATGATTTATTCTGTGTAGCGTTCGATGGTCTGCTCGCGGTCGGGACCGACGGAGACTATTTTGATGCGGACACCCAGTTCGTCCTCGAGGAAGCTCAGGTAGTTGTTGAACTCTTCGGGGAACTCGTCCTCCGATTTCATCTGGCTCATGGGAGTGTTCCAGCCTGGAATTTCGGCATAAACCGGTTCGATTTCGCCGTCTATGCTGAATGGGAAATCTTCGGTCTCAACGCCGTTAATCTTGTAGGCCACGCAAGCCTTGATGGTGTCGAAGCCGTCGAGGACATCGCTCTTCATCATAATAAGGTCTGTCACACCGTCTATCATAACGGCATAACGCAGAGCCACCAGGTCAATCCATCCGCAGCGGCGCGGACGCCCTGTCACACTGCCGTACTCGTAGCCGGCATCGCGAAGCTTCTGGCCTGTCTCATCCAGCAGTTCTGTGGGGAACGGACCGCTGCCAACGCGTGTGCAGTATGCCTTGAAAATACCATAGACGTGGTTGATGGTCTGGGGAGCGATGCCCAGTCCCGAGCAGGCACCGGCACAGATTGTGTTGGATGATGTTACGAATGGATAAGAGCCGAAATCGATGTCGAGCATAGTGCCCTGAGCACCTTCGCAAAGTACCTTGCGACCTTCTTTGAGAGCCTTGTTGATGTAGTGTTCGCTGTCGATGAACTCGAACTGCTTCATGCGCTCAATTCCCTCGAACCATGCCTTTTCAAGTTCGGCAAGTTTGGCCATATCGGCGGGGAAACCCATCTGTGAAAGAAGGGTGAGGTGACGGTCACGGTGCTCGGCGTACTTTGTCTGGAAATTCTCCAGGATGTCGCCGACGCGAAGGCCGTTGCGGCTGATTTTGTCAGTATAGGTCGGACCGATGCCGCGTCCTGTGGTGCCGATTTTGCCGCTTCCCTTAGCCGCTTCATTGGCGGCATCAATCAGGCGGTGGGTCGGAAGGATAAGGTGAGCCTTCTTCGAGATTTTCAGCCTGCCGGTCAGCTGGTGGCCGCTGGCGGAAAGCTCGTCAATTTCTTTCTTGAACTCGGCGGGGTCAAGAACGACACCGTTGCCTATGACATTGATTTTGTTTCCCTGGAATATTCCCGAAGGGACAGAGCGGAGAATGTATTTCTTGCCCTCAAACTCAAGGGTATGTCCGGCGTTGGGACCGCCCTGGAAGCGGCATACGATTTCATAACCCGGGGNNGAAGACGGCATACGAGATCATAACCCGGGGTAAGTACATCTACGACTTTACCCTTACCTTCGTCACCCCACTGGAGACCCAGGAGGACGTCCACGTTACAGTTGCTCATATCTTTATTTAACGGTACAAAATAACGTGCAAATTTACGGCATTATTTCGTTCCGTCAAAAAAAGATTTTAGCCTCAAAAAAAGATTTTTTCCGCAAAAATAAGTTGAGCGGCTCCGCTTATTATTTGAGTACAGTATCTATCATGGCCATAATTTCCTTTCTGGTCTGTTCGGCCTGGTCAAGAAGCCGGTTCTTGGAGAGTTTGAGGAAGAAACGGCGGGTACGGTTGTACAATTTCTTGAAGAAAATCTTGCTGCGCACGTACAGGACAAAGCTCGGATACAGCGTAAGAAGGAAAACTAGCGCAATCCAGAATTTTTTGACACATATCCAGCACACCGCAAACAGGATGAGGTACCATATCGGCAGCAGAAAAATGCTCAGACCGATACGGACTGAGGCGTGCAGCATGCGGTCCTTTATTTTGCCTGTCAGAATATTGGTGACAATCAGCGGTACCAGGTTGCAAATCAGGCTATAGAGAGCAAAGGGTATAAGCAGGAGAATGTAGAGCCAAAGCCCCAGAAAACCTCCCATGAACTTTCTAGTGAAAATCCAGTCGCGGAGTTTCAGGCTCTTGAGCTGTGAACCGTACTGGTGGGTCTTGTCCATGAGTACCTGAAAAGTCTCGGGACATTGCTCCTTGAAACGGTCTAAGGATGAGACGATTGCCTTGTCGGCGACAAGCTCGTTGGGGAAGTAGAAGGGGTTCATGCCGTTCCGCTTCTTGAAAGGCATGCGCCACATAGTGCAGAGCAGTTCGTACTCATCGTAGTGCTCACTGTCGCTGATATCGAGCATCAGAGACTTGATTCTTTCGTGGGCCCGGTCATTGAGTTCGGTAATGGCCCGGTTGGGGTCGGTCTTATAGAGTTCGTAGAGGTCGGAGATGTCGAACGGGTCGCCGATTGTCATCATCATCTGCGACTGGGCGCTGAAATAGTTGGAGTAGTGGTGGGCCATCGGAACTATTTTCAGCGGCTTGCTGAACTGGTTCTTCTCGGCGGCGCGGAATGCGATTCTTGCAAAACCTTTGCGGAATCGGGCCAGGAAGCGGCCGTGCTGGTGGCCGGCTTCGGGGAACAGGGCAACCACATCGCCCTCGTTGAGGATGCGGGCCGACTGTTCGAAAATGGCATCATTCAGTCCAAGCCCTTCATAGCCGGCGTCACGCACCCGGAATGCTGGCATGATGCGCAGGAAACGCAGGACTTTGGCCAGACCGTCCTTCTTGAAGATGTCACCGCGGGCGATGAAGACCGGACTGTGCTTCAGGCCGACGGCGTAGAGGATGCCCAGGGCATCGCATAGTCCGTCCTGATGGTTGCATACGACAAGGTATCCTTCGTCCTTCGGCAGCTTTTCCTTGCCGATGACATAGAAACTCTTGTAAAAAATAGTGTTGTGCACCCACTGTGTATAGCGGTAGAACACATTGTAGCCACTTTTGTGCCTATTGACATTATCGAAGTCAATCATAATTCCCCTATATCTCGCCGCAAAAATAAACAACACTAACCAAAAAACAAAAAAATGCGACCATTCGCACTGCAAACCCTGCCCGAAAGTGCGACAGGCCCCCCGAGGGGGGCGGGCCTTCCACGGCCGGGGGGGGCTTAAATAAGGTTTTCCGCACCCCGACCCTGCCATCCACGAGGGCCGTCAGGCCCAAGTGGTAAAAGTTAGTTGAGTGCGACCCAACCCTGAGCCGCGACCAGCATCGAGCGAAGCAAGATGCAACAAAAAGCGGGGGCTCGAAACCCCCGCTTTTTGAAATTACTATATCATCTTCTCAATATTCCAAGAAAACGCCTTGACCCCCACCTTGTCGTTCCGCAAGTCCAGCTTGTGGACGGTAGCCATAAGCTCGTCCACCCGCTCGTCCGGCACGACAGTGATAACCGCCGAGTTCATCTCCGGCCAGGTATGGGTCCCCCGCCGCGGCTCCCCGCTTACGCTTCCCCGTCCCTGAACATCTTCAAAGAATGTAAACCCGCGGATGTTGAGTTCGTCCAAAAGAAATTCCACACGCTCGGTGTTAGCCTGGTTGAATACAATCATTACTGCTTTCATAACATTCTTACTCAAGTTTCGCAAGTAAATAC
>DCHH01000119.1:18349-19848 GCA_002315625.1 Bacteroidales bacterium UBA1757
CTAAACCCCGCGCCTACCGGCGGGCCGCTGAAGCGGCCTTATTTGAGTCTCGCAAATGCGAAACTCAAATTACTGCTTTCATAACATTCTTATTTAGAAGGTGTAGCATTCTCCTCTTTGTCGCGGAGCTGCATGAAAATGAAGTTCTTGCGGTTTTTGGCGACCTTGTCCCTCTCGCCGTCCTTACTCATGGCGCCGTACATAACTGGCACCACAATCAGGGTGACGAACGTCGATACCGTCAGACCGCCGATGACGACGATACCCATAGGTTTCCACATTTCCGAACCCGAACCGTTGCTCAGAGCCATAGGCACCATACCCAGGATGGTAGTGAAAGCGGTCATGAGCACCGGACGCAGACGCGAGGCTCCTGACAGGGCAATGGCCTCGTTGAGCGGGTAGTCGCGGTCGCGCATAAGGTTGATGTAATCGACAAGCACGATACCGTTCTTGACGACGATACCGACCAGCATCACAACGCCGAGCGCACCGATCATGTCAAGAGTGGTGTTGGAAATCAGCAGGGCAATGATGACACCCGTGAATGCAAACGGTATGGCAAGCATGATAATGGCTGGCTTCGAGAACGACTCGAACTGCGATGCCATGACAACATAGACAAGCATAATGATAAGAATAAGGAGCATGATCATGTCGCCGAAGGTCTCCTGCTGGTCTTCGTAGTCGCCGGCCAGAGTGTAGGTGACACCTTGAGGCGCATCCATTGTGACCATCACCTCGTCAATGGCTTTCGCCAGTTCGCCCAGTGAGGTCTCGTATGGGGTTACAGATACTGAAAGGAAGCGCTGACGGCTCTTTCGGGTAATCGTGGGCGGAGTCCAGTATTCGCCGATGGAGGCAATTTCGCTCAGCTTGACCTTGCCGCCGGCGGGCAGGGGCAGGGTGATGTCCTCGATATCGGTGATGGAGTTGCGGTTCTCCTCCTTGAGGCGGACCAGAATGTCGTATTCGTCACCGTCTTCCTTAAGGTAGCCGCACGACATTCCATAGACACGGTATCGGATGTAGGCGGCAACGGTCTGGGCATTGAGGCCAAGGCGCGACACTTTTTCCTTGTCAAGGGTAATCTTCAGTTCCACACGGTCTTTGTCACGGCTTATGGTAATGTCTCGGGCACCTTCCACATTGTGGGCGATGCGGTCTTTGACCTGGTCGGCAAACATATAGGTGTCGTCGAAATCGTAGCCGTAAATTTCAACATCGACAGAGGAGGCACCGCCGCCGCCCATGCCGCTGCTGACTGCTGCCTTGAAGTCGATAATCTCGGGATATTGTGCCATCTCGTCACGCAGGGCTTCGGCAATCTGGAATACGCTGCGCTCGCGCTGGTCCTTCTCTACGCACCTGACCGTCATCGAAATCTTATAGTTGGTTGTCGATGAGAAGATTGAACTTACACCTGCATCTTCGTTGGCACCGGCCGAGGTCGATATGATCTGGATTTCAGGGCAAAGTTCCATGAAGCGTGTCTCCAG
>DCHH01000137.1:0-2006 GCA_002315625.1 Bacteroidales bacterium UBA1757
GCAGCGTGTGGCCATCGCCCGTGCCGTCGTGGCCAACCCGAAACTGATTCTCGCCGACGAACCGACCGGTAACCTCGACTCCAAGAACGGCAAGGAAGTAATGGACCTCCTCTGTGAACTCAATCGCGAAGGAACCACCATCGTCATGGTAACCCACTCCCAGAAGGACGCTGCCCAGGCCGCCCGCACCATTGACCTCTTCGACGGACACATTGTCAGCGACGTCAAGAACGAACTCTAATCCATCCTGAAATGACACACTTTTTCCACAATTTCATCCATACCCTGCGCCACTACAAGGTCAGCAGCCTGCTGAACATACTCGGCATGGCTGTTGCCTTTTCAGCCTTTTACCTGATTCTGACACAGGTCTCCCGGAATTTCAACTACAACAAGTCGCTGGAAGCTGCAGACCGCACCTTCATCATGGCCATCAGTAACAACTACTCTTCCGATGGCTATTCCACCTGGCTTTCCCGTCCTTTTGGCGAGAAGATTGTATCAACCAGTTCCGTCGTAGAAGCAGGAGGCATTGTTAACCTCACGAATATGGGCCAACTGAACTACCTCTACAAAAGAGATGGTGAAAAAGTGGAAAAAATTCCCTGGAAAGGAGGCGCTGAAATTTCTGACGGCGGACGGGAGGTCCTCGGCCTCACTCTGGTGTCAGGTTCCTTTGAGGCAATGGAGGAACCGGATGCCGCTGCCATCTCAGAGCGTCTGGCCAAGACCAATCACCTGGAAATTGGCGATGCTGTTACCGCTGACCTGCCCTTCGGCAGAAGCGAACTGCACATCGTGGCCATTGTGGAAGACATGCCAGGCAACACACTCTTCAGCGATTTGGATGTGTATATTTCCATCAGAGACCGCCAACAGGACGACTGGCAGAATTGGAGCCACTTCTTTTTCGTGCGGACCGATTCCCCGGCCAGCAGGGACAAGGTGGTTGAAAATGCCCTCTCCGTCATCAAAGAGATGAGCGAAGACAACAAAGAGACCTTCACGCTGGTTTCCATGGAAGAGCTGCTCTACTCCAAGCAGGTCAGTCTCATGAAAAGTGCCAGCCGCTCCACCGACATCTCTCTGGTCGTCGTGGCCATCCTAATTCTGCTGATTGCCCTGATCAACTTCATAAACTTTTTCTTCGCTCTGGTTCCTGTCAGAATCAAAAGCGTCAACACCTACAAAGTGTTCGGTATGTCCAGAGGCGGTCTGGTAGCCAGTTTTGTAATGGAATCGGTGGGGATGGTCATACTGTCGCTCCTCCTGAGCGCCCTCCTTGTCATTTTGCTGGCCCAGTCTTCTTTTGCCGGTGTCCTCCCCTCTTCTTTTGACATACCATCAAATGTGAGCATTGCCGTCCTCACCGTAGTAACTGCCATACTGGCCACCGCTGCCGGAAGCATCTATCCGGCCCTCTTTATCACCTCTTTCCAGCCCGCCATGGTGCTGAAAGGCTTCTCTTCGGCCACCACCGGCAGTTCCCTGCGAACCATTCTGATAGGGACGCAATTCGTGGTGTCGTTTGCCCTGATTATCTGTTCCTCATTCGTCAAACTGCAGCACTCTTTCCTGATGAATCACGACCTCGGGTTTGACCGCGAGCAACTGATTACCGGTTCCTTTGCCACCGAAGTCAACTACATGCGTCCTGCCAATGAGTCGTTTGAAAACATTCTCCGCAGCGACCCGCGTATCAAGGATCTGACCTGGTCAGACGGCGACATCATCGCCCCCGGCCGCATGGGATGGGGCCGCGAATACAAGGAACAGTCAATCTATTTCCAGTGCTATCCCGTCGCCTACAATTTCCTCAATTTCATGGGAATAGAGATGGTTCGCGGACGCGATTTCCAAAAGTCCGACGAGCAGTCGGAAGGGGGTGCCATCATCTTCAACGAGGAGGCTGACCGCAAATACAACATCGATTTCGACGCACAGCTCTTCGGCCACAGCGAAACGCCCAGCACCATTGCCGGCATCTGTAAGGATTTCTATTTCAA
>DCHH01000137.1:2157-11241 GCA_002315625.1 Bacteroidales bacterium UBA1757
CTCAAACTGGACCCCACATGCGACCCCGACCTGATTCAACTCTCGACGTTCGACAACGCTCTTGCACAGAAATACCAGGAGGAGCAGAAACTTTCCATGATTCTAACTGCATTCACCCTGATTGCCATAATCATTTCGCTGATGGGGGTCTTCGGCATCGTCCTGTTCGACACCCAGCACCGGAGCAAGGAGATAGCCGTCCGCAGGGTCATCGGTGCTGAAATCTCCGACATCCTGAAGATGCTCAATCAGAAATACATTGTGATGGTAGCGGTCTGTTTCGTGGTGGCCACCCCCATCAGCTGGTTCATCGTGAGCAGCTACTTCAGCCATTTTGCCAACCATACCGCCCTCTCGTGGTGGGTCTTCGCCCTCTCTCTGGCCGTAGTCCTGCTAATTACCACCCTGATAGTAACCCTTCGCAGCCTCTCGGCCGCCACCTCCAACCCCGTTGACCATCTCAAAGACGAATAACAACGTGAAAAGTTTTTTCCGCTTCCTTTCCAGAAACAAAGCGTACGCAAAACAAGATTATTTTCAGCAAAGGGTTCATTGTGATGCAGAACATCGTCTGCGCGGTATTTCTGGCCTTGAGCATAACCATGTCGCTTCAGATGCACTATCTGGATTCGTATTTTTCGCGAATGATACGCGTAAAATACGAATCCTACAACTGCAGGAATTCGGCGGGAGTGAGGGCTCGCGGGGTTACGCGCAAGCGGAGGATGTCGCCGTTGAACCAGCAGACCAGGTTCTGGCGGACACCTATGGATGTTAGCCCTTCATTTACAGCTCCCAGGTACGGGACATCGCTGTGGTACTGCTGCACACCATTTACGTATGTGGTCATTCCGCTTTCAGAAGCCACCAGCGTGAGAACATACCACTCGCCGCAGGGATGGGTCAGCGTAGGGTCAATCAGCACAACATTGTACTCCGGTTCTCCCTGATGGATATATGCGTCGAAATACCAGGTACTGTCCGGGTTGACACGGCTCTCGAACATGATGCGGTTGCCGGCAAACTCTCCCATATGCATGAAACGCTGTTCGAAATGAGTACTCGGTTCCTGGCGGAAAACCATTTCCACGGTAATCTCCTTCATCCCAGCCACGGGGACACCCTCCAAAAAGAGGCCGTCGTCCTCTCCGTCGAAATGGACAGCCTCGCCCAACTGCGTGGAAACCTTCTGGGGTTCTCCGAAACATTTCAAAACATTCGGGGCATGTGAAGCGCTCCATTCAATGCTGCCGTCATTACGGCCACAGGACACACAAAGCAAAAGCGCTAAAAGCGAGGCAAAAAGCACCAATAATCTAATATCCTTCATAGTTCATACAAGTTATGTGTATCATTATCCCAACCGGAAGACAATCCTAAAGTCCGTCTCAATCAGTTCGTTCATTTTCTTTTCAAATGTTATTTTTATTGATAAGATTTACTACCAACTTGACCATCACATCCTTTTCTTCCGTTCTTGACTCAGCAATCATCAGCGTGAGGGCCACAAGGGTATTGTCTGCAATGCGTTTATGCCCGTCTTCTGCATAGAGGATTCGGTTTTTGTCCATAAACCAAAGGAAGAGCATGGCTGCTATGCGCTTGTTTCCATCACTGAAGGAATGATTCTTCACTACGAGATAGAGCAACATGGCAGCCTTTTCTTCCACAGAAGGATAAAGTTCCTCTCCCCCGAAGGTCTGGTAAATCTGCCCAATACTACTCTTGAAAGAGTCGTCCTTTTCGTTGGCAAATAATGCACTGCCGCCAAACTTGTCCTTTAGCCGGTTAATTACTTCCATTGCATTTTCGTAGGTTGCATGGAATGGCTCTTCTCTGGTAGTCTTATCAATTGCCAATTCCTGATAGTCGTAACGGTCAAGCGTATCAAGGGCATAAACATAATCGCCAATAACATTGAACAGACCGCCATATTCCTCGTTTGTCAACTTATCCTGAAGCGCAATGGCACGTGACATCAGGCGCACCACTTCCTTCAGTTCGTTATAACGGTCAAGACGCTGCCTGTTGATGGCAAAACCTTTGATGATATATTGCTTGAGAACACGATTTGCCCAAATCCTGAATTGTACACCTCTACGACTCTTTACACGATAACCAACAGAGATAATCATGTCCAGATTATAAAGTTTTGCCTTACGTGTAACGTTCCTTGTTCCCTCTATCTGAACTTGTAAGGATTCCTTACAGGTTGAATCTATCTCCAACTCTTTGTCTTTGTAAACGCCTCTGATATGCATAGTTACATTCTGGGGTGTTGTCTCAAACAATGAGGCCATCTGTGCCTGAGTCAACCATACGGTATCCTGCTCCAACCGCACATTTAATTGGATACTGCCATCATCTGAATTATACATCACTGTTGATGGTGAGTTCAACTCTTCCGCATGCATTGGATGAACCCCCTCCTTGTCGTGTCCGTTTAATACAAGTTTACTATTGTTGTCTTCCATCATATTTCTTTCTGTATTTACTTCAACCATTGGCAGCGCCTCCCCCAATCCTCCATAACGGCATCTCTACATTTCTCTACCGTCTTGGCTCCCTGACACTTCTGCTTTTCAGAATAAAGAGAGGCATCGCTCTTGTCTGTCCACCATGTATCGCCAAGGAGATAGTCGCTCTCTCTGTGCTTGCCAGGAAATACATTCTCCACAAAGAAATAACCGCTCTGAAGAGGAAACCCCACTATGTCAGATGCTATTGAATAAGATACTATTCCAAACTTGTATGTTGCATAGCGGGCCATAAAGTTGCCGTCTCCAAGGTAATACACCGGCCATTTCTGCTTGTCAACCGTCAGGATGCCCACTTCGTTCTCCGCACCGGAAGACCATGGACTATTGGCTATCTTTCCCTCTCCTGCCTCCAGATGCGGACCCTTGAAGCGCCATTCAATGATACCGTCGCGTTGTATGGTGTCGCATGACGTTGTAGGCCGGTCAAAGACACTGCGGGAAGAATATGCGCATTTCTCAAAGCTTCCGCCCCACGACTCTCCCTCAGGCTCAGAAGGGTCACCGTCAAGCATATACAACAGGGTCGGCGTATCACCAAGTTTTGGAAGTCCCTCCTTATAATTATAGAAATCCTCTCCAAGATTGCCGCATCCCTTCACATAGTATTCGTAGAAACCGGCATGAAGCTTATCAGGATTTTTATTGTCTGCAATGAAGCCACGGTACGACTCGTTGTCTTCAATAAACCAAAGGTCAGGGAAATTCTCCACGATATAGCAGTAGCTCGGCAGACTCCACTTCTTGTTGGGGCCCCCTATCCAGTGGATACGGATATCCGGTGCTATCTCCGGCGCATCGTGAAGTGCTTGTGCAACATCATCCAGACCGCCCCAGACAAGGATGTAGAGCGGACGTTTGTCCTTTTTCTTAGCGCACTTTACAATCCACTCCGACCCTTCAGTTGGCTCCGAATAGCCCTGAAGGGGAACGGCTCCGTGACGCCCCTGCTTTGTTATGGAACGGAGATAGTCCGGTGTCGGCCATCCCTTTGCATGCTTCTTAAGTTTAGGCAAATCCTTTTCGTACAGCCCGATCATACGGATGATTTCCTCTTTACTGCCATCGCCATACGAAGGGGAGGAAACAAGCCCCTCACAATCCACCTCGTTCGAGTACAAAAGATAATGCATCATCGACTGGTTGTCGTCAGGATCAGTCCCGCCAATATCGGTAGAAATCAGAATACGCGGACACTGTCCCGGTTTGGCCTCCGCCCGACAAAAACCGGCAGCAAAAAAAATCAATGCAAGTAATATGGTCAGTTTCATTATTTTATGTGTGTTGCAATCTTATACTAAGAAAAAATACACATCCTTGTACAAACCTCTATTGTACTGGCTACAACCGCTTGAACAAGTCGTCAGCTATGACCTGTTTGTTGGTTTTCCTTGCATACATATTGTTGTTGAGTCCGAAGGGAGTCACATAGACTATTGAAAAGGATTTCTTCGTGTTTGTCACTTTCCTAAAGGTTCGAAGGCGTTGTTCCACATGATTTGCATATGCTTTTGTTATTTCATACTCTTCGTCTGAATATTTCATTTCGCACACGCTGACGGTCTTGTCCTTCCGGTCTATCAGCATATCAATTTGTCCGCCACGTTTCAAGTCGTCGTCGGCATTGTCATCATTCATGACGGTATCTGACGGACGGTAAGTCCAGGAACAAGGCGAATAATAGGATCCAATAATGCCTAAAGCACTTACAATCTGTTCTATATGATGCAGACAAACAGTCTCGAAAGCGTATCCCGACCAAGCGATGTATTCGGGTTTCCCAATCATCTGTATCCAATAGTTCTTGCCGTAATTCCCTCCGGTCTTCATAAAATGGAGATAGAACAGCGAGAACTGGTCTGTCAGCTGGAACATTTTGTCCTTCTTGCCCTTGCCGAAAGGTTTGTACGAACGGATAAACTCACATGTTTCCAATTCTTTGAGCAATGTGGACAGATTACCGTTATTCGATAATTTCGTCTTGCTGATTATCTCAAGACGGGTCATTCCTTTCCGACTGCTGCTGAGAGCATTGATGACGGCAATATGATTCTCTGCCCTTTTGAATAGGGAGTCGTACAGTTTGTTGAACTCGTCGTTCAGTTCCCCACCTCTGGTAAAGCATAGGTCATTTATATTCTCTGCCACACTTTTGTCCTTGTCGAACAGCGACAAGTAGTAGGCAACTCCCCCGACCGCCATGTAGCAGTCGAGAATTTCAGGCCGCTCATAATGGAAGCCCTTGCTTTGGAAGTATTGTTCTGTTTCCTCGAGACAGAATGGAGATACCAGCATTTTGTGGGTAACACGGTTGTGCAGTCCGCCTCTTGCGTTAATCAGTTTCTTCAGCATCCATGATGTGGCCGAACCACAAACAATCAGCTTGATGTCATTCCGATAGTAAGCCCAGTCGTTCCAAAAGTGCTCCAGAGCTCCAAGAAAACAGGATTTCGGCGTATCAAACCAGGGGAGTTCGTCAATGAAGATGATTTTGGTTCCTTCTCCTTGTTTTTCGATATTTTTGGAGAGCATTCGGAATGCCTCTGTCCAACTCTTAGGCACTTGGTCATCATTAAAAAAATCATACATTGCGTAAGAGAAGTTCAACAGTTGGTCTGCAAGGCGCACATTCTCTTTTCCCGTCATTCTGAAGGTAAATCCGCCTTCCAGCAACTCCTTCACAAGAAAAGTCTTGCCCACACGCCGTCTGCCATAGATAGCAACAAACTCCGACCTCTCTGAAGAGATATGTTTCTTCAAGTCACTCTTTTCTTTTTCACGCCCGACAATAGCCCTTTCCATATCTGCAATCATTTATTTTCCAACGCAAAGTTTGCAAAAACATCTGATTGTGCCAAGAAATAACTCTATTATTTGGCGCAATCTCCAAAAAAAGTCCAGATTGCGCCAGAATATAACTCATTTTGAGGCAGTGTCAGAACTTGCTCGCCTGAATCCCGATTACATCAGATAGTCATTGAACTCGTTGCAGAACTCTGTGCAGGTGGCAAAGGCATAGATAGCAACACCCATGGTAATAGCCCACACAAGGATGGTCAGCACAGTTTTGTGTCTGGAGCAGAAGGCTTCGACCTGTGCCTGAAGATGGTTGTTGTAGTAGGTGACGCTCATGATAGTGAACAGCAGAACGTTGAGCCACACCGACATTAGTGTCAGCGTGTCGTTTGCCCAGACAAAGATGTAGATAATCATTATCCACCACCACGATACGCAATAGTACTGATTGATATGCTTGGAAGGATGAGAGAGGATTTCGCAGGTTCTTGCCGGGAGCACTTTCGACAGCAGGTAGAAGATGCAGATAAGTCCCGGTGCCATCAGGACTACCGACAGGGCATCCTGCAGCCGCATCCATGAAAAACCGTAATATCCTTCCTCGAGTGAATGGAATATGCTCCCCTCGGTGTGCATCTGCAAATGCCACGAAAGGGCGAAAACAGCAGCACTGATGGGGGCGAGAATCAGAAACAGCAGATTCTTGTTTGCCACATGTTTGTAAAAGTTTCCAAAACACTTGCCGGCAGCAATGAAAATAAACCAGTTGAACAACGGGAAGAAACTTTCAGTATCGGTCCCCCAGAACATACCCAAAAGCTGGTCAAAACCATAGACACCTGTTTCAACATGCTCAAGCAGGGTTCCGCAGACACTCATTGCCATAGCTGCGAGGAGTATCTGCCAGTTATTCATTTTCAGTTTACGGAAAAGAGCCAGTACCAGGAAGGCCAATCCTGCCAACTGCATAATATCTGAGGAGAAGTTCAGCGCCATTGCCGGCCAATAGTTGTATTCCCTATCAACCCATGCCCGTATAGCTATCGGAATGAGATAGCGGAAGAAATTCAGCACCTGTCCGATGGTGAGGAGTTTGAGACCTCTCAGGGCCATCTGTTTCGGCGAACTGCTTCGGGAATATTCAGTTCCAATACCCATGCAGAACATAAATATAGGTGCGGCGAAGATGCCTCCAAAGACAAAATCGAGCCACCAGGTAAATTCATTTTCAAACCCCAGCGTGTCGTAGTCATACACATGGATAATAATCATCGAGAAAACGACGGTAAAAGCCTTGAGCAAATCTATTTCAATTTGCCGTCCCGTGTTGACGGTCTCTTTAGATAACAGCATAATTTTTGATGGTAAAATGTTACAATCGGCAAAGTTACGTAATGTCTCACACAGAAAGAAGACCCTTACCGGAAAATCAAAAAAAAGGCGTGCAACTCATTGTGCTGCACGCCATTTGATTGTGTATTCGTGGTATCCTTACGATTATTTGACTTCTTCGAAATCGACGTCGGTAACATTGTCATCCTTGCCGCCATTGCCAGGGTTGGGGTTGCCACCCTGAGCACCGCCGTTGAAGCCACCGTTGAAACCGGCACCGGGGTTGCCTTGCGCACCGGCATTGCTCTGGTTGTACATTTCCTGTGAAGCGGCCTGGAAAATGCTGTTCAAATTGGCCATAGCAGCGTCGAGAGCAGCCTCGTCATTGCTCTTGTGGGCCTCCTTCAGCTTGTCCAGAGCGGCCTGTATTTCACCCTTCTTGTCGGCGGGCAGCTTGTCACCCAGTTCGGTAAGCTGGTTCTCGGTCTGGAAAATCATGCTCTCGGCCTGGTTGAACTTGTCGATACGGGCCTTTTCCTTGGCATCGGCATCGGCATTTGCCTTGGCCTCATCCTTCATGCGCTGGATTTCGGCATCGGTCAGACCGCTCGAAGCCTCAATACGGATGCTCTGCTCCTTGCCGGTAGCCTTGTCCTTGGCCGAAACGTTCAGAATACCATTGGCATCGATGTCGAAAGTAACCTCAATCTGGGGCACTCCACGACGGGCAGCAGGAATTCCGTCGAGATGGAAGCGGCCGATGGTCTTATTGTCGCGGGCCATGGAACGCTCACCCTGCAATACGTGGATTTCCACAGAGGGCTGGTTGTCGGCTGCGGTGGTGAAAGTCTCCGACTTCTTGGTCGGGATGGTGGTATTCGACTCAATCAGCTTGGTCATGACACCGCCCAGGGTTTCGATACCGAGTGACAGCGGAGTGACATCCAACAGCAGGACATCGGTCACTTCACCTGTCAGAACGGCACCCTGAATGGCAGCACCTACGGCAACCACTTCGTCGGGGTTGACACCCTTTGAAGGAACCTTTCCGAAGAAATCCTGAACCAGTTTCTGGATGGCGGGGATACGGGTTGAACCGCCCACGAGAATCACCTCGTCAATATCGGAAGCCTTCATGCCGGCATCGCTCAAAGCCTTGCGACAGGGTTCCAGACAAGCCTGGATGTAACGGCTGCAAAGATTTTCAAACTGGGCACGGGTCAGATTCTTGACAAGGTGTTTGGGAACACCGCCCACCGGCATGATGTACGGAAGGTTGATTTCAGCAGATGTTGAAGACGAAAGTTCAATCTTGGCCTTTTCGGCTGCCTCTTTCAGGCGCTGAAGAGCCATCGGGTCCTGACGCAGGTCAACACCCTCTTCCTTCTTGAACTCGTCAGCCAGCCAGTCGATGATGGCCTGGTCGAAATCGTCACCACCAAGGTGGGTATCGCCGTTTGTTGACTTCACCTCGAAGACACCGTCGCCAAGTTCAAGGATTGAAATATCGAACGTACCGCCGCCAAGGTCGAACACGGCAATCTTCATATCCTTGTTCTTTTTGTCAAGGCCGTATGCCAAAGCGGCAGCAGTAGGCTCGTTAACAATACGTTTCACCTTCAGACCGGCAATTTCACCGGCTTCCTTAGTGGCCTGACGCTGCGAGTCGCTGAAGTAGGCAGGAACCGTGATGACGGCTTCGTTGACTTCCTGACCAAGATAGTCCTCAGCCGTCTTCTTCATCTTTTGCAGAATCATGGCGGAGATTTCCTGCGGGGTGTACATACGACCGTCGATATCGACGCGCGGAGTGTTGTTGTCGCCACGTACAACACTGTAAGCCATACGGTTCACATCGTTGGTGACGTTATCGTAACGCTCGCCCATGAAACGTTTGATGGACGAAACGGTCTTTTTCGGATTGGTGATGGCCTGACGTTTGGCGGGGTCACCCACCTTGCGCTCGCCTCCTTCGACGAATGCTACAATAGACGGAGTGGTACGCTTGCCTTCACTGTTGGCGATGACCACCGGGTCGTTGCCTTCCAGAACGGCAACACATGAATTGGTAGTTCCAAGGTCAATTCCTATAATCTTTCCCATAGTTGTAAGTGATTTATTGTGATTACTGATTTTGTCTGTTAAAAAGTTTTGGCCATGCAGCCGCCCTCCTCACAACAAAACCCGTGCCACAACTCCATTCCGCCATTTTGTCGGTAAAACCCACCATTCTGGCAGAAAAATCCACCCATCTCTGCCAAAACCGGTTCATTAGGGACAATTAGAGACAATTCAGGGAGGAATACAGGGAGGATTAGGGAGGATTAGGGAGGATTCATGAGGGAGGATTCATGAGGGAGGATTCATGAGGGAGGATTAGGGAGGATTCATGCAAGGTAGGGCAACCACCAGCCGCCAC
>DCHH01000137.1:11290-11454 GCA_002315625.1 Bacteroidales bacterium UBA1757
CATACCCGCTGCCCTACCTCCCCGCCATCTGCCAGCTTTCCCGCGAAACACGGCAGAGATAGGGCAACCACCTGCCGCCACAGCCCTCTGCCGCGCATATTCGCTGCCCTACCTCCCCGACATCTGCCAGCTTTCCCGCGAAACACGGCAGAGGTAGGGCAACC
>DCHH01000095.1:0-35554 GCA_002315625.1 Bacteroidales bacterium UBA1757
TCGCGAACGGCTGTTTTTGCGAGGTATGGGCTGTGGTGGGCTGTGAATGGCACTCAAGGGTGTGGCCCCTACAACTCAGCCGTGGGGGCATTAAATTTGTTGCTTTTTTGTTTTTGATTTTTGGGGGATTGTTTGTATTTTCGCAGGTCAATCGGATATTATGCGCGTAAAAGTGTAACCCATTGATAGAGAGGAAATTATTGTATAACAAAACATACATTATGGCTAAACAAATCAACATCAAGAAAGGCTTGAACATCAGTCTTCAAGGTGAAGCCGTGCGAGAAACAGTCGTCGCATCGGTAGCCAGTCTGTATGCCGTCACTCCGACCGACTTCCACGGCCTTACTCCGAAAGTGGTTGTGCGCGAGGGTGATGCGGTTCAGGCAGGCACTCCCTTGGTCATTGACAAGTATCTGCCGGAAATCAACTTTGTGTCGCCTGTCAGCGGTACGGTCAAGTCGGTCGTCCGTGGCGAAAAGCGCAAGTTGTTGAATGTCATCGTTGAAGCCGATGGCAAGAACACATTCGTGGAATTTCCTGTCCGCGACCCGAAAAACATGAGCGCCGACGAAGTGAAGGAATCTTTGCTCCAGTCAGGTCTCTGGCCCTTCATCAAACGTCGTCCCTACGATGTCATTGCCCATCCTGCACATGCCCCGAAGGCTATCTATATCAAGGGTTTCGACACCGCTCCGTTAGCTCCCGACTATGCATTCTGCCTCAAGGGCATGGGCAAGGAGATTCAGACCGCTGTCGATGCAATTGGCAAGCTTACCTCTGGCAAGGTGTATCTGAGCGTCCCAGCAAAGGATGCCGCAAAGGAACTCCTTGATGTCAATGGAGTTGAGCTCTGCACAGTCAGCGGACCCCACCCCGCCGGAAACCTCGGCGTAATCATCAACCATACTGACCCCATCAACAAGGGTGAGACCGTGTGGTGCGTCAACGCTTTGGATCTTGTATTTATCGGTCGGTTCTTCCTTACCGGAAAGGTCGATTTCACGGCACCCGTCGCAGTCACCGGCCCGATGGTAATCACCCCCGCGTACTATCGTTGCAAGAGGGGTATCTGCCTCTCAGCCCTGTTTGAAGGCAATGTCTATAAGGAACAGCCGTTGCGCTATATCAACGGCAACGCCCTGACCGGCACTCAGGTCCAGAAGGACGGATTTCTGGATTTCTACTCAAGTCAGGTCACTGTGCTGCACGAAGGGACCAATGTCGATGAACTTCTGGGATGGGTCATGCCCCGTTTCAATATGTTCTCGACAAGCCGCACCTATTTCCTTTCGGGACTGTTGCGCAAACTGAATCCTGCAAAGAAATACGATGCCGATACCCGTATTCTGGGTGGCGAGCGCGCCCTTATCATGTCGGGCGAGTACGACAAGGTCTTCCCGATGGACATTTACCCGGAGCGTCTGCTGCGTGCCTGTCTGGTGAAGGATCTGGAAGAAATGGAGGCTTTAGGCATCTATGAAGTTGTGCCTGAGGACTTTGCCCTCTGTGAATATGTCTGTACCTCCAAGATTGAGGTTCAGAAGGCTATCCGTGAATCGCTTGACCTGCTCAAGTCGGAGAATGGCGACGAGTGAACCGTAGAAGTAGAACCTTTAAAACGATAAGCTTTGAAAACATTACGTAACCGTCTGGACGACATGAAGCCCGCCTTTGAACCTGGCGGCAAGTTGTCCAAACTCAGGTCGGTATTCGAAGGTTTCGAATCCTTCCTTTATGTTCCAAATGCAACTTCAAAGTCGGGAACGCACATCCACGACAGCATCGACTCCAAGCGGACGATGTTCTGGGTGATTCTTGCCGTGATTCCGGCTATGTTGTTCGGTATGTTCAACACCGGTTACCAGCATTATCTGGTGACTACGGCTGTCATGCCCGGCTTCTGGCAGATTTTCTTCTGGGGCGTGCTGGCAGTCTTACCTTATATTATAGTATCATACGCCACCGGCCTTATCATTGAATTTGCCGTTGCCCAGATGAAGGGCGAGGAGATTCACGAAGGCTTCCTGGTGAGCGGTATCCTGATTCCGCTGATTGTTCCAATCGGAGTACCCCTCTGGATGGTCTGCATCGCAACGGCCTTTGCCGTTATTTTTGCCAAGGAGATTTTCGGCGGTACCGGATTCAACATCCTGAATGTGGCCCTGACCACCCGCGTATTCCTTTTCTTCGCCTATCCGACCAAGATGTCTGGCGACCAGACCTGGATTTCGCTGCGCGACTATTTCAGCTACGGTACGGCTCAGCCCGCTATCGACGGATTCACCGGTGCCACTCCTCTGGGCCAGGCTGCCTCACAGCTCGGTACTGACGGGGCCCTCCAGCTGACCAACGCACTGGGCCAGCCCCTTACCTGGTGGGACGCTTTCCTCGGACTGATTCCCGGTTCAATCGGTGAGACTTCGACCCTGTTCATCCTTCTTGGCGGCCTGTTCCTGCTGGCTACGGGTGTCGCCTCATGGAAGATTGTGGTTTCCACTTTCGCTGGCGGTGCCATTATGACCCTGATTCTCAATGCCTTTGCCGGTGGGGATGCTTACCTTAGCCTTCCTTTCTGGTGGCAGTGGTGTCTCGGAGGCTTTGCCTTTGGTGCATTCTTCATGGCTACCGACCCTGTGACGGCAGCCCGTACCGAGAAAGGCAAATGGATTTACGGCCTGCTCGTGGGTATGATTGCCATCTTCTTCCGTGTATGCAACCCCGCCTATCCGGAAGGAATGATGCTGGCAATTCTGCTTATGAACATCTTTGCCAAGCTCATCGACTACTGTGTGGTCCAGAGCAATATCAAGATGCGCGCAAAACGTGCAGCGAATGTTGTCAATGCTTCTAAATAACGTATAAGACCATGGATAAGAACAGTAATACATATACATTTATCTATGCTTCCGTTATGGTCATTCTGGTGGCGGCAGCACTGGCTTACGTCAACGGAGCCCTCAAGGAGAAGCAGAACAAGAACGTGGAGGTCGATAAGATGTCGCAGATTCTCTCGTCTGTAAATATCCGTCCGGCCTACAGTGAAGCCGAAGCCAAGTATAACGAGGTGATTACGGCTGCCTATCTCGTAAATGAGCAGGGCGAAGTTGTCAGCGACAATGCCAAGGAGGCTTTCGCTGCCGACAAGACTAAACTTGCAGTTTTCGAGGCCACTGTCGATGGAAGCAAAAAGTACATCATTCCCCTGTACGGTGCCGGTCTTTGGGGCGACATCTGGGGATACGTTTCCCTAAATGACGACGCCAATACCATCTATGCGGCTTCATTCTCGCATAAGGGTGAGACTCCGGGCCTTGGCGCTGAAATTGCCACGGAAAAATTCCAGGAGCCTTTTGCCGGAAAGCAGATTTTCAAGGACGGCAAGCTGCTCAGTCTGGCTGTGCTCAAAGCTGGCGCAGTACCCGACGAGCGTGACTATGTCGATGCCATCACGGGCGGTACCCGTACCAGTGAAGGTGTGGAGAAGATGCTGAAGAACTGCCTGCTGCAGTATGAGGCTTTTTTCAAGAACATTCAAGCAAAGGAAGAGGAGGTAAGCCATGAATAAAGAAAGAAAAGAAGTTTTGCTGTCGCCGCTCGACAAGAAGAACCCTGTGCTGGTCCTGGTACTGGGTATCTGCTCTTCGTTGGCTGTAACTGCACAAATCAAGCCCGCACTGGTCATGGGTATCTCCGTGACTGTGGTCGTGGCTTTCTCAAACGTGATTATTTCACTGTTGCGCAACACGATACCCAACCGTATCCGTATCATCGTGCAACTTGTTGTAGTAGCTGCTCTGGTTATCATCGTCGAGCAGATTCTCAAAGCCTATTCTTACGAGGTATGGGGGCAGTTGTCGGTCTATATCGGACTGATTATCACGAACTGTATCCTTATGGGACGTCTTGAGGCTTTCGCACTGGGCAACGGTCCGTGGGATTCGTTCCTCGACGGTATAGGCAACGGACTGGGCTACACCATCATTCTGGTTATCATTGCATTCGTGCGCGAATTGTTCGGAAGCGGTTCTCTGCTCGGTTTCCAGATTATTCCGCAGTCGTTCTATGATGCCGGCTATGTCAACAACGGACTTATGATCATGCCTCCGATGGCACTGATTGTTGTGGGCTGTATCATCTGGGTACACCGCAGCATGCATAAAGACCTTCAGGAAAAATAACCTTTAAGAAGTCTGCAATATGGAATCATTGAATCTTTTCATCAAGTCGATTTTCATCGACAACATGATTTTCGCATACTTCCTGGGTATGTGTTCTTTCCTTGCGGTTTCGAAAACCGTCAAGACATCTGTGGGACTTGGTGTGGCTGTCACGTTCGTGCTTCTTATTACTGTCCCTGTCAACTATCTGCTTGACACTTACGTTCTGCGTGAGGGTGCTCTGACATGGTTTTTGGGTGATGAGGCCGCTTCGGTTGACCTCAGCTTCCTCAGCTTTATCCTTTTCATTGCAATCATCGCTTCGATGACGCAGATTGTGGAAATGGTTGTGGAGCGCTTCACTCCGGCGCTTTATGCCCAACTGGGTATCTTCCTGCCGCTGATTGCCGTCAACTGTGCAATCCTTGGGGCTTCACTGTTCATGCAGCAGCGCAACTTCCCGAATGTCGGCCAGGCTACGGTCTATGGTCTTGGTTCAGGATTGGGCTGGATGCTGGCTATCGTGAGCCTTGCCGCCGTACGTGAGCACATGAAGTACAACAAGATTCCCGATGCCCTCAAGGGACTCGGTATCACATTCATCCTTGTCGGCCTGATGTCTATGGCCTTTATGGGATTCATGGGTATTAAACTGTAATGATAGGAGGAGATAAGCTATGATTATTCTGGAAGTTTCAATTCAAATTCTTCTGATGGCTGTCATCATCTTCCTTTTGGTGACACTCATTCTGGTGGGGCTGCTGCTTTTCATCAAGGCCAAGCTGACCCCCGCCGGCACGGTCAAGGTCGATATCAACAACGGTGACACTGTCCTTGATGCAAATATGGGCAACAGCCTGCTGACAACACTCAGCAGCAACGGCATTTTCCTTCCGTCAGCATGCGGTGGAAAGGGTTCCTGCGGTATGTGCAAGTGCCAGGTCTTCGAAGGGGCAGGAGAGATGCTCCCCACCGAAAAAGGTTTCTTCAACCGCAAGCAGCAGCAGACCAACTGGCACCTCGGATGTCAGGTCAAGGTTCGCAGCGATATCAAGATGAAGGTTCCCGAGTCGGTTCTCGGTGTCAAGGAATGGGAATGCGAGGTTATCAGCAACAAGAACGTTGCTACCTTCATCAAGGAGTTCATCGTTGCTCTGCCCAAGGGCGAACACATGGATTTCCTGCCAGGTTCGTATGCACAGATTAAGATTCCGACATACACCATGGACTATGACAAGGATATCGACAAGAGCCTGATTGGTGACGAATATCTCCCCTCATGGGAGAAGTTCGGACTGTTCGGACTGAAGTGTACCAACACCGTCCCGACAGTCAGAGCCTATTCTATGGCCAACTATCCTGCTGAAGGTGACCGCATTATGCTGACTGTGCGTATTGCCACTCCTCCTTTCAAGCCGAAGCCACAGGTCGGATTCCAGGATGTTATGCCCGGTATCGCCTCTTCGTACATCTTCTCGCTCAAGCCGGGCGACAAGGTGACCATGAGCGGCCCTTACGGCGAGTTCCATCCGATTTTCGACTCGAAGCGCGAGATGATGTGGGTTGGCGGCGGTGCCGGTATGGCTCCTCTTCGCGCCCAGATTATGCACATGACTCATACGCTCCGCACTACCGACCGCAAGATGTCGTATTTCTACGGAGCACGCGCCCTGAACGAGGTGTTCTATCTTCAGGATTTCCTGGCTCTTGAGAAGGAATTCCCGAATTTCTCGTTCCATCTGGCTCTGGACCGTCCCGACCCTGCAGCCGATGCGGCCGGTGTGAAATATACCGCAGGTTTTGTACACAATGTGCTGTGGGAGACCTATTTGAAGGACCACGAGGAACCCGAGGAAATCGAGTACTACATGTGCGGCCCCGGCCCGATGTCAAAGGCTGTTGTCAACCTTCTCGACAGTCTGGGAGTTCCCAAGCAGATGATTATGTACGACGATTTCGGTGGATGACCCAATCCCTGACACAATAGAAAAAGCGGCGCTTTCAACAAGGCGCCGCTTTTTTATGAGCCAAATTTTTAACTATCCGATTATCCTCTCACCCAGATACTTGGAGAATTCCTTTTCCATATCGTGGAGCTCCTTGTACTCAACCATCAGCTTTTCCAGCTTTTCCTGGTCCTTCTCGCGGGTGGCAACCTTCATCTCCTCCTTTATTTTCCGGATTTCCTCCTTGATGATTTTGAACTTGAGGTCTTCAAGCAGGCGCGGGACAAGGGTGGGGAGCATTTCGTCTTCCTTTTCGATTTTCCGCTGGAACACCTTCACATCGTTGACACGGTCCTTGGGGTCGTACATCTTGCTTAGTTCGTACTTGTCGGAGACCATGTCGGCTGCCATAAGGCTGACGGCCGGGTCGCGGTGGTGAAGGAAGTATTTGGAGCTATCAAACCCCTCGTCACCCACATGCTCAGCAGCTTCCGCTAGCATCTGGCAGCACATTGAATCGGAAAACTCAATGCCGTCGTTTTTAAGGTCTTCGTCGATGTAACGGATTACCGTAACGCCCTCTGAAATAAGACGTTCGCCGTAGCGGACAATGATGCGTACCAAGTTCTGCTCATATTGGAGAAACGGGTTGGCCGTCGGTTTTACCGAGGGGCCTTGAAGTGCGGTTTCACTTTTTTTGTGTGTCTGCAAAGGAGCAGCGGGAGTGAAGCCTGAAACATCTGGCGGCGGGGTGTCGCTCTCGGGGGGCATGTAGCTCACATCCGGGAACGGAGCATCGTCGGGGTCGGCCGTGGAGTCGGGCTGCTGGAGCGGGGCAGGAGTCCCTGCAATTCGGGCGGCCTCAGAGCGGCGGGCGTCAATCTGACGCTGCTGGCGTTTGCGCTCGGCTATCTGGTAACGGGCTTTGCCAACTTCTTTGACCAGGATTTCCTCGCGGGTATTGAGCTGGGCGGCACACTCCTTGATGTATTCCGAACGGATTATCTCGTCGGGAATTACGGCGATGCTCTCGACCAGTTCCTTGATGACGGAAGAGCGGCTTATGGGATCGTCTCCGCAGTCTTTCAAAAGAATCCGTGCCTTGAAACGGATAAAGTCGGTCTCCTGGCTGCGGATATAGTCCATGAACTCGGTCGAGCTGTGGCTCTGGGCATACGAATCGGGGTCTTCGCCGTCGGGCAGGAGAACCACCTTGATGTTGAGACCCTCCTCCAGCAGCATGTTGATGCTTCTGAGCGAAGCCTTTATTCCGGCGGCGTCGCCGTCGTATAGAACCGTCACATTGCTTGTAAAACGGTGAATAAGACGGATTTGGCCGTGGGTGAGCGAGGTGCCCGAAGAGGCCACGACATTGCAGATGCCGGACTGGTGCATAGAGAGAACATCGACATATCCTTCAACCAGATAGCAGCGGTCCTGCTTTACGATTGCCTGCTTTGCCTGGAAAATTCCGTAGAGTTCGTCGCTCTTGTGGTAAATTATTGATTCAGGAGAGTTTACATACTTCGCCAGCTTCTCTGCCTTCTTGAGTATGCGGCCGCCGAAGGCCACCACCTTGCCCGATACCGAGTGAACCGGGAAGATGACCCGCTCACGGTAGCGGTCGAAGAGATGTCCCTGACTGTCGGCAATTGAAAGTCCGGTGCTGACCAGCAGCGAACTGTCATACCCCTTGCGCAGAGCCTCCTGAGAGAAAGCGTCGCGCGAGGCGCTGCAGTAACCGAGCTGGAACTTTTCGATTATGTCCTCGCGGATGCCCCTCTGTCGGAAGTAGGCCAGTCCGACACTCTGCCCCTCGGTGGTGTCGGACATGCAGCGTCGGAAATAGTCGCGTGCCATCTCGTTGATGATATACATGCTCTCACGCTCGTCGCGGCTCTTCTTCTCCTCGTCAGTGAGCTCTTTTTCAACAACTTCGATGCCGTAGCGCTTGGCCAGCCACTTGAGGGCCTCGTAGTAGCCCATGTGCTCGTGCTCCATAATGAAATGGACCACGTTGCCCCCCTTGCCGCAGCTGAAACACTTGCATATTCCCCTCGCAGGCGACACACTGAACGACGGAGTGCGCTCGTCGTGGAAGGGACAAAGCCCGACATAGTTCTGCCCTCGTTTTTTCAGGCGGACGAACTCGCCCACCACATCCTCGATGCGGGCAGTGTCCATTATGCGGTTAACAGTCTGTTGGTCAATCATTTAAATTGTGAATATGATTTAACATTTTTCGATTGACAAAAAGTCTAAATCGTATTAGGAGGTCTAAATAAAAATTCTTACTTTTGCCCACAAATTTACTCCAAATTCGGCAAATTCAAAGATTCATTTTATGCATACATTGAAAGCTTTCTCAAAGTCGGGTATGGTGCTCGTGGCAATGCTGTTGGCGTTTGCCTCCTGCAAGGATACGTACTATTACGACGACAGGGAGCCGGAGTGGCTGGGTTCCAGCATCTACGACTACCTGAAGGAAGACGGAAACTTCAACTATTTCGTCAGTATCATCGACACCTGCCACTACACGGAGGTGCTGGCCAAGACCGGTAGCAAGACCATGTTCGTCTGTCCGGACTCCGTCTTCGAGTCGTTCTTCAAGAGCAACAACGAGTGGGGTGTGAAGCGCTTCTCGGACTTCACAGCCACGCAGCTCAAGCAGATTATGGAATATTCCATGGTCAATGACGCAAACCTCATCGAGCTGCTTTCGTATGACTACGACTACGTGAAGGGGCAGATTCTCCGCCGCACCACCTCTCTCGACCCTCTCGACCTGCTCGAACATGAGTATGTCGGCCAGCCGGAGGAGAAGGTCTTCAGCAAGTATTTCCAACCCTACATCGGCAAGGGAATCTATACTCTAAACGATAATACATCGCCCCGTCTTGTCCAGTTCTTCCAGGCCCAGATGTCTGAGCAGAACATCACAAACGAGGATTTCTCCATTATCTTCAACGGCCAGCAGCGTCAGACGGACGATGCCCACCTCTTCGGCAACAAGGTAATCGAGCGTGACATAACCTGCAAGAACGGTTACATCCACGTGCTCAACGGCCTGATGCTCCCGGAGCCCAACATGGCCCAGTACATCCGTGAGAACAAGGATCTGACCGCCTTCAACGCTCTTCTTGACCGCTATTCGGCCCCCTACTACAATTCCAGCCAGACCACGACCTATCGTGAGCTGCATCCGGATTTCCCGCTGGGCGACTCCATTTTCGACCGCCGCTACATCGCCAATCTCTCGGCGGCAGGTCAGGTGCTCAAGACCCCGGACGGGCTGGATGTGAGCGACGATGAACGTCTCCTCTACGACCCGGGCTGGAACGGCTACGACTACAAGGGCTCAGACAAGTACGATATGGGAGCTATGTTTGTTCCTGATAACCAAGCAATTCACGATTACTTCTATTTGGAGGATGCTTCGGGCAAGAACATCGCCGACGGTAACTTCCTGTGGGAGCGCTACTGGGATTCATATCACCATGGTGAGCCGCAGCCCTCAGTTGATGAGGCCTATCATTACTGGGACAGTGTTCCCAACGACATTGCCACCATGTTTGTTAATGCCCACATGCAGTATTCGTTCATCAAGTCGCTTCCGAGCCGCTTCGACGGTCTGACCAACGAGGACGGAGACGATATGTTCATGGACAAGAATGACGTCAGGCGGGTCAAGGTGGGCTCGAACGGAGCAGTCTATGTGACAGACGATGTGTATCCCCCTGTCGATTATGTCTCTGTGATGGCCCCCGTGCTCGTCGGTGAGCATACGAAGGTTTTCAACTATGCCATCAAGAACATGAGCTTCCGTTACTACCTGCGCTCGATGGAGGCTGCCTACCATCCCGATGTGGTGGCTCCGTTCACCTTCATCGTCCCCTACGACGAGAATCTCGACAATTTCATCTACCCCGCCGCACAGGGCCACAAGGTGCATGAAATGCTCAAGTTCGGCTACAACGAGACTTTCCAGACGGTCTATGCAACCCGCTACCGCTACGATGAGAATACCGGCGAAAAGACCTCCCTCTATTCCGAGACGACCGGTGACCCGCTCAATGGCCTGAACCCGATTATCACCCAGACGACCGGCGACATCCATTCAGTGGTCAAGACCTACCTCAAGGAAATCATGGACTACCATGTTATTGTGGATTCCATCTATCCCGGCCAGGAGTACTACGAGTCGAAGGGAAAAGGCTTTATCCGCGTGAAATTTGCCGACCCGTCAAAGCCTGAGACTGCACAGTTCTACGGCGGCGGCAACATGGAGCAGAACAAAAAGTGGGGCGCCACGAAGCAGTGGGACGACGAGAAGTATCGCGTCAACACCCTCGACCGCAAGGAGTTCCGCAACGGTGTGACCTATATCGTCGATAAGATGTTGCAGCAGCCCCTTTCGTCAGTCTATTCCACCTTGGCAGCCAACAGCGAGCTGAACACATTCTTCAAGGCTCTGCGCGAAGTGCCCGATGCCGACTACGAGTTCTTCTCGAACGTCAGCAAGTATCCCGGTATCACCATGAACATAGGCTTCTTCAAGGGTTACCACTATACAATCTATGCCCTGAACAACCAGGCTATGGAGCAGGCCCGTCAGGACGGACTTCCCACCTGGTCGCAGGTTCAGACTCTGCTTGCCTCGAAGAAGCGTGAGGAGCGCACCAAGGGCGAGTACATGATGCAGAAGATAGTCAGTTTCCTCCGCTACCATTTCCAGGACAATTCTATTTACATCAAGGGATACTACGTCAACAACAAGCGCTGTGAGACGGCTGTAAAGAACGACCGGACCGGTAAGTTTATCTCGGTCTGGGCTACCCAGGACGGCAGCAATATCCAGATTGTCCCGACCGTTGTCTCGGCTACGGGTGTTGAGACCCACAACTACGCCGAACAGGTGAACGTCACGACCGACGGCCTCTACAATCTTATGGCCCGCGACCATTTCTTCTATCAGGCCAACAGCGATGCTACCAAGGCGGTCGGTACCATCAGTGACTACTCGGCCCGCACCGTCATCCATGAGCTGACACACTATCTCCACTATATCAAGGCCCCTGAGACGGTCCTCAACAACTACGAGTTCAAGAAGGCCACCTCCTCGGTCAATATCTCCATGGATGTTACCGACAACGGTGACGGAGTGGTGTTTGACGGAGGTGTCATAACCCGCCGCGGTCTATGCTGGAGCTACAGTCCCACGCCGACTATATATGATAATGTAATCGATGTGGAGACAACTTCCGACGTCCTTGTGGGCCAGACGGTCTCCATTACCGACAATTCCGGTAAGCCTGTCTATATCCGCTCGTTTGCCGTCAGCAAGTATGATGATTCGGGAAAAGTTGCTGCCGACCCGTCGAAGGCCATGGTCAGCTACAGCGACAATGAATATTGTCTCAATATTACAGAAGGTAAAACTGCAGAGTGATTGCTATTATGAAGAATATTATCCGCATTGCTTGTTTCCTGGCCCTGACGATGGTCGTAGCCATGCCGTCCGAGGCTCAGCAGCAGAATTCCAATATTGTCCGTGGTACTGTCATTGCAGCCACTGACGGTGAGCCGCTTATCTCAGTGTCTGTCACCGAGATAGACCCCAGCAACCGTATCGTCGGAGTCACTATCACGAACTACGATGGTGAGTATGTTCTCCAGATTAGCAGCCCGGGCAACAAGCTCCGCTTCAAGTATCTCGGCTTCGAGACCAAGGATGTTGAAATCGGGAACAAACGGGTCATCAATGTCTCTCTGGATGAGCAGACGGTCAATCTGACCGAAGCAACAGTCACGGCCAGGGCCATGCAGTCCGACGGCCGCTTCAACATTCCTCAGCGTGAGGTCTCAACGGCCATGCAGAAAATCAGCACCGAGGAGTTCGACGGTATTCAGGTAAGTTCAATCGATGATGCTCTGCAGGGCCGTATCGCCGGTCTGGACATTGTCAACGTGTCGGGTGAGCCTGGTGCCGGTATGTCGATGCGTATCCGTGGTACCACCTCCATCAACGGTTCGTCAGAACCCCTTATTGTAATAGATGACATTCCGTACGAGACCGAGATTGCTGACGATTTCGATTTCGCGACCGCAAACCAGGATGCATACGCCCAGCTTATCAACGTCAACCCTGACGACATCGAGTCCATCACGGTTCTGAAGGATGCTGCCTCGACTGCAATGTACGGTGCGAAGGGTGCAAGCGGCGTGTTGCTCATAACCACCAAGAAAGGTAAGGCCGGTCCGACCCGCATCGACTATGCGCTGGGTGTGACCGGGAACAAGCAGCCAAAGGGTATGAATATGCTCAACGGCGACGACTATACCATGCTCATGAAGCAGTCGTACTATCTGCCTCACCTTGACGAGACCGCTTCCAATGTCCAGGAGTTCAACTATGACACCAACTTCACCGAATATGAGAACTTCAACAATAACACCGACTGGCGTGAAGAGGTGAGCCAGATTGGCATTTCACAGGACCACACCCTGACGGTCTCCGGTGGCGGTGACAAGGTGACCTTCCGTGTGTCGGGCGGTTACACCCATGAGTCGGGAACCTGTATCGGACAGGCTCTGAAGCGTCTTAGCATGCGCGCCAACGTTACATATCGTGTGTCTGACCGAATCACCTTCAGCTCAGACTTCTCATATACCTATTCCGACAACCCCAAGAGCTATGAGGACCTGCTGAGCAATGCCTACAAGAAGATGCCGAACCTGACGGTCTATTCGCAGGATGTCTTTGGCAACGAGACCGACAGCTACTACCATATCCGTGAGGATTCGAAACTGAACGACAGTCAGAAGAAACTCTCCAACCCGGTGGCTGTTGCCGACCTTGCCCGCAACTACAACTACAGTTACCGAACTTCGCCGGTATTCACCCTTATTTATGAGTTCCTCGACCGTTCCAAGACGGCTGCTTCACTGAAACTCAATGCCAATGTCTCCTTCGACATCAACTCCTCCCAGAAATCGACCTACTTCCCGCGTGAGGCATCGAATGCATCGTGGTCAGCGTCAACGGTCAACTTGTCGGAGAGGAGCGAGAGCGAGAGCATGGGTGTCCGCGGTGACGTGAAACTGGTTTGGGCCTCGGGCTTTGCCAATGACAACCACAGGGTAACAGCAATGGCCCGCTTCACGATTAACGGAAGTACGAGCGAACAACTGGGTATGGGCGTCTATGGCCTTCCTTCTTCCCAGATTACATCTTCGTCTGTCAATGCCTACGTCAATAAGCTGAGCAGCGGTTACAGCGAATCGAAGTCAATTAACTACAGTGCTTCTGCCCACTATGCTTACGCCGGACGCTACATTTTCGACCTGACACTGGCCTATGCAGGAAGCACCAAGTTCGGTCCCAACTACCGATTCGGTCTGTTCCCCGGTATTTCCGCTTCCTGGATTATCAGTGACGAGACGTTCTTCGACCCAATCCGCAATGTGGTCTCAATGCTGAAACCGCGTGTGAGCTGGGGTCTGACCGGTAAGGAGCCTTCGGAGAACTATCTGTACTACAGCCGCTATGCGCAGTATGACTACGGATATATCGATATGATTGCAATCCATCCCGTCAACATGCAGCTCTCCAACCTCAAGTGGGAGAATACAACTCAGCTGAATGGCGGTCTGGATCTGGAGTTCTTCGACGGAAAGTACTCGCTCAGTTTCGACTATTATTACAAGAATACGACCGACCTGTTGTTCAAGAATCTGGGTATCTCAAGTTCGTCGGGCTTCTCGGCCCTGACCAACCGTAACAACGGTGCTATGAGCAACCGGGGCTGGGAACTTAACATCCACCTCAACGAACTGGTCAAGGTGAACAAGTTCCGCATCGATGCAAACTTCAACTTTTCGAACAACAAGAACCAGATTGACGAGTTGAGCGAAGACGTGCTTGCCCGCTACAATCCTGAGTATGACTATGCAAACGGAACCTATCTGACCCGTATCCAGATCGGTAACTCGGTAGGTTCGATTTATGGTTTCAAGTATCTCGGTGTCTATGAGTACGGAGAGTATGACCCTGAGCATCCCGACCGTACCTGCCCGATTGCCCGCGATGCGAACGGCAATGCAATTCTCGATGCAAACGGCAAGACAAAGCCGATGTACTTCGCCTACGGCAAGAGTAACGCATACGAGTTCAAGGCCGGTGATGCCATGTACGAGGACATCAACCACGACGGTACGATTGACGAACTCGATATCGTCTATCTCGGTAACTCCCTGCCGAAGGTGAACGGCGGTTTCGGTATCACATTCCGCTACGGACAGTTCTCGCTGCAGACATTCTTCAACTACCGTGTCGGCAACAAGGTCGTGAACGGCGCCAGGATGAATGCCGAGAATATGTACACCAACGACAACCAGAGCGTCGCCGTGAACTGGCGCTGGCGCAAGGAGGGTGACCAGACCGAGATGCCGCGTGCCCTGTATAACTACGGCTACAACTGGCTCGGCAGCGACCGCTATGTTGAGGACGCCTCATTCCTGAGGTTTAAGTATCTGACCTTCAATTATTCCATTCCAAGGGATATCCTGAAGCCTGCCCACCTGAGCCAGTGCTCATTCTATCTTTCTTTCCAGAACGTTGCTACATTCACAAGCTATACGGGCGTGGATCCTGAGGTTAGCACCGGCGGCTATTCGGTGGCTACCGATAATGCCAAGACCCCGCGTGCCAAGCAGGTTGTGTTCCGTCTGAGACTTGGTTTCTAAAAGATTTGCAGCTATGAAAATGATATTCAATAAGTTCAGAGTATTTGTAGCCGCCCTTGTGCTGGCCGGCTGTATGGTGTCTTGCGACTGGTTGCAGACCTATCCCGAGGGTGAGACCCTTCTTGAGGACTTCTGGAAGAGCGAGTCGGATGTAGAGTCGATGGTGGCAGCATGCTACCGCTCGATGCTTGAGTCGAGCTTCATGAGCTCTGTCATTCAGTGGGGAGAACTTCGCAGTGACAATGTCATGAGCGACGGAACCAAAGCATCGACCGACCAGAAAGACATTCAGGAAATGAACATCCTTCCCTCAAACGGTCTGGCTGACTGGTCAACATTCTATGTCACAATCAACTACTGTAACACGGTTCTCCATTATGCTCCGGGGGTCTGCGATATAGACAAGAACTTCTCGGAAAGCCGTATGAAGGCCCTTTGTGCTGAGGTTCTGGCCATACGTGCCCTCTGCTATTTATATCTGGTCCGCACTTTCGGCGATGTGCCTCTTCAACTGGAACCCACAATTGACGATTCAAAGGGATTTGACATTGCAAAGACTCCGGGAAGCACCGTCCTTGACTCGATGATTGTCTCACTGAAGGAGGCCAAGGCATACGCACAGAGCTCATTCGGCTCCTCCAACTACCGCTACAACAAGGGACGTTTTACCCAGCAGTCAATTCGTACTCTTCTGGCCGACATCTATCTCTGGCAAGGATATTACGCTGAGTGCGAGGCAGAGTGCAACGAGTTTATCAACATTAACGATGCCCTGGCCGATCCCACCCAAAAGCAATCTTCAGGGAGCAGCTCTTCGCTCTACTATCAGCTTGTCGATGCCGACTATATGCTGTCGGAGGTGTTCTACAGCGGAAATTCATCTGAAAGCATCTTCGAGTTGCAATTTAACAGGGATCAGGTTGCAAACAAGGCCGTTACTTCCCTCTATGGAGATACCAAGACTCTGGGTCAGATGTATGTGAATACAACAGATCTCTCGATGCACTTTGGCATGAGTGATGTCCGCTACACTTATTTCGTGGGCTCGACCGGTACAGATGAACCCCAGGCGGAAAAATATGTGGCCAGCTCTTTCTACCTCTCTCCCCAGACTGGCAACTATAGCTTCAACAGGGTCACTTCGCCCATCTATACCGACTGGATTTTCTATCGTCTGCCCGAGGTCTATCTTATGAAGGCTGAGGCTATTGTCGAGCAGTCGGGCGATGAGGACATGACCCGTTTCGAGCAGGCAATGAAGTGCATCAACGTCTCTTACCTGCGTTCGAATCCTCATGCCGACTCGCTGAGAGCCCGTTCATATCCTTCAAAGAGCCAGATGCGTGAGCTGGTGCTGGATGAGCGTCAGCGTGAGTTCATGTTTGAGGGCAAGCGCTGGTTCGACATAATCCGACAGGCCAGGAAAGACGGAAACACCAATACGGTGATGCAGTATTTCTCGAAGTACTCCTCGCTGGGTCAGAACAAGCTCAAGGACATTAACGCCCTGTACATGCCTATCAGCAAGAGCGAGATGGAAAGCAACCAGCTGATGGAGCAGAATCCGTTCTACCGTACCGACGAAACAGTTACGGCTAATTGAGCCATCTATGAATAAGAATAAAATTCAACACTATATGAAGAAACTCATCAAAGCATTGCCTCTCCTGCTCATGATTGTGGGCGGGGCAGCCTGCACCCAGCCTTCCTGGGATGAGCACTACGGTTCCCACGTCGATAGGATACTCGACGAGAACCTGATGCAGGCCATGCAGGAACATTCATCCGAGCTGAGTATTTTCCTCTCCATGCTCCACCAGACCGGCTACGACACGCTGCTTACCCAGTCGCAGAGCTACACTGTCTGGGCACCGACCGATGCCTATCTCAAGGGTATCGACCTGAAAAACAGCCTGGAGGTGCAGCGGGTTGTGAAGAATCATATTTCCCGCTTTCCCTATTCGACAAACAAGACACGGATCGGGGCATGCAGCGTTAAGATGCTCGACAAGAAGCGCATCGATTTCTGGAGCACGGGGGAGAGTTCCTTCTTCGGGCAGCAGCCTGTCAGAATTTCCGACATCACTGTCAACAATGGCATCCTTCACATCCTCGACGGCTATGAGCCATACATAGCCAACATCATGGAGTTTATGCAATATACCCCCGGCTATGATGCAATCTATGATTTCATCAAGAGCTATGATGAGGATATCTTCATGCAGTCGCTCAGTACGGTAATCGGAGTGAAGGACGGACAGACCATTTACGACTCAGTGATTTTACATACCAACGTTCTGCTGGACAATATCGGACTTATCAATTCCGAGGAGAGGGTCTATACCATGATTATCCCCGACAACTTTGCATGGAGTCTGATGTACGACAGTATCAGTCAGTATTTTGTGCAGAGTCCTCACAACCACGGTGTGACTCAGGAAATGTGCGACTCGATACAGGATGCCTACACAAACGCAAGCCTTATCTATAATCTGGTCTTCGAGGGTGATATAACCCCGGCAGAGGTTGCCGATGCCGATTTGCTGTTAACCACGACCGGTACCATAATCGATGACCCGAAGGCTTTCTTTGCCGATGAATCGACACCGACTGGCATGATGCAGGATTCTGTAGTGAGCAACGGACGAGTCTATCTGGCCCCGGAACTTCATCTCTACAGGGAATCCTGGTGCCCGACCTCCCTGGTCGAGACAGAGCAGACCTTCAACCAGGCCACGACTGAGGAGGAGGAACTGACCCGCTACATCTTTATGCGCGATGCCCGCAATACCCGTTATGAGGACAGTATTTCGGAGAGGAAATATATCGAGGTGCTTCCCCGAACCCTCTCGCGTCAGCCGCAGGTGACTTTCCGCCTGAATGATCTGCGCAGTGCCGCCTACAATGTCTATGTGGTCTTTGTGCCACCGGTGATTGATTACGAACCGTCAGACACCGTCGAGCTCTATCCAACCAAGGTGTGGTTCGAGCTTCTGTACATCGACGAGTCCGGAACCTTTACGAGTGAGTATTTCTACGATATGGATTACAGGGAAATTAACCCCTACAAGATGGATACGGTGAAGGTTACGTTTGATGACTGGCTCGGGGAAGAGCTTCCCGTGAAGTTCCCGTACAATGATGCCTGCGATGATGAAGGGGTTGGTACACGCCTTAGAATATACAATGCCGTCGATGCAACCGAGCTGGAGGAATACACCCGTTCGATGCTTATTGACTGCATCATTGTCGAACCCGTTGATTGAAACCTTCCATGGACATGCAAATGAAAAGCTATATAAAATCGGTTTTGCTCTTTGGCCTTGTCGCATCGGTACTCCCGCTGCAGGCCATTGCTCAGGATTCCATCGCGACAGCTCAGACAGTAAAGGAGCAGAAGGTTGATACCCGTACCCTCATTGTCGGTATCGTTACCGATGCTGCGACAAAGAAGCCCATTGACGGTGCAACCATCAAGATGCGCGGTGTGGCGGTCTATTCCAAGGAAAACGGAACCTTCCGTCTAAGGGTCAACAACCCCGTCGCAGCCATGACGGTCTCTGCTCCCGGCTATGAAACCCGTGAGGTGGAATGGAGAGGACGTGACAGTGTGGCCATAGTCATGACTCAGGATAAGTTCTCAACTGCCCTGCATGCCAATCTGAAGGTGCCTCAGGGTGATGCTACGCTGGTTCCCGTAACTGCGGCGTATGATGCCATTGAGGATATAGAACTGACCCTTCCGCAGCAGACTTTCGACAACCTGATTCAGGAGAGGATGGGAACTGTCCGCATAACACAGCGGTCTGGAGCTGCCGGCATGGGGTCGGACATCAACATCCGCGGTGTCAATACGCTGAACGGAAATACCCAGCCGCTGGTCCTTGTAGATGGAGTGCCTCTCGAATCGTACAGCGACGTTCCTTCACTCCATTCAGGTTTCTTCATCAACGGCTTTGCAAACATTGATGTGCGTGATATTGAGAATATTACCGTCATCAAGGATGCAGTCTCCGTCTATGGCGCCAAGGCTTCAAACGGTGTGATCCTGATTGAGACCGTGCGCGGCCAGGACCCCGTGACCCGTATCACTGCCAATATCGACTTCGGTTTCACCCTCAAGCCCAAGACGCTGCCCATGCTCAATGCCGAGCAGAGCCGTATCCTTGCGAGCGAAATGTTCCGCGACGACCCCGACTACGCAGTAGATGAGCTGGACGATATGATTATCTTCAACGATAGCTATCTGAACAACCTACAATATAATAAGGTGCACAACCATACCGACTGGACAGAGTGGGTCTATAACAATACGGGCATCAATCAGGGCTACAGCGCCCGTGCAACCGGTGGTGATGCCGTCGGTATGTATGCCCTTTCGGTCGGTTATGTCGGAAATAACTCCACGGTGAAGGGAAGTTCAATGAACCACCTCAATTTCCGTTTCAACTCCGATATCAAGATTGTCGATGTGCTTCGTACCGCCATCGATTTCTCCATCAGCAGCCTGAATTACTCGCCGTTCAACGACGGTGTGACTTCCAAGACCTCGCCCACCTATCTGGCACAGGTCAAGTCGCCGATGTTCTATCCCTACACCTATTCGAACCTGACCCATCTGCCCACGACAAATGTCGAGGAGGCCGACCCGCTGGGAATCAACAACCCCGTGTCGATTATCAACAGTGCCCAGCAGATGAGCAAGCAGACAAATTTCGTCGCTGCTATCCGCCCGGTGTGGGACATTACTAAGGATTTGCGCCTGCAGGTGAATGCCAGCTACGCCATGAACAAGTTCTATGAATCGTACTTCACTCCTATGGCCGGTGTGGCTCCTGAGGTAGGCTACGATGAGATGGGCTATTCATACACACTTAAAAACGAAGCAAAGGCGCAGAGTATGCGCGACACCCGTGTCGATCTTGAGGCAAAGCTCGGATACAATAAGGACCTGGGCAACCATCACGTCAACGTCCTTGGCGGGTGGCGCTATTTCATAGAGAACCGTACCTGGGATATGGCAAGCGGCTATAACACCGGACAAGACAACCAGGTGGATGTATCGTCCAGCCTGCTGTACAAGAAACTGAATGGTGAAAACAGGCGTGTCCGCTCTATGGACTGGTATCTGACGGCCGGTTGGAACTATCGTGAGAAATATATCCTGAATGCCTCTGTCTCGATGGAGACCTCCTCACGCTTCGGTACCGAGGTGGAGGGAGCAATCAAACTTTGCGGACAGTCGTGGGGACTCTTCCCCTCAGTCCAGGGTGCATGGGTGATTTCCGCTGAAGACTTCATGGCCGGTGCCTCATGGATTGACCTTCTCAAGCTGCGTGCAAGCTACGGACTGACGGGCAACGACGGCATCAGGGACTACATCACCTACAGCTATTTCGAATCGACAAACTATATGAGCCAGGCTTCAGGTCTTATTCTCGGCAACCTAGGCAATCCCAAGGTGAAGTGGGAGACCACCCGCAAGGCTGATGTCGGACTTGATATGTCGTTCTTCAACAATCATCTGACGGCCACCGTCGATTTCTATCAGAACAAGACTTCGGATCTTCTGACCCAGAAGCTTCTTCCCAATACCTTGGCCGGTTTCAGCACCTACTGGGCCAACGACGGAAACCTGACGAACAAGGGTTATGAAGTTTCGTTCAATGCCCGCATTATCGACCGCAGCAGGTTCCGCTGGGAACTGTCGGCAGCTGTTGCCCGCAATATCAACCGTGTGGAGCATCTGGCCAACGGCGACTACACGACCAGTATCTATGATGCCGAAATCCTGACGGCAGTGGGACAGCCCATTGGAGTTTTCTACGGCTACAAATACCTTGGTGTCTATAGCACGGCCCAGCAGGCGGCTACTGCACACAACGGCAGCGACTACATCTATAAGCTTAACGATGATACCTCTCTGTCGCCCTATCAGGCAGGTGATGCCATGTATGAGGACGTGAACCATGACGGGATTATCTCGGATGCCGACAAGCAGATTATCGGCGACCCCAATCCCGATGTGACCGGTATGTTGGGAACGACCGTCGGCTTCAAGGGGGTCAGCCTGAATGCGGTATTCAACTACAGCATCGGAAACGAGATGTACAACTATCAGCGCCGCGTCTATGAGTCTATGTCAACATACGAGAATCAGACCACGGCAGTCCTGAATCGCTGGCGCAGCGAAGGAATGGTCACCGACGTTCCTCAGGCTACCTACGGCGACCCGATGGGCAATGCCGCATTCTCGTCCCGCTGGATTGAGGATGCCTCCTTCATCCGTCTCAAGAGCCTGACCCTTCGCTGGGACATGCCCTTCAAGGTGAAGATTCTCAAGGACGGCTCGCTCTTTGCCACGGCTTACAATCCCTTTACTTGGACCAAGTATCTGGGCTGCGACCCCGAGACCTCTGTTTCGACCAGTCCGTTGTACCAGGGAATCGATGCGGGCCTTATGCCCCAGAGCCGCTCGTTTGTATTCGGTATCAGACTTAAATTGTAAAAAGTTCTACTATGAAGCATATATTCTATACGATTGGTGCACTGGCCTTGCTGATGCTTGCAGGAGCCTGCGACAACATGTTGCGTACCACTTCAGACCGTTTCGTCAAAAGTGAGGACAACCTTTTGGACAGTCCGAACGATTCGCTCTATTCGGTGGCGGGTATTCTGTCAAAGATGCAGAAGGTGGGTGATGTCTATGTCGTTCTGGGAGACCTTCGTGCCGACCTGATGGATGTGACACACAATGCTGACCAGGAACTTCGCGATATCAGCAGTCTCAATATATCAGCAGACAATAAATGGGTAGATCCGACACCGTTCTACGACATTATTAATCATTGTAACTTTGTGATATCCAGAATGGATACCTCGATTTACATGAGCGGAAAGAAAGTGCTGATGCCCGACTTCGCGGCTGCCAAGGCTGTCCGTGCATGGTCGTACATGCAGCTGGCACTCAACTATGGCAAGGCATACTACTTTACCGAGCCCATTCTGAATATCAGCGACTTGGACAAGAGTTTCGAGCTCCTTGACCGCGATGCACTCTTCAACCTGCTCGTCAAGGATATCCTTCCATACGTGGATGTTCCTTCGCCCTCGTATGGTACGATATACAACTATGCACCGGCCCGGCTCATTCCCGACATCCGCTATCTGATTGGCGAGATGTACCTCTGGCTGAACAACTATCAGGCTGCTGCCGATATGTATGCAGCCGATATTGATGCCCGTAACATGGTGGTGGATCCGTCTTATCAGTCTATGTGGCAGAAGAGTGATTACGACTATTCACTTACTGAGCCGGATTTTCCAAAGTATTATACTCTAGTTCAAAACTGGCAGCAGACTTTCAAGGCGATTATTCCCCAGGGTGACTACATGACGCTGATACCTTACTACTACACGAACGCATTTGGAGAGTTCAACACATACGAGATGTATGCCCTTACATGGTCGCAGTACAAGGTTGCCCCTTCACAGCGTGCCAGAGACCTGTTTGAGAACCAGGAGTACAAGGATTTCTCGATACATGATGATGTTTCGTACGATTTGACATGGACCGGTGACCTGCGTGGAAGACACGGCGCTTACGATTTGGTCACCAGCGATATGGGTGATGTGACTGAAGAGAATATCGCTGTCTATAGCGAGCCGGAAGGGACTCCGTATATCAATATGTACCAGACTCTCAATCAGGTGGCTATCCAGCGCCATACTTTGGCCTACCTGCGCTATGCTGAGGCTGTGAACCGGATGGGCAAGCCCTCCCTGGCTATGGCGGTCATCAATAGCGGACTTAACCGCGAACTGTTCACCACCTGGGCTGAGCTCAGCCTGTCGGAGGTGACGGTTCAGGATTCCATTACCTGGTCGTATCCGAAGTTCGACTATAATATGGGGACACGCCAGCGCGGTCAGGGTAATAGCCGCTTTATTACTTTTGATGAGGCTAAGCCTGCTTGCGAGACCCTTACGGATTCGATTGAGTATGTCGAGAAGCTGCTGATTGAAGAGTGCGGACTGGAGACTGCCTTCCACGGCAACCGCTTCCATGACCTTATGCGCTATTCCCATCATAATAGCAATAATAGCATTATTGCGGAGAATATCGCAGAGAAGCACTTGGACGACTATGCCCGCTATTATGCTATGATGCTCGACGAACAGAACTGGTACTTGCCGTTTGAGTAAAAAGAAGGGATCCTGAATCAAGTTCAGGATGACGATAGGCCGGATTTCTTTTGAAGTCCGGCTTTTTTTATTTTGGAAAAATGAAAGGCAGTCGATATCTTTGTAGAATAATTCATTCTATTCCAAACGTATCTATGAATACCATTCAAGACTTGACCGACCAGCTGTACAACGAAGGCGTGCAGCGTGGCAAAGAAGAGGCGCAACAAATTGTCTCTCAGGCAGAAAACAAAAAAGAGGAAATATTGGCACAGGCTCAGCGCCAGGCTGAGGAAATCCTTTCTGACGCACAGAAGAAGGCCGCTGAACTCGACAAGAACACCCGCTCTGAGATCAAGCTTTTTGCCGCACAAGCCGTGGAGGCACTCAAATCCGAAGTGATAAATCTTCTTAACGGAAAAGTGGTCGGACAGACGGTCCAAAGCGTGACCGACGACAAGGCCTTTATGCAGAACATGCTGCTGACTTTCGTGCAGAACTGGGCCGCCAAGGGAGAACTTGTCATTGAAGCTGAGGACGAAAAGTCGCTCACCGGCTTCTTTGAGTCAAAGGCCGCCGAAATATTGAAGGAAGGTCTGGAAATCAAGCAGGTAAATGGCTTGGGTACCGATTTCGTCCTCTCTGCAAAGGACGGTTCGTACAAGATTCAGTTGGGTAAGCAGGATTTCGTGGCCTATTTCAAGGAGTTCCTCCGTCCCAAGCTGGTCGAAATGCTTTTCTAAGCGAAATTAAGGTTCAACCCATTCCTTATTTATATGAGTCAATACTACTATGAGGTTGCCGGGCTGCCCGACATTGCCCCCGATGATGTCAAGGTCAGTCTTGGGTATGAAGAGTACCTTTCTGAACTGATGACTGCACTCTCGGGACGCGATGCCCGCCTGCTTGGCTACTTTAGGTGCAAATACGAGAATACTAATCTTATCAGCTGGCTGCGCGACAAGGAATCGCCTATGCATCCTCTGGGACTTATTGCTCCTGAGACATTTGCAAACCAGTTGCAGGCGGTCGGTTGCGATGACATGACTCCGCTGGCAGGCGTCCCTGCGTATATGCTGGAGTTTATGCGTGAGATTGATGAAGGGACAGTTTCCCGGAATGAATGGGAAAACCGTCTGACGGCCTTGTTCTATGACTATGCGGCCGCAAGCCGCAACGCCTTTGTACGCGACTGGTTTGCCTTCGAACAGAACCTTTCCAACGTACAGGTAGCCCTGAGTTGCCGCAAATACGGTCTCGACATCGAGACGCAGATTGTCGGCGACAACGAGGTCTGCCAGGCTCTGCGCACATCCACGGCCCGCGACTTCGGTCTGTCGGAACTTTTCCCGCAGGTCGAGACACTGTTGCGCATCGGTGAGGATGCCGATTTGCTCTCCCGTGAGCGCAAGGTCGATCAGATAAAGTGGGATTACCTGTCGGATGCCTGCATAGGACACGAATTCTCCGTAGAGGCTCTGCTGTCTTATCTTGTCCGGCTGCAGAGTATTGAACGCTGGATGCATCTCGACCCCAAGCAGGGCGAGGAGATGTTCCGCACCCTTATTTCCACTCTCAAGGAAAACGTCAGAATCCCGGAAGAGTAGTTTCAAGATAATTTTTAAACCAAACGATATGTCAACTAAAGGAACAGTAAAAGGAATCATTTCCAACCTGGTGATTGTCACCGTTGACGGTCCGGTGCTGCAGAATGAAATCTGCTACATTCTCACCGGAGGCACAAGCCTGATGGCTGAGGTCATCAAGGTGATCGGCAACGATGCATACGTGCAGGTATTCGAAAGTACCCGTGGACTGAAGGTGGGCAGCGAGGCCGAATTTACCGGCCACATGCTCGAGGTTCAGCTTGGTCCCGGTCTGCTTTCACGCAATCTGGACGGTCTTGAGAACGACCTCGACAAGATGGAAGGTGTCTTCCTGCGTCGCGGCCAATATACTTCGCCGCTGGATGAAACAAAAAAATGGTCATTCCAGCCTATTGCAAAGGTTGGTGACACCGTCGAGGCCGCAGCATGGCTGGGCGAAGTCGATGAGAACCACCAGCCCCACAAGATTATGGTGCCGTTTGTCTTCAAGGGTTCATACAAGGTGAAGAACATCGTGCCGGCCGGTGATTATACCGTCAACGATACGATTGCCGTCCTTACCGCTGAAGACGGTCATGAAGAGATAGTTACAATGGTGCAGCGCTGGCCGGTCAAGAAGGCCGTCACTGCCTATCGCGAGAAACCGCGTCCTTTCCGTCTGCTCGAGACGGGCGTGCGTATCATTGATATCGCTAACCCGATTGTCGAGGGCGGTACCGGATTCATCCCCGGCCCCTTCGGAACCGGAAAGACCGTTCTGCAGCATGCCATTTCAAAACAGGCTGAGGCCGATATCGTCATCATGGCTGCCTGCGGTGAGCGTGCCAACGAGGTCGTGGAAATCTTCACCGAGTTCCCCGAACTGGTCGATCCCCATACCGGACGCAAGCTGATGGAGCGTACAATCATTGTTGCAAATACGTCAAACATGCCTGTGGCTGCCCGTGAAGCTTCGGTCTATACGGCAATGACAATCGCCGAGTACTACCGCTCGATGGGACTCAAGGTGCTGCTTATGGCTGACTCCACTTCGCGTTGGGCTCAGGCTCTGCGTGAAATGTCGAACCGTCTGGAGGAACTTCCGGGTCAGGATGCCTTCCCGATGGACCTTTCGGCTATCATTTCGGCTTTCTACGGCCGTGCAGGCTATGTCTATCTGAACAATGGCACTACCGGTTCAATCACATTCATCGGTACCGTGTCGCCCGCCGGCGGTAACCTCAAGGAACCCGTCACAGAAGGTACCAAGAAGGCAGCCCGCTGCTTCTACGCCCTTGAGCAGGCCCGCGCCGACCGCAAGCGCTATCCGGCTGTCAACCCGATTGACTCATATTCGAAGTATATTGAATATCCTGAATTCGAGCAGTATATCTCCAAGCTCATCGCTCCGGACTGGATTCCGATGGTCAACGAGATGAAGACCCTCATGCAAAGGGGTAAGGAGGTGCAGGAGCAGATCAACATCCTTGGCGACGACGGTGTGCCCCTCGATTACCACCTTACTTTCTGGAAATCAGAGATTGTCGATTTCGTGATTCTCCAGCAGGATGCATTCGACAAGATTGATGCTGTCTGCCCCATTGAGCGTCAGGAATATATGATGCGCAAGGTGATGGGACTTGTCCGTACGGACTTCCATTTCGACAGCTTCCCTGAAGTGATGGACTACTTCAAGCGTATGATCAATGCTCTCCGCCAGATGAACTACAGCGAATTCCAGAGCGGCGATTTCAAGAAGTACGAGAATGAGGTTGACGCAATAGTCGCTGAACGTAAAACCGTTAAATGATTGAGCCATGGCAACTAAAGCATTTCAGAAAATATATACTAAGATAACCCAGATTACAAAGGCTACCTGTACCCTGAAGGCTACCAATGTGGGTTATGACGAACTGGCTACCGTTGACGGAAAGCTGGCTCAGGTTGTGAAAATCATGGGACAGGACATCACGTTGCAGGTGTTCGGCGGCACGGAAGGTCTCCGTACCAATGCTGAGGTGGTTTTCCTTGGCAAGGCCCCGTCGCTTAAGGTTGGCGACCAGCTGGCAGGCCGTTTCTTCAATGCCTTCGGCGACCCCATTGACGGAGGTCCGGTGCCCGAAGGTAAGGAAGTCGAAATCGGCGGTCCGTCGGTGAACCCGGTGCGCCGTATGCAGCCTTCCGAACTGATTGCCACCGGTATTGCCGGTATCGACCTTAACAATACGCTGGTTTCCGGCCAGAAGATTCCTTTCTTTGCCGACCCCGACCAGCCCTACAACCAGGTTATGGCCACTGTGGCCCTGCGTGCCGAGGCCGACAAGATTATCCTTGGCGGTATGGGTCTGACCAACGACGACTATCTCTATTTCAAGAACGTTTTCTCGAACGCCGGTGTCTTGGACCGTATCATAAGCTTTGTGAACACGACCGAGAATCCCCCAGTCGAGCGTCTGCTGATTCCCGACATGGCCCTGACGGCTGCCGAGTATTTTGCAGTTGAAAAGAACGAGAAGGTGCTGGTGCTGCTTACCGATATGACCCTTTACGCCGATGCCCTTTCAATTGTGTCGAACCGTATGGACCAGATTCCTTCGAAGGACTCTATGCCTGGTTCGCTCTACAGTGACCTGGCAAAGATTTACGAGAAGGCCGTGCAGTTCGAGGCAGGCGGTTCGATTACCATCATTGCCGTTACGACTCTGAGCGGCGGTGACATCACCCATGCTATTCCCGATAATACCGGTTATATCACTGAAGGACAGTTGTTCCTGCGCCGTGACAGTGATGTGGGTAAGGTTATTGTCGATCCGTTCCGCAGCCTTTCACGTCTGAAACAGCTGGTCGTCGGCAAGAAGACCCGTGAGGACCATCCTCAGGTTATGAATGCCGCCGTTCGTCTGTTCTCGGATGCTGCAAATGCAAAGACGAAACTGGAGAACGGTTTCGACCTGAGCGACTACGACGAGCGCGCCCTGAAATTCGCCAAGGAGTACTCATCTCAGATTCTGGCTGTCGATGTCAATATCAACACTGTGGAGATGCTCGACAAGACATGGCAGATTATGGCCCGCAACTTCAAGGTGGAGGAGCTCAATATCAAACAGCAGTTTGTTGACAAGTATTTCCCAAAGAACTAATACGATATGGCTATATCGTTCCAATACAACAAGACTTCGCTGCAAGGGCTTGAAAAACAGCTCAAGATACGCGAGCGCTCCTTGCCGACAATCAAGAACAAGGAGAGTGCGCTGCGTCTTGAGGTGAAGCGTGCCAAGGACGAGGAAAAGTCTCTGGCGGCCCTGCTGGAAAGCGAGATTGCGCGCTATGAGGGGATGCATGCCCTGTGGAACGAATTTGACGGTTCGCTTATTGCTGTCAAGGACGTTACCATCACCACCCGCAAGGTGGCCGGAGTGCGCATACCCCAGCTTGACGAAGTTGTGTTCGAGGGGAGGCCGTACAATATGTTCAGTGCCCCCAAATGGTATGCCGACGGCGTGGAAATGCTCAAATCGCTGGCACGTATCGGTATCGAGCACGATTTCTGTGTGCACAAGCTCGGTCTTCTGGAATACGCCCGCAAGAAGGTGACCCAGAAAGTGAACCTTTTCGAGAAGGTGCAGATTCCCGGTTATCAGGACGCTATCCGCAAGATCAAGCGCTATATGGAAGACGAGGAGAATCTCTCGAAGTCTTCACAGAAAATTGTCAAGACCCGTCAGGCGGCCGAAAAAGCTGCCGAGTCGGAGATTGCTATGAATATTAATGAAGAGGAGGAAGCACTATGATTGAACCAATGAAAAAATACACCTTCCTGGTGTATCACCGCTCGTATGGTGACTTCCTTGAGCAGCTTCGCGGTGTGGGTGTGCTTCATGTGCGCGACCGTGAAGGGGTGAACCTCTCGGAGAATCCTGAACTTCGCCAGCAGCTCGAGCTTAGCAAGCGCTTTGTCGCAATGGGCAAGACCCTGAAGTCTTTGCTTGCCGAAGGGGAGACCCCTGCTGCGGCGGATGCCAGCGCTGATGGCGTGGCCCTACTGGAAAAGCTTGAGTCTGTTTGTGCATCAAAGGCTGACCGTCAGCTGGTTGCAGCAAACCTGAAAAAGGAGATTGATGCGGCCAGTGTATGGGGATATTTCGACTGGGAGAGAATCAGCGACCTGGAAAAAGCGGGTTGCACGGTGAATTTCCACTCTTGTCCTGCAAGTGTCTATAATAATGACTGGGAGACTTCCCATCATGCAGTCAAGGTTTCTCAGCGCAATGGAATTCAGTACTTTGTCACCTTTGGGACTGCTTCCCAATCGGGTGAACCTGAGGCTCTTCCGGCTGACCGTGTGCGTATGCCTTCTTCATCGCTGAAAGAGCTTGAAGGACGGCTTTCGGTGGAGGAAAACGCTTTGGCTGCCATTGATGCTGATTTGCATAAGGCGGCTGTCAGCCATCTTCAGACCCTGCAGCTGGCCGAAGCCCGTGTCCGCGACAGCTATGCCCTGAAGGCAGCCGTCTGCAAGACTGAAAAGGTTGCCGACGACAAGCTGATGGTGCTCGAAGGCTTTGTGCCTGAGACTTCCGAACCTGCCCTGAAAGAGTTGCTCGATAAGGCTGATGCCTACTATCAGTGCGAAGCGGCTTCGGCCGAAGCGACTGATGTTCCCATCAAGCTCCGCAACGGAAAGTTTGCCCAGCTGTACGAACCGCTGACGAAGCTCTATTCTCTGCCTTCGTATGCCGAACTTGACCCGACGGCCTGTTTTGCCCCGTTCTTCACGCTCTTCTTCGGACTCTGTCTGGGCGACGGCGGCTACGGCCTGCTGGTTTTCCTTGCGGCAACGTTTGCCAAGAAGAAGTTCCCCTCCATGAAAGGCTTTGCCGTAATGGGACAGTGGATGGGTCTGGCTACCATTCTGGTCGGTGCCCTTACCGGCGTGGTGTTCGGTATCAATCTCGACACGGTTGCATGGCCCTGGCTGGCAAATGTCAAGCATCTGTTTATCACTTCGAACAATTTCAAGCCGTTCGGCTACGACCCGATGATGGTGTTTGCCATCTGCATCGGTTTCTTCCAGATTCTGTTTGCCATGGGGTTCAAGGTGGTGCGCATCTGCCATCAGAAGGGGCTGAAGTATGCCATGAGCGAACTCGGCTGGCTGGTGTTCCTTATTGATATGGTGGTGTTCCTCATCGTCAAGTTTACGGTGAATCCAGTACCTGTATGGGCTACATACACAATCTGGGGCATTGCCGGACTGTGCGCCCTGTTCATATTCTTCTACAACTCTCCCGGTACGAATCCGCTGTTGCAGTTCGGTTCGGGGTTGTGGGGAACCTACAACATGATAAGCGGTCTGCTGGGCGATGTGCTCTCGTACATCCGTCTGTTTGCACTGGGACTTGCCGGCGGTATCCTTGGAAGCGTGTTCAACAGCCTGGCTTTCCAGGCCGGAGGAGCGCTGCCTATATGGATTGGCTGGCTGCCTACGGTTATCATCCTGGTATTTGGACACAGCTTGAATTTCTTCCTTTGTATTATTAGTTCGGTGGTACATCCTCTGCGTCTCACCTACGTCGAGTTCTTCAAGAACTGCGGCTATGACGGTGGCGGTAAGGAGTACGACCCGCTTCGCAAGACTGCTCAGGCATAATTTTAACGTATTCAATAACAACAATTTAAATAACAAACAATTATGACAAATCTTCTTCTTGCCTATCTTGGCATTGGTTTAATGATTGCCCTTTCGGGCACAGGCAGTGTGTATGGTCTTACTATTTGCGGTAAGGCCGCTATCGGTGGACTGAAAAAGCGTCCCGATGCTATGGGTACGTTCGTGCTGCTGTCGGCTCTTCCCTCAACTCAGGGTATTTACGGTTTCGTGGCTTACTTCCTGATTATCGGTAAGGTGACGGCTGCCATCACTGCCCAGCAGGCTGCTGCCATCTTCGGAGCTTCTCTGGCTGTCGGTATCGTGTGTCTTCTTTCAGGTATCCGTCAGGGTGAGGTTTGCGCCCATGGTGTGAACGCAACGGCTGCCGGTCACAATGTTACCGCCGGAACGATGGTCATGGCTGCTTTCCCCGAGTTCTACGCCATCCTGTCGCTGCTGTTCCTCATCCTTATCGGCGGCACCATCTGATTCTTTTACGGTTTATCAAAAAAAACACCCCTCAGGCTATGTCTGTCGGGTGTTTTTTTGATATTGAGAAAACCGTGCATCATCAGTGTGGTTTCCGATTTTTTTTATAATTTTGCGCACAAACTTAATTTTGAACCACTTAACTGACATTTTTATGAAGAAATTATCCATTTTGGCTATGGCTCTTCTGACCTTTGTTGCCTGCACGAAGGAAGACCCTACCATTTCTATTAACCCCACTACGGCAACCTTGAAAACTGAAGGTGGAACAGTCAATGTGAACGTCACGTCAAACTCTGCATGGACTGCAACTTGCGATTTCTCCAGCGCCATTATCATCTCTCCTGCCTCTGGAAATGGAGATACTCCTGTGAGCATTACCGTCCCGGCCAATACATCAGGTTCTACAAATTCGATTACAGTCCGCTTTATCTGCACGGAAGGCGGCTGCAATGTTGCGCTTACCATCACCCAGGAATTCTCTGAGCCCAAAGCCGAATTGAAAGTATCCGGTTACGATGAAAATTGGGATTTTGAAGGAGGTACCGATACGCTGACCGTGGTGAGTAATTATCCCTGGACCACAATTACCGATGGAGTTACCGTAAATCCTACTTCCGGTAATGCAGGAACCACCCAAGTGCTTGTCACTGTCCCCAAAAATGAGACCAAGGAGGCAAAGACCGGTCTTTTGACCATATCCGCCAAAGGAATCGTGTCTTCGGCAATCGAGTCGTTCACATACGAGATTATGTCACCCTACCTTAATTACGGCGGTGAGTATTATGCTCTGGCTAAAATGAAGGACGGCAATATCTGGATGGCTGAGAACCTGCGCTATGTGCCTGCAGGCAAATCCGTATCGGATGATCTGACTGCTCTTGACAATGGACTGTGGTACCCCGAAAAAATCAATAATGACGGTACCTCCGCAGAATTCGATAAGAGCACTGAGGGTATTGGCGCAAAGGGTTATCTCTATACAACTGCTACTGCTTTCGGTGTGGCCAGAGGTACTATTACCGATTCGACTGCTGCCTCATTTGAGGGATGTCAGGGAATCTGCCCGAAAGGATGGCACATTCCGACCGTCACCGAAATGGTCAATCTGGTAGGAAAATGCAATACTGCTGCACTCACAAAAACTGACGCTCCCTATTACGACCCGAATCTTGGCACTGGCAGCGGTTCCATCGCTTTGCTGGAGGCCGACAAATGGACAGTCAAGTCAGCCGTGGCCGGCATGATGCAGGTTAACAAGCTTGCCGACACAACCGCAGTATATGGTGGCACCGTCGGTACTCCCAAGACCTTGAATACTGGCTATTTCGTAGGATCCAGCTTCTACAAGAAGACCACCAGCAACATTCAGTTCTACGGTCTTATGCCAAGCGTCAAGAATGGAAACATTTCTGCCGGTTACAATAACATCACCAACGGTGTTTCTGTCCGCTGCATCAAGGACGTCAAGAAATAATCATTGAATTGAAATATCTGTTTTCAATACTTTTCATCATACTTACCGCTATCCTGGCTCCACAGACTTATTGCCAGGATAACGGTAAGTTTGATATTTCCGGTTCTGTCCTGGATGCCAGTACAGGCGAAGGTGTCTATATGGCCACAGTGCTGGTCAAGGAGTTGGGGCTTTGGGCCCTGACTGACGAAAAGGGGGCTTTTGAAATCAAGGGGGTTCACAGCGGGAAGTTCACCTTGGCTGTCACCCTGCTGGGATACGAAACCGTTTCACAACCCCTTGAGGTGAAGAAGGATATCCGAAACCTCAAGATAAAGATGGCCCAGACATCGCTTTCCCTTGATGAAGTGGTGGTGACGGCCAAAGAGGGAGGGGAGATTACCTCTTCTTCCAAAATTTCTCAGCAGACAATCGAACACGTACAGCCTTCGAGTCTGAAGGATGTGATGCAACTGCTCCCCGGCAGCATCACCGAAAATCCGTCCCTGACCAAGATGAATTCATTGTCTATCAGGGACATTGGGGAGAATGCAGCCAACGCTATCGGTACGGCCCTTATTGTCGATGGGGCATCGGTGAACAACGATGCAAACCTCCAGATGATGTCGTCCGGAACCGCTATCAACGCTGGCGAAAGCAATGCTGCCTCCTCTGCCGGTGCTGGGGTGGATACACGCCAGATTTCGACCGACAACATTGAGTCGGTGGAAGTTATCCGCGGTATTCCTTCGGTGGTTTATGGAGATATGACCTCCGGAGCGGTGGTGGTAAAGACAAAGGCGGGCGTCACCCCGTGGGATGTCCGGCTGAAAACCGACCCCCATCTGAAACAGGCTTCCGTCGGCAAGGGTTTCGCCGTCGGGGAGAAGGGTGGCGCACTTAATTTTGAAACCGACTATGCGTATGCCTACAACGACATCCGCACACCATCATCTGCCTACCAGCGGGTGAATTTACAAATCGGCTATTCGAACTTCTTCGCAAAGAAAGTGCAGTTCAACGCAAAACTCCACGCCAACTGGTCGAATGCCACAAATTCGTCCGACCCGGACCTTTTTTTGGAAGAAATTGCCCAGCAGCGAGACCAGAGCATCCGGCTGAACATCAACGGCCGCTGGATTATCAACAAGTCTTGGATAACCAATGTCGAATATATGGCGGCCGGGAGCATCACTGACCAGTATTCCCGCCGTCGTACCTATCAGGGTTCGGCGGGCTATACCCCTACAACTACGGAAATCACTAACCGTGAAGGTATAGGCTTTTTCACCGAACCGCAATATTATTCCGACGTGGAAATTTTCGGCCGTCCCATTACCGGCCAGGCCCGCGTCACGGCAAACCTTTTCGGCCAGTACGGCAACATCAAGAACAAAGCCCTGATTGGTGCGGAGTGGAAGAGCGACGGCAATACCGGTTCGGGCAAACAGTTCGACCCGCTGCGCACACCTTATCCGGCGGCCTCTACAGCCTACCGTAACCGTTCATACGCAGACATTCCTTTCCTCCACCACGTTACGGCGTATCTGGAGGACAATATAACCATTCCCCTCGGGCAGACCACCCTGGAGCTTCAGGCAGGCGCCCGGTTCAACTACATTATGGCCAGCGGTCTGAGCACTTCTTCGTTCGGCCGCATTGAACCTCGTACGAATGCCCGCTACACCATTGTGAAAAAACAGGAGGGACTCCGTGAACTTTCGCTGCGTGGCGGCTGGGGGCTTAACTACAAGATGCCCTCGATGATATATCTCTATCCTGAGAATGCATACAAGGATATGGTCTCGTTCAACTATACCGACTTCGACGCTTCGGGTTACGGTATGAACCTGATTACTACCAAGGTTGTCGAGACCGCCAACATTTCCCTCAAACCGCAGCGTTCGCGTAACATTGAGGTGGGCATTGAATTTGAGACACAGCCTGTCAGGGGGTCTGTGGTCTATTACAATGAAAAGATGACAGACGGCTATGGGTTTGTGACCGAATACCAGCCGATGGTCTATAACCGGTATGGTGCCGCCTGGAAGGATGCCAGCCAAAGCGGAGTCAAGCGGCTGGATGCCTTCTATCAGCCTGGTCTTCAGTTTAATTATAACGGGAGCAGTTTGAAAACTTCCGATGGGCGTGATGTCCCTTCGATTTCAGACACCACCTTCATCTCTTACAGCCGTCCGGTTAACGGTATGGCCAACGACAAGTGGGGAGTGGAGTTCACTCTGGATTTCGCCAAAATCAATGCGCTGAACACCAGCATCAGTGTGAGCGGTGCGTATATGAATATTTCTTCGCGGGGTACCCAGTATGATTACCAGCTCTATGCCGGGAGTGCCGGAGGGCGGACCTACCCGTATGTGGGTATCTATGGGGGAAGCGCAACCTCTTCGAACGGTTCGGTCAAGGAGCGTCTTTCGACCAATGTCCGCTTCATTACCCATATCCCGAAAATCGGAATGGTCGTGACACTGACTGCCCAGATGGTCTTTTTGGACAGGGTGCAATATACATCCGATTTCCGGGGGGAATCGCTTCCGTACTATTACGACGACATGGGCAACCGTATCAGCGGAGAGGCTGCCCTGCGCGACACGGAGCATACCAAGTATGTCAATCCAATCATGGTGATGGACCGTGCCGGACGTCTGACGGTATTTACTCAGGAGATGGAAAAGGACCCCACTTACCGCGACCTGATTATCACTACCAATACTCCTACCTACTACATTTCACAGAGTTACCCGTTCTATGGAATGCTGAACCTGCGGCTGACGAAGGAAATCAAAAAGGTGGCAACCATCTCCTTCTATGCCAACAACTTCCTCAATCTGAGGGGTAGGGTAGAGAATTCGGTGACCCATTATCCCACCGACAAGAATACCCCAATCTATTTCGGGGCGGAAGTCAAGTTAACCCTTTGATACGGCAATGAAATACAGAAATATCATCATAGCAGCGGTTTTCTGCATCCTTGTCTGTTCCTGTCTTCATCAGGCTGAGGAGGAGAAGTCTGTCGCGAGGGTAAATGTCACCCTCAGGCTGCCCGCTGGAACATCCGCTTCTATTGATTTGTCTCAGGTGGAGGTTAAATTGTCTAATAAATCGGCTCCGTTTGTATATGTGGGAAAGGCCGATTCCGAGGGGAAGATTTCCTTTTCGGTACAGCCCGGCAAATACGATGTCCTCGCTACGGCAGAATACCGCATTTCCCGTATATCGGTGAACGGTTCCACTAGCGAGTTTCTCCTTACCTCTGATGGCATCGTGGGCGACGATGGAACTGTCCGTCCGGCCGACATTGATTTGGACCTGAATGTTGT
>DCHH01000095.1:35633-37067 GCA_002315625.1 Bacteroidales bacterium UBA1757
ACCAAGGACAGGTATCTGACCCTCTACAACAATGCCGGAGAGGGTGGGGAGGATGTCTGGCTCGACTCGCTCTGCATTGCCACTATCTATCCGTATAACTCCACTACCGGAAGCAATCCTTGGAAGGGTATGGACACACTGGCCATTGCCCAGATGTTCTGGGTGATTCCGGGCGACGGCCATACGTGGTGTCTCCACCCGGGAGAAGGGGCTACCGTTGCGATGATTGCGGCTGTAGATCATTCTGCGCGTGCCGTCTCACAGCTCCAGCTCAACCGGGTCCGGTTCGGCTGTTATTCGGAGACCCTTCCCCAGCATGAGATTGCCGCGGGTGTAACGTCGCTTACCTGCTATATGTGCGGTCAGGGAACGGCTTGGGCATCTTCCATCCATTCGCCCGCTTTCGTGATTTTCAGAACGCCTATGGATGTTGACGATTATTATGCCGACATTACTACATGGAAGCGGTATGAGCCCGGAAAGAGTTCCGGCACGATGTATTACCACATTCCCAAAAGCTGGATTCTTGACGGTGTGGAGTGTGCCGACAAGCCCGAAGGGGCCATCAAGCGGCTGCCCTCGTCTGTCGATGCTTCGTATGTCTATATCCGGTCTGCTCACTATTCCGGCACGTGTGTGACGAGAATCGAAGATACGGATGCCTCTACCGCTGCGGTTAAGGTGTTCAAGGATACCAACAATTCCGACGCCGATTTTGACCACGATGCGCCGCTTAACCCCATTTATTGCAGATAAGCCATGAAAAAGATTCTTCTCATCATACTCATCTGCCTGACCTTTTCGGCTGCTTGGGCACAGAGCGAAAAGGTGTTCTACTCTTTCGAGCGGATGGAATGGGCCAATACGTGGCTGGGGACCGGAAATGCTGCGGGCCTTGCTGACAATTCCCTGTTTTTAGGCGATTCTGTCAGCAATTTCAACCATGCTTATCTTAAAGGTGATTTTGCCTCGGGAGGGTATCGGAATATTTATGACCCTTCGATGCAACTTGCTGGAAATTTGGGAATTGATTCCTATATGAAACTAGGGAATGTCTTTCTTCACGGCCGTGTCGATTATATCTATGATTTCGGAAAGGATTACCGCTGGAAGGGGCTTGTTGACCCCCTCGAGATGCCTTTTATGATGGCTGACAGCATTCCGGGCAATATTTCGCATGAGATTTATTCTCTTGGGGCGGGCATCGGAATCCCTCTTAAGAACGGATGGTCCATCGGGGTGGATGCCAGCTACGACGCTTCCATTATGGCCAAGCACAAGGACTTGCGCAACAAGAATACACGGATGGTGTTCGACATTGCTCCGGGTGTGTCGTTTGCCGGGCAGGGCTTTGAGGTGGGACTGAACCTGGGTTATCGGCGCAATACCGAAAAGATAGAGTACTTGCAGGTGGATGCTTCGACCGAGAAGTAT
>DCHH01000095.1:37196-37392 GCA_002315625.1 Bacteroidales bacterium UBA1757
TTACTTTCGGAGCAGTTCGTAAGTTGCGTATTTTCAACGATTTTGAAGTGCGGTATGCCAGTGCTTCGCAGACTGAGACCGGCTACAACAATCTCCGTTTCGGTGATACCCGGCAACTCCGGTATTCTGATGCCCTTTCGCTTTTTGTCGGAACGGCACACCGGGTCAGCATCAAGGGTTCCAGTTCGGCCATGAA
>DCHH01000100.1 GCA_002315625.1 Bacteroidales bacterium UBA1757
TCTTCATCGAGAACTTCGGAGGATAAATATAGGTGTTGCGCACCATGAATTCCTTGAGAATATCGTTCTGGATGGTTCCTGCCATTTCCTCGAGTTTCGCACCTTGCTCAAGGCCGGTCACGATGTAGAATGCAAGGATAGGGAGAACGGCACCGTTCATTGTCATCGATACGGACATCTTGTTCAGAGGAATTCCCTCGAAGAGCCTCTTCATGTTCTCGACGGAACAGATGCTTACACCGGCTTTCCCGACATCACCGATGACTCTCATATTGTCAGGGTCATATCCACGGTGGGTAGGAAGGTCAAAGGCCACGGAAAGTCCTTTCTGACCGGATGCAAGGTTGCGCCTGTAGAAAGCGTTTGATTCTTCGGCAGTAGAGAATCCGGCGTACTGACGGATGGTCCACGGCTTGAAAGGATACATCATAGAATATGGTCCGCGCAGGAAAGGAGGGAGACCGGCGACGAAGTCAAGGTGTTCCATCCCTTCAAGATCTTCCTTAGTGTAAACCGCCTTCACACCGATTTGCTCCGGGGTTTTCCATACAATATCATTCTTTGCCATAATTAGATACCGAGTTTTTGATTAAACGATTTCAAGGTCTCGAGCTGATTCACCTTGACGTGTATGAAGTTCTCAATGCCTGCGGCTTTAAGCTCTTCTGCACATCCGGGATTGCCTGCAACCACGAACAATGCCCTTCCTGCAAGACAATTGTATGCAGGGATTGCATACTGAGCGTATTCGTCGTCTGAAGAACATATCACTACTATGTCGGCCTTGGCCTTCATTGCGGCCTCTACACCTTCCTCGACGCTTGCGAAACCAAGGTTGTCTACAACTTTATATCCTGCGGATGCAAGGAAATTGCAGGAGAACTGTGCGCGGGCCTGACGCCATACGAGGCTGCCGATGGTCAGCATGAATGCAACAGGCCTCTTTGCGGCTTTCTCCGTTGAAAGACGAAGGGTCTCGAACTCGGAAGAAAGTCTTGATGTGCTTATGCCTTTGTAAGGAGTTTCCTCTTTGGCTGCACACTTGCAGCAGCAGCTCACAGGAGTCTTGCCGTTGGAAACTTCCGTAAAATTGGGGAACTGGTTGGTTCCGAGGATAAATTCGCGTGACTGTGCGGCAAGTGTGTGGCGTTTTTTGTCGGAAGCGACGATGTCGTCTTGTACAAGGCCATTCTTTGCACATTCAACGATGCCGCCTCCATCCTGAACCTTGAGGAAGATCTTCCATGCCTCGCATGCGAGGGAGTCGGTAAGAACCTCTATGTAGTATGAACCGCCGGCGGGGTCAACGACTTTGTCGAAGTGAGACTCCTCCTTGAGGAGAAGCTGCTGGTTGCGTGCGATGCGCTCTGAAAAATCATCAGGCTTTTCGTATGCCGCATCGAAAGGTGTCACACTAATCGAGTTGACTCCGGCTATTGCAGCGGACATCGTTTCTGTCTGGGAACGAAGCAGGTTGACATAGGAATCAAACAGAGTCATATTGTAGAATGACGTCTTTGCGTGGATGCAAGCCTTGCAGGCATCCTTGTCATCTCCGGCATATTCCTGAGCAACCTTGGACCAGAGCATACGGGCGGCACGGAATTTTGCTATTTCCATGAAATAGTTGGTGCTGATGCCCATGTTGAATTTGATTCTGCGGGCGATTTCGCTTCCGGCAACGCCTTCGTCAGCGAGGCGCTTGAGATAATCGGCGCCCCATGCGAGGGAATAACCGAGTTCCTGGACGATGTATGCTCCGCTGTCGCTCAGAGCAGAACCGTTCACTGATATGACTTTGAATGAAGGGAAGTCCTTAACGGTCTCAATCAGGGCCTTGCCGGTCGAAATCAGACTTTCGGTATCCTTGCCTTTCATTATCATACCTTTAATAGGGTCGAAATCGATGGATGCATTGATTCGGGCAGGGTCATATGCTTTGGCTGTGAAGTAAGCGACAAGGATTTGCGCAAGTTCAAGAGCATGTTTTGCGCACACCTTGAAATTGAGCTCAACACAGTCGCAATAGATACCGTCAAGCAAGGTCTGCACATATTCTGTGCTGAGTTGCTCCGCGGGAACCATAAAACCAAGCGAATCAACGCCCTTTCCAAGGACCTCGAGAGCTTTCTTGTTTGCCTCTGCAGCTGACTCGCTGCAAATCTCCTGACGGACAAACCAGTTGTTGTCACATGCCTTGTTCCCCCTTACATACGGGAATTCACCCGGTTCAGAGTCAAGGGTACCGAGCTTTTCCAAATCGTCTTTCATGTAGAAAGGCTGTACTGAAAATCCCTCATCGGTCTTCCATACCAGCTTTTTTTGGAAATCTGCCCCCTTGAGGTCGACTTGGATTTTGTCAAGCCAATCCTGACGGGTTGGGGAAGTGAATTCAGAAAATAATTTTTTGTCTGACATTTTAGCTTAAATTAAAAATCTATTTAATCAGTTTGTAGTATTCGTCAAGCAGTGAATGAGCAGCGGTGAAAGGAGTCATTTGCCCGTTCCATACGGATTGTTCGGCTTGGTTGATGCGAATTTCCATCCTGTGATAGAAATCGCCGAGAATCGCCGAGTCGATTGTCTCTTTCATCCAGTAGTTGTTCTGACGACGACGGCGGATGTCGAAATGTCCATTGGCTTTCACAAAGTCAATGTAGGAAAAAATCATCTCGAAAATCTCCTTTATTCCTGTGCCATTCAGCCCGGAGTAGGTAAGGACCTTGCGTGTCCAGCCGCTTTCGGGAGCCGGGAAGAAATGAAATGCATTGCGCAGTTGGATTGCAGAAAGCTTACACGCGTCAACATTGTCTCCGTCACATTTGTTGATGACGATTCCGTCTGCCATTTCCATTATACCGCGTTTGATGCCCTGAAGTTCGTCACCTGCGCCTGAGAGCTGGATTACGAGGAAGAAATCCACCATGGACTGGCAGGCTGTTTCACTTTGGCCAACTCCCACTGTCTCGATGAAGATTTTGTCATAGCCTGCGGCTTCGCAAAGCAGAACGGTTTCCCTTGTCTTCCGGGCTACGCCGCCGAGACTGCCGGACGACGGACTAGGACGTATGAAAGCATCCCTGCGTTGTACGAGGGTTTCCATACGTGTCTTGTCTCCGAGTATGCTGCCTTTGCCGAACTCTGAGGAAGGGTCGATGGCCAGTACGGCCAGCTTCCCACCGTAATTGTCCAGAATGTGGACACCGAACTTGTCTATTGAGGTGCTCTTGCCCGCTCCCGGCACGCCGCTGATACCTATGCGCACCGATTTACCGCTGAGCGGGAGGCATTTCTCAATCACTTCCTGCGCCTTTGCATAGTGGTCCGGGTTTGTGCTTTCCACAAGGGTCACCGCCTGAGACAGGACGGTTATATCTCCTTTCGCTATGCCCTCGACCATTTCAGCCACTGACAGTTCGTTATGGTGGAAACTGTTTTTCCTCAGATAGGGGTTGACTTTCGGAGGCTGTACGACCCCCTCATTTACTGCCAGCCCCTTGTAGGCTGTATCGTTTTCAGGATGTTCCATATTCTCAAACTTTTACAGTTTCGTCTCAGCTATGCCCGCATCAGCGTTGAGTCTGCGTGAAAGGACAAAAAGCAAGTCCGAAAGACGGTTGAGATATTTGAGTACACCATTGCTGTCGGGGTCGGTTTGACTTTCGCGAAGGAATGTCACCACCTTCCGTTCCACCCTCCTGCATACGGTCCTGCACACCTGACATTGACAGGATGCGGGGCTTCCCACAGGGAGTATAAAGCATCTGAGTTGTGGCAGACTGCGCTCAAGGGAGTCAATTTCAGTTTCAAGCGCTTTGATTTCTTCCGGAAACATATTGACCGACCCAGGGAAGGCGATAGCACCTCCAATCGCGAACAGTTCCCGGATAATCCTTTCAAACAGCGGCTTGTAATACGAAACTCTGCGGATGGCAGGTATATTGCCTTCCGCAGAGCATATCGCATTCAGAAAAGAAATTTGCGAGGTCAGTTCATCCACATCTCCGTACGCTTCCACTCGGGCATCATCTTTCGATACCCGTTTCCCGTTCGGCAGGGATGTATCACCGCTGTCTCCTTTCTTGGTATAAAGAGACATTACTTCCTTTTTTCACAAAGTTCGGTGAGGATGCCCAGAGTGGCCTTCGGATGAAGGAAGGCGATATCCATCCCGTCAGCGCCGGCTCTGGGAGCTGCGTCTATCGTACGGATAGATTTCTCACCGCATTCAGCAATTGCATTTGCAACGCCATCTTCAACGGCGTAGGCCATATGGTGGAATCCGGGGCCTCTTGTTTCAAGGAACTTCGCTACCGTGCTTTCGGGACTTGTAGGCTCGAGAAGCTCAAGCTTCGTTTCACCAACCTTGAGGAAGGCGGTCTTGACTTTCTGGTCTGCGACTACTTCAGTCTTGTAGCATTCGAAACCGAGTACGTTCTCAAAGAAGGGGAGTGCCTCTTCGATGCTCCTTACGGCGATGCCGATGTGTTCGATATGTGATATTTTCATAATACTATTTTGGTTTGATTGATTTGTCTATCCGAGGAATCCCAGCAGGATACCTGCTGCAACGGCCGAACCGATGACTCCTGCCACGTTCGGTGCCATTGCGTGCATAAGAAGGTGGTTGCCCGGGTCGGCTTCAAGTCCGACGACTTCAGATACACGTGAACTGTCAGGCACTGCGGATACCCCGGCGTTTCCGATGAGAGGGTTAATCTTATGTCCTTCCTTGCAGAAGAGGTTCATGAACTTCACGAACAGTACCCCGCAGGTCGTGGCAATGACGAATGAGAGAAGACCGAGTACGAAAATCTTGACGGAATTCCCTGTAAGGAATACGTCAGCTTGGGTGGACGCTCCTACTGTCAGACCGATAAGGGTGGTGACGACATCGATGAGCGGACCTCTTGCAGTTTCGGCAAGACGGCGGGTGACTCCCGATTCCTTAAGAAGGTTCCCGAAGAAAAGCATACCCAGAAGGGGAAGGCCGGAAGGGACGATGAATGCCGTGCAGATGAATCCTACGATAGGGAAGATTATCTTCTCTTTCTGTGATACGATGCGTGGGTGCGGCATTCTGATTAACCTCTCTTTCTTGGTGGTAAGCAGAAGCATGATAGGCTTCTGGATGACAGGTACGAGCGCCATATACGAATAAGCCGATACGGCGATGGCTCCCATCAGTTCGGGTGCAAGGCGACCGCTGAGGAAGATTGCCGTCGGACCGTCAGCTCCGCCGATGATGCCGATGGCTCCCGCCTCACTGGGCGTGAAGCCGAGCAGAAGAGCAAGCAGATAAGCTCCGAAGATTCCGCATTGTGCAGCTGCGCCTATGAGAATCAGCCTGGGTTGGGAAATCAGTGCGGAGAAGTCGGTCATAGCACCTATACCAAGGAAAATCAGAGGCGGATACCATCCCTGTTTCACTCCCTGGTAAAGGATGTTCATGACTGAACCTTGCTCGTATACTCCCACCTGCAGTCCGACACCTGTGTCCGGGTTCATGAACAGAGGGATGTTACCCAGAATCATACCGAATCCAATCGGCACAAGCAGCAACGGTTCCCAATGTTTGACGATTCCGAGGGTGATGAATGTCAGACCAATCAGAATCATCACCAGATGTTGCCAGGTGCAGTTCGCAAATCCGGTGAATTCCCAGAATTGCCGGAGACTGTCGATAACGTTTGTCATTATGCTATCGTTGCTACGTTGGCGCCTTCAAGGATTGAATCACCTCTGTTTACGAAAATGGCAGAAACCGTCCCGTCGAACTCCGAGAGGATTTCGTTCTCCATCTTCATAGCTTCGAGGACTGCTATCTTCTGACCTCTCTTCACTGTCTGGCCTTCCTTTACATCAACGCTGATGATAACGCCCGGAAGAGGGCTGGTGATGGTCTTTCCGCCGGCGGGAGCCGCTTTCTTGGGAGCTGCTGCAGGAGCCGCTGCGGGAACCGCTGCAGCAGCAGGCGCTGCCTTTGCTGCGGGAGCTGCTGCCTTAGGCGCTGCAGGGGCTGCTGCAGGAGCCGCGACGGGAGCGTTTTCGAGCTCTACATTGTATGAAACACCATTTACTGTGACATCGGCATTCTTGCCTTCAATACCGTTGATGGCTACATTATATTCGTTGCCATTGATTTTGAATTTATATTCTTTCATGATTATCTCTGTTTTCTGAGGTTTAACATTTTGTTTCCCCATGCGCTCTGGCATGGCGTGATTGTGAGTACGAACGGACCACCGTCGTGTGAGTTGCAATTAGTGTACAGATGAAGTGCGGTGGCGATGGCGGCATAGACCTCGTCACCTCCGTCCATCTGAAGGGCCAAGGCTATGGCTGTAGCCACCTCGCCATCTACCTTCCCGGTTCCTTTCCTGACGGCTGCTACCTTCTTTTCCTTCGGGGCTTTCTTGTATTTCCCCGTGAAGAAGTTCCCTGAAAGACTGTAGATGAAGCAGAGTACTATCAATCCGAGGAAGACGGTGCTTACCGCAATGATGGTAAGGGTGAAACCATGCGGGTCGGTCTGGGAAAGTTCAACGGCCTTTTCCGTGATGGTGTGCCCATTAGGCAATGGATTGGCTATCAAACTTATCATAATGGCAGATTATCGTGTTTCTTGGCGGGGACGTTCTGTTGCTTGCCTCGAAGTGCCTCAAGGGCGCGAATTACGCGGAAACGTGTCGTTGCAGGCTCGATTACATCCTCGATGTAGCCCTTCTGTGCCGCTTGATAAGGATTTGCGAAGAGATTGTTGTACTCGGCTGTGCGTTCGGCTTTGAGTTGTGCCCTCTTTTCCGGGTTGACCTCGTCCTTGAGTTCCTTTCCGTAAAGAACTCCAACTGCACCGTCGGCACCCATGACTGCGATGTTGGCTGAAGGCCATGCGTAGTTGATGTCACCGCGAAGCTGCTTGCAACTCATTACGATATGGGCTCCACCGTAGCTCTTGCGAAGGGTTACCGTTACCTTGGGGACTGTGGCCTCACCGTAGGCATAGAGAAGCTTGGCACCGTGGGTGATGATGCCGCCATATTCCTGCTGCGTGCCGCAGAGGAACCCCGGTACGTCCACAAGGGTCACGAGGGGGATGTTGAATGCGTCGCAGAAGCGTACGAATCTTGCAGCCTTGCGGCTTGCGTTGATGTCGAGGACTCCGGCCATTGCCTTAGGCTGGTTTGCGACGACTCCTACGCTCTGACCGTTCATGTGGGCGAATCCCACGATGATGTTCTTTGCGTATGAGGCGTGTACCTCAAAGAAATCGCCATCATCGACTATGCTGTTGATGACGGTGTACATGTCGTATGCCTGGTTGAGGTTGTCGGGGATGAAATCATTGAGTGAATCCTCGAGTCTGCCGACAGGGTCGTCCGTAGGCTTGAGAGGAGCTTCCTCCAGATTGTTTTGAGGGAGGAAAGAGAGCAGCTTCTTGAGGGATTCGATGGCTTCGGTCTCATTGTCGGCGGCGAAATGTGCCACGCCGCTCTTGGACGTGTGAATCCAGGCGCCACCAAGGTCCTCCTGGCTTACGACTTCTCCGGTTACGCTCTTGACAACGGACGGTCCGGTGAGGAACATATATGAAGTGTCCTTCACCATCAGGGTGAAGTCAGTCAGAGCAGGTGAATAAACCGCTCCACCGGCGCAAGGTCCGAAGATTCCGCTGATCTGGGGGATGACTCCCGAACAAAGGATATTCCTTTCGAAGATCTCGGCATATCCTGCAAGGGCGTCAATGCCTTCCTGAATACGTGCCCCACCCGAGTCGTTGATACCGATGAACGGGGCTCCACACTGCATGGCCATATCCATGACTTTGCAGATTTTCTCAGACATCGTCTTGCTCAAAGAGCCGCCGCTGACGGTGAAATCCTGAGCGAAGACGTAAACGATACGACCATCAATCGTACCTCTTCCGGTTACGACACCATCACCGTCAGTATGGGACTTTTCCATACCGAAGTTGGTGCAACGGTGCTGGACGAAGGTGTCGAATTCTTCGAAACTGCCTTCGTCAAGCAATAGCGCCAGGCGCTCGCGGGCGGTCAGTTTCCCTTTCTCGTGCTGTGCATCGATTCTTTTCTGACCTCCGCCAAGCTCGGCTTTGGCCCTGCGGGCCTTGAGAGAATTGAGTTTGTCTTCCATATCTAAAAATACGTATAAATTTGCTACTGGGTTGCGCTCGTCGCAATAATCCTGCAAATTTACTCGTTATTATCCTTATTTTATAGCTTTGGCTATTGTATTTTCAGATAGCGGCAATCGGTTGCGTCAGAAAAGGGCCTCAGCGTTCTAGTCTGACTACGACCTTGTTGAACTCTTCGATGATTCCGGATATGCCTTCGGGGGTGCAGGCTTGGGCGCTGCGATGGGCGAGCGCTTCAGACAATTGGACCAGTTCCTCGTACGGGTCATAATCAATACCGGTCAAATCTTTGAGACTCACAGGGTTGGGCAATTCGGAAGGCCAATCTGTCTGGTTGAGGTCCAGCCCGACTCCGATTATGGAGAAATCAATCATCCCTGAATATATGGTGTTCTCTACTAGTATCCCGCAGATTTTCTTTTCCCCAACCCAGATGTCGTTGGGCCATTTTATCCAGGGCTCGATGCCTTTCGAAAAAAGATAGTCCCGAATGCCGAGCGCCATTATGGACGTCACGGCCAATGCGTCCGATGCTTTCAGGCAGCGGTGCCGCAGCAGAATGGAGAAAGTGAGGTTCTGCCCGGGCGCGGAATGCCAGGTATGTTCACCCTGACCTCGTCCCGCCGATTGTGTTCCGGCAGCGATTATTGATAAGTCTTCCAACTGGTCCAATCGCCTTCTGAGTTCATTGTTCGTTGAGTCTGTACTCTTCAGCCAAATTATCCTGCTTCCCATTGTTCTTATTAAAAATCATACAAGTTTACGACTTATTCTTGAAAAAACGCACTATATTTGTGACTGTCAAGACTGTATTTATGGAACTCAGACAGTTGAAGTATTTCGTCAGAACAGCCCAGACCCTGAATTTCTCTGAGGCTGCCCGCAGTCTGTATGTCAGCCAAAGCACTCTTTCCCAGCAAATAAAATTACTTGAGAATGAGCTTGGAACGGTTCTTTTTCAGCGCGACTCCCATTCGGCTTCCCTCACTCAAAGCGGGGAGATGATGCTTCCGCTTGCAATTCAGACAATCCAGTCCGCCGAAGCCTGCAAGGCACAGGTGAATGACCTTAAGGAGATGCTGATAGGTGAGCTCAACATAGGTGTGACATACTCTTTCAGCCATATCCTCACAGAGACCGTGAAGAGATTTGTCAAGGCATACCCCGGTGTGAAGCTCAATATCTTCTATCGGAATATGTTGGAATTGATGGAGGCGCTCCGTCACAGGGAAGTGGACCTGGTATTGGCATTCAAGCCTGAACAACCTTACTGTGAAATCGATTCCCGCATTCTTTTCAATGACAAGCTGTCCATAATAATGCGTAAGGACCACCCTCTCGCAGGCAGGGAATCGATAAGTCTTGAAGAACTCGCCAATTACCGTCTCGCCATCCCGGCAAAAGGCCTGCAGGCACGCAACACCCTTGAGAAGTATATCTGCATCGAGCGCTCTGACCTGAATGTCTGTCTGGAAATCAATGAGGCCAATATGTTGCTTGACATTGTCCAGGACAACACTCTGCTGACGATGCTGTCCGAGTCCTCAATCCGCGGGCGGGACCTTTTGAAGGCGGTGCCTCTCGATCTTCCGTACAATCGTATGCAGGGATGTGTCCACACCCTCAAGAACGTATTTCACAAGCGGAGCGCGGAAACTTTCGTGGAGATGCTCCGCGAAGCGGATATATACCAAGAACTTCCCGACGAATGGCAATAATCAAAGAACTGAACGGCAAGACCCCCTTAGTGGGGCAGAGGTGTTTTCTGGCAGAGAACGCCGCATTGATAGGTGAAGTCACCATCGGTGATGACTGCAGCATCTGGTATGGAACTGTGTTACGTGGGGATGTGAACCCCATTGTGATTGGTGACAGGGTGAATATACAGGATGGTGCAGTGGTTCACACACTCTACAAGCGTTCTGTCGTAGAAATAGGCAATGACGTATCTGTGGGGCATAATGCAGTGATTCACGGTGCGAAAATCGGCAACAATGTACTCGTTGGAATGGGTGCGATATTGATGGACAATGCCGTCGTACCGGACAACACGATAATCGCTGCCGGTGCGGTTGTACTGAGCAATCAGATTCTTGAACCCGGCGTTTATGCCGGCATTCCGGCAAAGAAGGTGAAAGACTCTTCTGAAGCCGTTGCCGCTGCAGCCCATAAGAACGCGCAGGGATACCTTCTCTACAAAGAGTGGTATAGCGAATAGAAGCGTTTTTTCACCAACCTCGGGATTTATGCATAAGTCCGGTTTGTCGAATCGGATATTATTTCTTACTTTTGCGCGTCCTGTGGTGAGCCACGTTGTGGCTTGAAAAGGGAACCGGGTGAAAAACCCGGACTGTGCCCGCAGCTGTAAGTTCCGCGAAGGTGTCACTTTCTATACCATTGTCCAAACGGATGAGAAGGTGTGACTCCGGAACAAGTCAGAAGACCTGCCATAGGGAAGTCAAACTTGCGAAACCCGGGGGCAGGTTTCCTTTTGGACGTTCATATAATGTTTTTTTCTTCATTTTTGTTTGCGGCCGGTTTGCTGATGGCAGATGCGCCGGACACCTTGGCGACAGCAGTTGTGATTGCTGACAAGGGTATGATAGTATCCAAAGCGGATACTGTCAAAATTTCAACCCAGATTGATGTCACCGAAGCCTTGAGCCGAATACCGGCTCTTGTCATAGGTGATATGGGTGGTGCAGCGGGATTGAAATCCGTTAACCTGCGAGGTCTGGGCAGTGCCCAAACTGCAGTCTATTTTGACGGAGTCCGCGTGAACAATGTGCAGAGCGGACAGAGTGACCTTGGAATGATGGATTTTTGTAATTGCAGCGACATTGTCGTGGATTATGCACAAAACAGCATATCATTCAACACATCCAAGCCTCAGTTCGGTTCAAAGAATTTCATAGGCAACGTGAAGTTCCGCGGAGGCTCATACGAGACTTATGAGCCGGCGGCAAGATTGGATTTCAAATTGTCCGACAAACTGTCCTTGTCTGCCATTTCATCAGGAACCTATAGCAGAGGGAATTTCCGGTATGGCGATGATTTGCGGCGCTCGAACAATGATGTCCGTCAAATCCATGCGGGCGTTGACCTGTGGGGGCTGATGGAAAGAGGATCGTGGCACTCGAAAGTGTATTTCAATGGGGTTGAAAGAGGTACGCCGGGCTCAAGCGACTGGCCTTCCACTGACAGACAGAAGGACAGGAATTTCTTTGCGCAGGGAGTGATGCAAAACAGATTTACTTCACTGTATGCCTTGAATGTCAGCGCCAAGGTTTCATACGACGATTTGTACTATTACAGTGAATGGGGAGACAGTCGGTATCAGGCGACGGGATTCCAGCTGAACACATCCCATGTTTTCCGATTGGCGACATGGGCAGACATCTCCTTGGCGGCCGATATCCATCGTGACGATTTGAAGTCGACGAATTATAACGCCGGAAGGACGAACGTGATTTCGGTATTGTCGTCGATGTTCCGTTTGCCAAAGTTCAAGGCTAATCTTTCCATCGAATATTCAGGTCTTTTCGACAGCGGTTCAAAAGAACTCAATGCTTTTTCTCCGTCAGCGGATTTACGTTACGACATAACAGACGCATTAAGCATAATGGCGTTTGGAAGACGTGCTTTCAGGGCTCCCACATTCAATGAACTGTATTACCCCGGATACGGCAACCCGGATCTGAACTCCGAGGATGCGTGGCTCACGTCTGTGGGGCCGCAATGGCAAAGGCAAATCTCAAACTGGATCGTGAACGCCGGGGCTGACTTCAACTTCAACTCCATCAAGGACAAGATAGTGTCAGCCCCATCAGTAGACAATCCAAGCTACTGGCTTCCATACAATGTCGGGAAGGCCTTGATATATGGTATCGACCTCAAGAGTGGGGCTGCATTCAAAATAGGAGATTGTACCGGTTCTTTGTCGGCTGCATATACCTGGCAGGATACCAAGGACAAGACCCCTGGGAGTTCAACATACGACAAGCAGATTCCGTATGTGTCCAAACATTCTCTGGCCCTTGCCTTGGCCGGCTCGTACAAGGGGGTTAAACTTGACCTTGTATGGGATTTCCGGTCGGGACGCAGGGACAGTGACGGCGAAATGCCTGACTACAACACCCTTGATGTGACTTTAGGAAAAGATTTCTCTTTCAAGGAAGGCCGGTCCTTAACTCTGAAGCTGCTTGCCCGCAACATTACGGATATCAGGTACGAGCTTTCTTCCGGATATCCTATGCCGGGACGCGCCTTCTATGGTATCGTGGGATTCAATTTCTGATTATGCTCAATATCCTATACGTATTACTTTGTGGCATCGCACTCCCGGTCGGAGGCGTGCAGATGCAGTATCTATGGCGGAACCAGCTCGGGGACATCTACTCCCTCGGGCTGGGCAGCGCCGCCTGTCTCGGGGCGGCGGCGGCAACGATGACAGGGTGGGTCTCGCTTACTGTCGGCGCTTTCATATGTCAGGCCGTCTGTGCACTGATTGTTTCTCTGGTCGCCGTCAGGCTTGACACCTCCCGTTTGATAACTTTTGGCATCCTGTTCGGAACTTTCATCGGCTCGATTGGGACGATAGTTGTCACGAATGCACCTACGGGTGACCTTCTGAAGCAGTATTATCTCTGGGGCGCAGCCAACTTCAAATTACAAGGGGTCACCACTTCCGACATTGTGGTCAGCCTCTTCCTGTTCACTTCCGGGATCGCCACAGCGATTCTCTGCGCCAACAAGCTCACGAGACATTTCAAGGGTGAGATTGAACTGTCCAATGTGGCAAAGGCCGGGATACTGTTTATGATAAGTGTCCTGGTCACCAGCGTGGTCAGCATCTGCGGAACCATCGGCTTCGTAAGTCTGGGGGTGCCTAACCTTGTCCGCGCATTGGTGAAGCCCGGGGACATCCGCAAGCAATACGCATGGTCTGCATTGCTTGGCGTATCGTTGCTGTCCATAACTTACCTGGTGGTGGAATATTGCAACTTCGGCATATACCTCCCTGTAAGTGCGACAATGGCGCTTATTGCGTTGCCGTTGTCTGCTGTCCTCTTTTCCAAAAAATAAAAAGCGTGTAATACGCATTTCAAAAACTATTCCGCCATGAGCGCCGGCGCCGCGCCGCTCTGTCTGGAACCTCCCGGCAACACTTTTTTTATTTTGGAACATACGAACCCTTATCAATAATCCGGCGTCCATGACATTTGCAGACAAAGTTTATGCTGCCGTGAAGCGCATCCGGAAAGGGCGGGCGGTCTGGATGTTCAAAGAAAAAGACTTGAGTCTGAAGGGGTCAGCTTTGTGGAGGGGCAGGACAGGGTTGACAGGGCGAAATGCGGGTACTAGTCCTTTTTTTACTTTGAAGAAGGAGTGTAGCTGGCTACATGACCGATGAAAAGTGAAAATCAGGCCAAAAAGACGAAGCCAAGATTACCCGATTATTTTGAAAGGTTTATTTAGTTTGTTTATTTTTGCACCATGGAAGAAAATAAGCCTGATTATCAAGACTACGAGGAGAGACTCCTTCAGAGTCTTGCCGGAGTCTGCCCCGACTGTGTGAGTCCGCAAGGGATACTTTACGATTCCGATGACATCGATGCCAAATGGAAGGAACTGTTACCTGACTATATGGCGGACGCCGTGGGACAGATAAACGCTTTTCCCGAGGCGGCCTTGGGATGGGCGGGGTATGTCGGTCTTGCCGTAGCGAAATGGTGGGATGGTGACTGGGGTACGAATTCACTGCGCACCTACAAATCCCTATATGGGGACCGTGGTTTTGACGATATGGATGAACATATCGTCAGGGACATCCTCGGCTTGAATTTGCAAGGGAAGGATGCGGACTGTCTGAAGTGTCAGCTTCTGAACGTGGCGGAATCCGCCCTATCCTTCATCCGCCACGAGGGGACTGAGGCCCGTACAGTCGGCGCATACCACACTCTCGTCCATACAGTCAATGTCGTCTTCCGTATAGGCGCTTCTCTGGGATTGAAATCATTGGGATACAAATACAGATAGACTGCAATTTCTGTCCCTTTTCTTAAAAGGCAGTCAAATGATATGAACTGAAGAAATACCAGTTACTATTCATTAGAACTTTCCCAACTTGTAGGACCATATAAAACACCTGCCAGAATTCAATAAGACATACCCTTGCTGAAATTGTTTTTTGCGGAACGAGACGGGTAAACTTAGGCTTTTGTGACCCTCCGGCCGTTGGCGAAATGCGAAAATTTTGTTAGTTTTGCGCAACTTTTCATGCCACTTTAGATAGTTCACTTAGATAGACTCATGCAAATTATTAATACACAACAACTTATATATGGGGGGGGGATAAGATAGCCCTCCGTACATTTGTTGTTAATATATTTAAGGCTTGCTTTCCCTTGCGGGACGGCAGGCTTTTTTTGTTTGAATAATCGTCATTGGACATTACATTATTACAATATCATGAAAGAAACAAAACAAACGAAGGAGTACAAGACTCCACAGTTCCAGTTCGTCAAGATAGACGAGCAGAACAAGGTGTTCTTCGCCGCGAGCGGAACGCCGGGACCCGTGCAGAAATCAGCAAGTGTAACATTGTCGGGTATCAGCAGTTGGTAGTAACTCAAATCTATGAACGAAATGAAGAAGTTTTTTTATTTGGCAGCGGCGCTGACGGTGTTGGCGGGAGCTGCATCTTGCGAGAAGAACATAGAACAGTCTCAGGACGAACTCAAGCCTTCGGGCGAACTCAGGCATGTGACAATCACTGCAGGTTCTGCCCAGACGAAGACCAGCGTCAGCGGAGGTGTCCTCACATGGTCTGAAAATGACAAGCTGTACATCGTGCCCAAGTCAGGGAATTGTGCAGTGGCCCAATTGACAATCAAGAATGGCGCTGGTTCTGCGAATGCCACCTTCGAGGGAGATATAGACGCATCCATTACGGACGAAACTGAGATTTACGGATGGTGCGGAGGAAGTTGGACATACAACTCTGGTTCATTCACAGTCAATATACCTGAAAACCAGACCTATGTTGCAAACGGTCTTGCGGAAAACACATTCCCTTCAATCGGCACCGGTACAATCAAAAGCGGCATCACTTTGGAAAACCCTATGGGAGTTTTCAAACTGACCGTCGATGGAGAAGATACTGAATTTGTAAAAAGCATAACGGTAACATCTACAAATAATAATCTTGCCGGCCAATTCACTTTCACACCCGGTGACACTCCTACCGTTTCCGGCGGCAGTTCGAAGACTGTGACTCTGAATGTCGCTGATCCTTATGTCAGTCTCCAAGGTATAGGTGTGAATTTCTACGCCGTACTTCCTCCTGCAGAATATGCGGCCAGTGACTTGACCGCCACAATCACATTCAGCGATGGTAATACCCGGAGCGAAACCTTCACTGAGGTAGTTACTATCGCAGCCGGCAATGCTCCTGAGAAAAAACTAGTTAGTGATTACACGGGCAGACGCGGCACATTGAACGGTCAAGATTACGTGGTAATCAAGGGGTCTGATGGTAAATACCTGAAGTGGGCCACACAGAACCTTGCGGTAACGGAATCCGGAAAACAGGAGTGGAAACCTAGCGGCACTGGCACCGGCTACATTATCGGCGACTATTTCCAGTGGGCTGCTTCATACGCAGGATACGGTCTTGACGGCACTACGGGAAAAGAACAGACCCCCGCAAACCTTGTCATCTATTCCTCTTTCTCAAATGAAGGTGCTGGAGGTGCCGACAATTCAATCACTTACAAGGACGGCAAGACTTCCGGCTTCGTCTCTGGTACCACTCCATACTATGACGGTTCTAAATACACCAAGTACACCAACGGCTCAGCAATTCTTGACAAAACTGATGACGTCGCGAACATTGTCCTCAAAGACACCTGGCGTATTCCTACCGGAGGAAGTGCCGGTGAGTTCAAAGCGATGCGCGAAGCCACTTATTGGGCGTGGAACGATACTGATAAGGGATATTACGTCTTTAAGCCAGGAGTTGGAACATCCGGTGCTGCAAATCAACAAGGCACCTATGGAACAGGCGATGACAAGACAAAGGCCTTGCTGTTCTTTCCTCTTGCCGGTTACGGCGAAGGTCAAGAAAAATACGTTAACTTTCCGCGCAGCAAAAGCCTCTATTGCTCGAGTACGCTACGTTCTGATAAAACAACCTACGCGTACAACGTTCTTTTCAAACCGTCGTCTATCACTCTCGACGATTACAGCCCTCGGTACTACGGCTTCTCCGTCCGTCCCGTCTCAGATTAATAAGCAACCCCAACTTCCCCAAGCCATGTCAAGGGCTTGGGGAAGTTGACCGAATAAAACACTCAAAAGCAATCCCTGCGCGCCCCCCTGGGGCGCGCAGGGATTGCAAGGAGATATCACTTAACGACACCTGTATCGGCGTATTCGGCGGCATCCATCCAGAGATTCTTTCGACCTTTGCCGATCTGGCCACGAAGATGGACCGATACTGCGGCCTGAAGGCTCATAAGAAATTCATCAACTCCCCTGTGGACGAGCTGCCGGGGATGCAGAAAACTTTTTACGATGAGCTTCCGCAGAGTTTTGAGACCAGAACCGGACT
>DCHH01000104.1 GCA_002315625.1 Bacteroidales bacterium UBA1757
CTTCGAGGAACAATCGCCGATGTTGCAACCGGCAATCCCGTCCAGGGTGTTTCCGTATATAATAAGGAGACTGGGCAATACGCCATGACCGACGCGTACGGCGAGTACCAGCTTCGCCTGCCCGAGGGTGAGAACACACTTCAGATTCTGGCATTCTCCTACGAGGATATCCTACTCCACACCCTTCTCTACGAAGACGGCGTGCTCAACGTACCCATCAAGGAGAAGGTCTATTCGCTGACCGATGTCGTCGTCACTTCCGAAATGACCGCCCGCCGGCGCAACGAAATGGGCTTCGAATCAATCCGCATGGACCGCATCAAGCACATTCCCACGGCAATGGGTGAAGCCGATGTCGTCAAGGCCATCCTCACCCTGCCCGGTGTCAAATCGGTGGGCGAATCCTCCGGCGGCTTCAACGTGCGCGGAGGTGCTGCCGACCAGAATCTGATTCTCTTCAACGGCGGAACCATCTACAACTCCTCCCACCTGTTCGGCATGTTCTCCGCCTTCAACCCCGATGTGGTCTCGAATGTCGAACTCTACAAAAGTTCCATCCCGGCCCAGTACGGCGGACGAATCTCTTCCGTTCTGGAGGTGACTGGCAAGGACGGAAACCGCAAGAAAGTAACCGGAAGTCTTGGACTCGGACTGCTCACCACCCGCCTCTATCTCGAAGGGCCGCTCTCCGATAAAACAACTTTCGTCGTCGGCGGGCGAGTCACCTATTCCGACTGGATGCTCCGCCTTCTTCCGTCAAACTCAGGCTACAACAACGGCTCTGCCAACTTCTACGACCTGAACGCCACCATTGTTCACCGTTTCAACGACCGCAACACGCTCTATGCATACGGCTACTATTCGCATGACAAATTCTCTTTCCGCCAGGACACCACCTACCGCTACGAGAATCTGAATGCATCGCTCAAATGGCGCCACACAATCATGCCCCATCATCATCTGGTCATGTCGGCCGGATATGACCAGTACCGCTACGACATGGCCGACGTGAGCAATGCCGTCAACGCCTACACCTACGATTTTGCCATTCGCGACATCTTCACTAAGATTGCCTTTAAGCTCAACATCGACGAGCGTCACATCCTTTCGTATGGTCTGGACGGAAAATACTACCTGCTCAACCGTGGCAACTACCTACCCAAAGGGGATGAATCGAAGGTTGTCGCAAAGCAGCTGCCCTCGGAGCAGGGTCTGGAAGCCAGCCTTTACGCCGGTGACGACTGGACCATAGACGACCGTTTCTCGGTCAACATGGGAGTGCGCCTCTCATCCTTTACCGCCACCACCCCGCAGACCAAGTTCTACTGCAAGCCGGAATTCCGGGTTTCCGGAAAATACCTTGCAAACGACTGGCTCTCCATCAAGGCCGGCTTCAACAGCATGACGCAGTTCATACACCTCCTGTCCAATTCCGTCTCCATATCCCCCACCGACACATGGAAACTGAGTGACGGCGACATCAAGCCACAGACCGGATGGCAGGCAGCCGCAGGTCTGTACGGCAGCCTGTTCAACAATATGATGGAAATCTCGCTCGAAGGATATTACAAACAGTTCGACAACTATCTTGACTACAAGAGCGGAGCCACCCTCATGATGCAGGAGAACCTTATAGACGAAATCATCCTGACCCGCGGAAAGGCGTATGGCGTAGAGCTGATGCTCAAGAAACAGCTCGGCAAGCTTAACGGCTGGATAGCCTACACCTATTCCCGCACCCAGTTGCAGGACAAGAGCAGCACGGGGTCCGATGCCGTCAACCGCGGTGAGTGGTACGCCGCCTCATTCGACAAGCCCCACGATGTCAAACTGGTCGGAAACTATCAGTTTACACACCGATTCAGTCTGTCACTCAATGTCGATTACTCTACCGGACGGCCTGTTACCGTCCCCATAAGCGGCTACACCTATGGTGGCGGTACCCGTCTCTACTATTCCGACCGCAATGCCTACCGCATCCCCGACTACTTCCGTCTGGACGGTGCAATCAACATTGAACCAAGCCACTACCTGAAAAAGCTCACCCACTTTTCCATCACTATCGGTTGCTACAACCTGACAGGCCGGAAAAACGCCTACTCAGTATTTTACCGTGCCGAAAACGGAAAAGTCAACGGCTATATGCTGAGCATTTTCGGCAGCCAGATTCCATACGTAGATCTTAACCTGAAATTCTGATGAGACACACTATATATTTATTATCCATACTTCTCCTTTGCACATCGTGTATCTATTCCTACGATGCCGACATTGAAGGGACCGGCGACCAGATGGTAATCGAAGGGAGCATCCTGTCAGGGGCTTCGTCCGTCTTTACCCTGTCGCTTTCAAAGCCTATTTCCGACCTGGATGCCCTTACCCAGAGCGTTATGGCAAAGAGTGTTGTCGTGGAAAGCGAAAACGGAACCACCTACGAGGGGGTCTTCTCCAGCCAGAAGAACTCCAAATATGTAAATGGCACAAAGTTTATCTACACCGTGCCGACAGAGAATATACAGACAGCCCACCGTTGCCGCGTAGTCGTCACCTCACTGGATGAAACCGTCTATACATCGGCATGGGTGCCGTTCGTCAGCACTCCGGACATCGATTCCGTCTTCTACCAGGTAAATGAAGACCAGTCAGGTATGACTGTCATGGTTGACACCCACGCCGACAGCGATGCAAGCCGCTACTACGGCTGGACATTCAACGAAGACTGGGAGTTCACATCCTATCTGCGGGCTTCGTGCTACTATAACACAAGTACCAACGAAATCATCAATTTCCAGAATGCGGAAAACATCTACTACTGCTGGAACCACAACGATGCCCCTGACATCAATTATTTTTCCACAGACAAGCTGTCCGACAACATCGTCAGCCGGCGCGTGATTACACGGCTGGAAGCCAATACGCTGAAAGTACAATACATCTACTCCATCGAGGTCAGCCAGCGCTGCGTCACTGCGGAAGAATACAACTATTGGACTATTCTCAAGAAAGACAGCGAGGAGACCGGTGACCTGTTTTCGTCACAGCCCAACGAATTGAGGGGGAACATCACATCCTCCAACCCGTCAAAGATTGCCATCGGCTACATAGGGGCCGGCCAGGTCAAGAAAAAGCGCATCTTCGTTGACTGTCAGAAACTTCCCCTGTACCACGTCCGGATGATTTATGAAGTTGAGTCTTTCCCCGAGACGAGCTGGAACCGTATGTACAAGAAGGGTTGGAGCCCATACTATTATGACTATTTGGAACAGGCCTATTACTGGACCGATAGAGAGTGCGTAGATTGCCGAATCCATGGGACAAAGGACAAACCCGCTTTCTGGCCTAACGATGACAAATAAATCCCCTGCTATGAAAAAATTATTGTTTTCCATTCTGATATATCTCACACTCGGGGCCGCAGCTCTTCAAGGGGCAAATCCGACCACTCAGACCTTGGAAAGGGTTTATGTCTCGACCGACCGCAACTGCTATGTCGCCGGTGACGAGCTGTTTGTCTCGGCTTTCTGCATCGATGCCTCCTCAGAGGACGGCCGCCTTTCCACACTCAGCAAGGTTGCGTACATAGAACTCCAGAACAGTACCGGCACCGTTCAGACAATGAAGGTCGCACTGGACGGAGGACGCGGCTGCGGCAGCATGTCGCTTTATACAGACCTACCCACTGGCAACTACGCACTGATTGCCTATACCTCGCAGAACCTTGCCGAAAAGGGGTTTGTTCCTGTGGCAAAGTTTATCACTATTTACAATGTTCTCAGCCTCAAACGGGTTCCGGGCGGAGTGGAGGTCTCGGAAAAAGACAGGCCTGTCGCTCAAGGGAATGTTTCCGACGAGAGCAACGGCTTTCAGATTATTCAGGACAAGAATTGGAAGGCTAACTCTTCCGGTAGCATCCGGCTGAAAAACCCGTTCAATGAAGCCGTCACCCTTTCGGTCAGTGTCTATCATGAAGACCAACTTTGCAGCGTTTCAACATCGACCCTTCCGGCAGTGGTCAACTCCAACGGATGGCGAAATGTCAAGGCCACTATTGACGATAGCTATATTCCTGAGTATGAGGGCGAAATGATTCGGCTTAAGATATCCGACAATGTCGAACCCGGCCGTATGCTGAGTGTCTCTTTCCCCGGTCGGCAGCCCGACTACTACTTTGTCACCATAGACAATAATCATCTTGCCACCCTGATAACCAAGAACGTTCCAGGGGAAAGGGATATGGTATGCGAGCCCTACCCGCTTGACACGACCCTGCAGTGGAGTGTTGAAATCGAGGACAATTTCCTTCGTCCGACTCCACAGACCATTCCCCTGCTGACACTGTATCCCGAGCAGGCCAAGGCCCTGACCGAAAGGGGAATTGCCATGCAGTTGTCTCACCGCTTCAACGGCGACACTATTGTCTCGGCGCTGAAAGGGAGCAACCGGATTCGCCTGACTAGTCCCGACAAGACCTATCTGTTGGACGACTACACCCGTTTTCCTTTGATGCAGGAAGTCATAATCGAGTATGTATCAGAAATCCAGCTGCGCCACAACCGGCGCCACAATGAGCTGAAAGTGCTTCAGGAAGGTGTCTTTCATGAAAGCTATGCTGACGACATCAATTCCATAATTTTCCTAGACGGCATGCCGGTTCTTGACCACGACCGTTTTCTCAAATACAGCCCGCTGCTTGTCAGGCAGTTGGATGTCTTCAAGCGGAGCTTCATTGAGGGGACGACGTTCTACAGCGGAGCAGCCAATTTCCAGACCTACAAGGGCAATCTCTCCGGCTGGAACTTTGCAGAAAATGTCCGCATTCTTCGTTTCCATGGAGTTTCCGTGCCGACCGAGCTGACGTTCATGAAACAGGGAGTTCCCAACCCCTCGACCGATTACCGTCAGACTCTCTACTGGAAGCCGCTGATGTCGATGCCTGCTGCCTCCGAGCAGACAGTCAAGGTGGCCACCCCATGTTACAAAGGCCATTTCACAATCTTAGTTGAAGGGATGACCCAATCGGGCCGCACCTTCTCCGCCACCAGCACATTCGAATGCGAATAAGCAACAACAATGATAGTAGATTTCAACAAAATTGAAGAGCAGCGCCTGGAGCGCTTCAAAGATGGCGAAGGCTCCCTCCTCGCCCGCATGTACTTTGACGGCACAAACCGGATAATGAAAGCCCGCCTTGAGCCCGGCTCATCCATAGGCCTCCATACCCACGACACCTCCTGTGAAGTAATCTTCATTATAAAGGGAAACGGCTCAGTCCTCTACGAAGGCGAGCGCATCGCCCTGAGCGAAGGCGACTGCCACTATTGCCCCAAAGGACACACCCACAGCCTTATCAACGACTCTGACGCTATTCTGGAATTCACCGCTGTAGTTCCGGCCCAATAGGCTGCTGCGCGGTTCAATAGGACCGAGGTTCAATAGGGATGGCTTCCGATTGGATCTACGGCCGCACCTGTCCGTGCCCGTCAATCAACCATTTGTAAGTATTGAGCGCGTCAAGCCCCATCGGTCCACGCGGTCCGAGCTTCTGCGTGCTGATACCGATTTCGGCTCCAAGCCCGAACTGTGCCCCGTCAGTAAAGCTCGTAGGCGCATTCACATACACACAAGCGGCATCAACCCGTTTCTGGAAAGCCTTAGCGCACGTAGCGTCCTCAGTAATAATCGACTCACTATGGCCAGAACCATAGCGGGCAATATGTTCAATAGCCTCGTCAAGCGAATCCACGACACGCACTGCCATCTTGTAGTCCATAAATTCCGTGCCAAAGCTGTCAGCATCCGCATGAAGTAAAAGCGCAGCAGGATATTGCCCCTCCAAAGCCATGTATGCTTGTCCGTCCGCATATATAACAACCTGTTTTTCAGCCAGCCGTCCGCACAACAACGGCAATTCACCAAGTCGCGAACTGTGCACAATCAGACAGTCAAGCGCATTGCATACACTCACCCGTCGAGTCTTTGCATTGAAGACAATATCACGTCCGATTGACAAATCACCCGAAGCATCAAAGTAAGTATTCACCACCCCAGCCCCGGTTTCGATGCAAGGAACCTTAGCATTGTCCCGGACAAAGTCAATAAGCCTGCGCCCTCCACGTGGAATGACAATATCAACATACCCTCTTGCCCCAAGCAGCTCTGCCGCCGCCTCGTGCGTCGATGGCGTCAGATTGACGGCGTTCCCATCTACTCCATGTTTGCAGAGCACCTCCTTAATCAGGCGAACGGAAGCATTGTTGGTCTCATCGGCATCCTTACCCCCCTTCAGGATACAGGCATTGCCACTCCGAAGACAGAGTGAGAAGACATCAAACGTGACATTCGGACGGGCCTCGTAAATCACCCCGACAACTCCGAACGGCACACTGACCCGACGCAGCCGAAGTCCATTCGGCAACACCCTCTCTTCCAAGACCTTACCCTGTGGAGAAGAAAGCATAGCGACATGCCTCATATCAGCTGCAATTCCCTCAAGTCTCTGCGGATTCAATGCCAGCCGGTCATACAACGGATTTGCCCTGTCCATACGGCTAAGGTCACGAGCATTAGCCTCAAGAATAACCTCCTGCGACCGTACAACAGAGTCCGCCAAATCATTAAGCAACTCCGTACAAACAGCATCCGACAACATCGCGACAGCCTCTGCCGCCCTACGTGTCGCGTCCAATATCTCTTTCATATCTATTCTCCTGTCAATTGTTGTCCCTCACGATTTTGTCCCCCACGGGTGAGTTTTGGGGGCCAAGTTCAAATCTGGTATGCGGAACACACTCGGGTCGTTCCATGATATCTGTCAGAATGTTTTCACGTTTACCGTTGGCAATGATAACGGTTTTCCCCTTTGCAGCCATTGCCATGGCAGCGGCTGCTTTGGACTTCATGCCTCCTCGACCTGCACTGCTGCGCTTCTCATCAATGAAAGAGGCAATGTCATCATCACTTCCTACAACAGGAATCAAAACCGCTCCCGGCTCTGACGGATTTCTGTCATAGACGCCGTCTATATTGCTCAAAATCACCAATATATCAGCGCCAATCATATCCGCCACCAATGATGACAGCTCATCGTTATCGGTAAACATCAGCTCAGTGATGCACACCGTGTCATTCTCGTTGACAATCGGCATCACCCCGCTCCGCAACATAGCCTCCATGCAAGCCTTCTGGTTGGAAAACTCCACTCCTGGGGCAAAGTTTTCCTTCATCGTAAGCACCTGACCCACAGTTATTCCCCAGTCATTAAACAAGGTGTGATAAAGATTCATAAGCCGCACCTGCCCGACAGCCGAATAGACCTGCCGCTTTTCGACACTGTCAAGCTCATCTTCCGGCCCCAGGATACTGCGCCCGCAAGCCACAGCCCCACTAGTTACTAAAACAACCTCAAATCCCTTAGCCCTGAGGTAAGCCAACTGATCAACCAAAGACGAAACACGGGTAACATCAAGCGTCCGCCTGTCATCATCCCGTGTAAGCACATTGCTACCCACCTTCACAACAATACGTTTCATATCCAAAAACTAAACGACCCGCGAAGTTACAAAAAAAAGACCGACCGAAAACCCAGATACACAGAAATCCGGTTGCTTCATTTGTCATCAGTTCCTGAGGCTCACTTAACCAGACGAATAGAGTATCCAAAATAGCGGTATGACACGACC
>DCHH01000074.1 GCA_002315625.1 Bacteroidales bacterium UBA1757
GCCCCATTTGGCCACTCTGGTAACTGCCCGAAAAATAAGCGTTTCTACTACTCTGCATCCACTGATGCAGCCGCTTCGCATGAGATTCTTTTATCTTTCCGCGAAACGGCTGCAAAATTAGAGCTATTTTTTGAACTGGCAAAACATTTGAGGAAAAAAAATTTATTTCTCCCTCATTTTTTCCTTGAACTTCACGATTTGCTTCTGCAGGGCATCCACACAGCCATCTACAGACTCTTCAAAAGTGTTGCTCACCTTGGATGCGAACAAATCCTGACCGGCCACTGCCAGCTTGACCTGAGCCTCCTTGTTGGCTGCCGTCTCGGGTTTGACCACTTTCAGGGTTACTTCTGCCGACAGAATACCGTCGTAGTACTGCTCCAGTTTGGAGACTTTCTTTTCGATGAAACTTTTCAACGCATCAGTTGCAGCAAAGTGCACGTCTTGAATTCTGATTTCCATAGTTGTATAAAGTTTAGAGGTTACTCACCTGCCCGGGGATGGGCCTGGTGATATGATTTTTTCAATTCTTCAAAAGTCGTATGGGTATAGACCTCCGTTGCAGAGAGCCCGGAGTGGCCAAGCAGCTGCTTGACGGCATTTAGCTCTGCCCCGTTGTTGAGCATGGAAGTTGCAAAAGTATGGCGGAGCACATGAGGACTGTTCTTTGAGGCATGGCCTGTTGCGGCAAGACGCTCATGAACCAGACGATATACCAACATCGGGTACAAAGGCTGACCGTCACACCTTATATATAGGGTATCTGATACTGGCAAAGATTCAGCAACCTGTTTTCTGAAATCAAGGTAATGTTCAATCTTCTGACGGAGTGAAGGGCCGAAGGGAATAAGGCGCTGTTTGTTGCGCTTTCCCGTCACCTTCAGCTGCGAAGCCGCCAAATCGACATCTTCGAGTTTCAGGCCAATAATCTCCGCCCGCCTCATTCCGGTTTGCAGCAGCATCTCAACAATCAGATTGTCACGCACTTCATCAAACAATGCATCAGACTGTCCGTCCTCCCGCTCAGACGCAGCAGTCACCTCGTCGGTCGATGCATGAAGAGCCGACACCTCCTCTTCCCGGAGGAAGGCAGGCAACGGCTTGTGAATCTTGGGCGGCAGGAGTTTGTTCAGGGGATTATTCATCACCGCTCCCTCACGGAGAAGGAACCGCCAGAAAGACTTCAATGCGGAAAATTTCCTGTTGACCGACCGGGGCGTGTCTCCCCCTTCCAGCAAAGAGAGCATCCAGGCACGAATCATATCGGAATCAATATCGGATATGCTCTCAGTCTCAAAGTTCTGCGCAATAAAATCCGAAAATTGCTTCAGGTCGTTCTGATACGCAAAAACGGTATGGGAAGAATAATTCTTCTCATACCGTATATATTGTATGAACCTTTCTGCTTCTTTCATTGCCGCATCGAATTACGGCAACGAATTTAGCAAGGCTATTTCATTTGAACAAACATTTCCCGATTTTTTTCATCGGAAAGTCTGCAACCTCATCGCTCTTCATCCGAGCAGGGAAAGGTAAAGTCTTACAACAGACTACTCCTCAGCCTGATGGAGCTGCTGGACGTAAACAGCCTTCATTTTCTGGGCACGCTTGGTGACAGAAGGCTTCTCAAAAGCCTGACGGTTTCTGAGTTCTTTTACGGTGCCGGTCTTCTCGAATTTGCGTTTGAATTTCTTCAGAGCCCTTTCGATGTTTTCTCCATCTTTAATAGGAACGATGATCATAGTGTTATGTGTTAAGATTTATATTTATTTAATTTCGAGCCGCAAAAGTACTGAATGGTTTTGACTTGGGCAAAAAAATCTATGAAAATTTATTTTTTGGTTTTTTTCTTTGTCTCCGTCTTCCCGGCAGGCTTTTTCCGGGACCTGCTCCCCGCTTTCGCTTCAGCCTTTGCACTGGACCTGGCAGCATCGATTACGGCAAGACACTCCTCGACCGTCAGTTCGGCTGCCGACTCGCGCTGAGCCTTATTTAGTTTGTAGTTCACACCGTCGCACGACAGGTATGCACCGAAACGTCCGCTGACCACCCTAATCACAGGTTCAACTTCGAAAGTCTTGATGACCCTCTTGGATTCGGCTTCACGCTTTGCCAGTATCAGGGATTCACATTCATCCAGGGTTATCGACATCGGGTCGTACCCCTTCGGCAATGACACGTACGCATTGTCGTGACGAATATAGAAGCCGAAACGTCCGGTACCGACAACAACCGTCTTGTCCTCAAACTTACCGACAGTTCTCGGCAGTTTGAAAAGGTCAAGAGTCTCTTCCAAAGTGATAGTTTCAATGGACTGCTCTTTTTTCAATGAAGCGAAAAGAGGTTTCTCGGAATCTTCCGCAGTTCCAATCTGGGCAATAGGGCCAAATCTTCCGATTCTTACCGAGACGGGGCGACCCGACTTCGGATCGGTTCCAAGGATGCGAGCACCCACTTTTTCTTTGGAGAAAGCATTTGCCATCTCAACATCGGGATGGAATTTCCTGTAGAAAGAATCAATCAGTCCATTCCACTGCTCCTTACCCTCTGCAACCTCGTCGAACTGGTCTTCGACACGGGCCGTGAAGGCATAGTCCATAATGTTCGGGAAGTGGGCCATAAGAAAATCATTGACCACCATTCCCGTGTCTGTCGGGAAGAGCTTGCCTTTCTCCACACCGGTCATTTCCGTTTTCTGACGATCACTTATCCGGCTGGCAGGACCCAGTTCCATTACATTGTACTCACGTTTTTCACCGTCACGGTTGCCCTTGACCACATAGTCGCGCTGCTGAATCGTCGAGATGATAGCAGCAAATGTCGAAGGACGGCCGATGCCGAGTTCCTCAAGTTTATGGATAAGGGAGCCCTCCGTATAGCGGGGAGGACGAAGGGTGAAGCGCTCTGTGGCCGTGGCTCCTCCAAGTGTAAGTACCTCTCCTTGTGAGACTTTCGGCAACAGAACGTTAGCCGTCTCACTCTCTTCAGCCTCGTACGCCCTCATGAATCCATCAAACAGAATACGTTCTCCTTCAGCGGTAAACTTCAGGGCTATTGAATCAGAAGCAATGGTTATAGTCGTTTTCTCAACCTCTGCATCTGCCATCTGCGACGCAAGCGTGCGCCGGCGAATCAAATCATAAAGATGCTTCTCCTGAACAGTACCTTCAATGGTTTCCTGGTCAATATAAGAAGGGCGTATTGCTTCATGAGCCTCCTGAGCACCCTTGGTATGGGTCTGGAACTGACGCATTTTTGCATACTCCTTACCGTATGTAGCCTCAACCGCCTTTTTCGAAGTGGCAAGTGCCAGATCGGAGAGATGGACAGAGTCTGTTCTCATGTACGTAATTTTTCCCGACTCATACAGTGCCTGTGCCAGACGCATGGTCTGCGAGACTGAGAAGTTCAGCCTGCGGGATGCCTCCTGTTGCAGCGTTGAAGTAGTGAAAGGCGGATACGGAGCACGCTTTATGGGCTTGGTCGTAATGTCAGTCACATGGAACGTTGCACCGGAACACTTTTCCAAAAGTTCACGGGCCTGCTTTTTATCAGCAATACGGTCGCCAAGTTCGGCTTTCAGTTCCTGACCATTGTCGAGTTTGAAAGAAAGGATCAGGCGATAGAAACTGTCAACCGATGACTGCTGTATTTCACGCTCTCTGTCAACAATCAGCCTTACTGCAACGGACTGGACACGACCAGCCGAGAGTGACGGCTTGATTTTCTTCCACAGAATGGGCGAAAGCTCAAAGCCGACCAGCCTGTCGAGGACGCGGCGGGCCTGCTGGGCATCGACCAGATTCATATTGATGGTACGGGGATTCTTCACAGCCTCCTCTATGGCTGTCTTTGTGATTTCATGGAAGACAATTCGACGGGTATGTTCCTTGTCCAGTCCCAACACCTCGGCCAGGTGCCATGCAATAGCCTCTCCCTCACGGTCTTCATCAGATGCCAACCAGACGGCATCTGCATGTTTAGCTGCTGTTTTAAGGCCGGCTATCAACTTTTTCTTATCATCATCAATAATTTCATAGACCGGCTGGTATCCATGTTCAATATCAACTCCATAACCCTTCTTGCTCAAGTCTCTGACATGTCCCTTACTGGAGAGCACCTTGAAATCATCACCAAGGTATTTTTCAATTGTCTTTGCCTTCGACGGCGACTCTACAATAACTAAATTATGCTGCATCACGCTTTATGTGTTCCAAAAATTCGGCCGCGAAGTTATACAACCTCATTGAAAAAACAAAACCGCACACCTTATTTAACTCCGTGTTGGCTGACTTTGAAGGAAAATGCGTAACTTGCGCCCTGAAAAAGAAACAGCCTATGAGTACCGTTCCAGATCGCCTGAAATATCTCCGTAAACACATGGAAGACAACGGGATAGAAGCATGTATAATACCTACCGACGATGTGCATCAGAGTGAGTATGTGTCACCTCATTTCAAATACCGGGCCTACCTTTCAGGTTTTTCCGGAAGTGCCGGAGTTCTTGTCGTGGCAAAGGATGCCGCCGGGCTCTGGACCGATTCCCGTTATTATCTGCAAGCCGAAAAACAGCTTTCCGGAAGTGGGATAACCATGTACGGCACCACTCTTCCCGAGACTCCTTCAATCGAAAAATGGCTGCTTGACCACAAATACAAGAGCATCGGATTCGACGGAGAGGTGTATGCCGCCGGTAAAGCCATGACTTTAGTATCCACCCTTGAGAAGGAGGGTTGCCGCATCGACAGCAATTACAAATCGTATCAGGCTGTGTGGCCCGACCGTCCCGCCCTGCCCGATGACAAAATCTATGTCTATGGCGAACAGTATGCAGGCGAATCCTTTCACTCCAAGCTGGAGGAAGTACGCCGTCGTCTGCACCAGGCCAAAGCCGACACCCTGCCCGTCAGCGGCCTCGACGATATCGCATGGCTTTTCAACCTTCGAGGAAACGATGTGATGTACAACCCTGTAGGTCTGTGCTTTGCCTTGATTCAAGACCATCGTGTATGCCTGTTTGCAGACCGTGGCAAGCTGACCGATGAAGCCATCAGCTATCTGACTGCCAACAATGTCGAACTTCATCCCTACGACGGACTGCCAGGTGAGATTCGCCGGCTTCCGGCCTCAGCCCGCATCTTTATCGACCGCATGAGAATCAACTATGCCATCTATTCCAGCATCCCTGCCGGATGCACAATAATAGAAGGTATAATGCCGGTTACAGACATGAAGTCCGTCAAGAACAGCACCGAACTGTCAGGTTACAAAGAAGCCATTCTCAAGGATGGTGTCACCCTGCTTCGTCTGTGGCGCTGGTTTGAAGACATCGTCATGAACGGCGGCCAGACCGATGAATATGCCATTGCTGAACAACTGATTAACACCCGCCTTTCAGATTCCGGCTGCATGGGCGAAAGCTTCGAACCAATCGTCAGCTTCAATTCAAACGGCGCCATCGTACACTACAGCCCCAGTCCGGAGACCTCTGCAAAAATCCACAAGAACGGAATACTGCTGATTGACAGTGGCGGACAGTACATAGAGGGGACAACCGACATTACCCGCACCTACTCCCTCTACGAAGGCGACACCACCCCAGAGGAGTACCTCAAGGACTATGCACTGGTACTGAAAGGAAACATTGCCCTGGCCGAAAGCATTTTCCCGGCCAACACGAGGGGTTCGGTCATTGACGCCTTTACCCGTCAGTTCATGTGGAAAGCCGGAATAAATTACGGACATGGCACAGGGCACGGCATCGGTCATTTCCTCAATGTCCACGAAGGGCCGCAAAGCATCCGCATGGAAGAGAATCCTGTCACAATCAAGCCCGGTATGGTCATGTCAGATGAACCCGGAATCTACAAGGCCGGCAAATATGGCATTCGCGTGGAAAACATGATTCACTGCGTGGAAAAATTCCATACCGACTTCGGCTGTTTCCTTGGCTTCGAGACGCTGACCCTTTTCCCTCTTGACCGCAAATCCATCGACCCACAGTATTACACTAAGGAGGAAATAGACTGGATAAACAATTATCAGGCACGTACTTACGAAGCCTTGGCTCCGCTGGTCACCCCCGAGGAGTGCTCCTGGCTAAAAGACAAGACACAACCCATTTTAAAATAAAATTCATTATGGCAATCATCAAATCCGTACGAGGGTTCGACCCCCAAATAGGTAAAGACTGTTTCCTGGCTGATAATGCCGCTATTATAGGTGATGTGGTCATCGGCGACAATTGCAGCATCTGGTTCAATGCAGTGCTCAGGGGCGATGTCAACTCAATCCGCATCGGCAACAACGTCAACATTCAGGACGGCAGCGTTCTCCACACCTTATATAATAAATCCGTCATTGAAATTGGCGACCACGTTTCTGTCGGCCACAATGTAACCATTCACGGGGCAATCATCCACGACTATGCCCTTATCGGCATGGGGTCTGTGGTTCTCGACGATGCCGAAATCGGCGAGGGTGCCATCATTGCTGCCGGAGCAGTCGTCCTGAAGGGGACAAAGGTCGAACCCTACAGCATCTATGCCGGTGTTCCTGCCAAGTTTGTCAAAAAGGCCGAGCCCGAACAGACCCTCAACATCAACAAGCGTATCGCCGACAACTATTCGATGTACGCAAGCTGGTACGAGCAGAAATAACCCGTGGCAACAACTCGCAGCATTTTTCTTCAAGGCATCCGAGACGGAGTACCCATAGGTATGGGCTATTTTGCTGTGGCCTTTTCTTTGGGTATCATCGCAAAGAAAGCTGGCCTAAGTCCGGTTGCCGGTTTCATTTCCAGTTTCTTCACCCGCGCTTCGGCCGGCGAGTACGGTGCCTATTCTCTGATTGCCATAGCTGCTTCCTACTCCGAACTGGCAGTCATGTGCGTCATCACAAACCTGCGGTACCTACTTATGGGAGCCTCGCTTACCCAGAAATTTTCGGAAGGGACATCCATGCTGAAGCGCATTTTGGTGGCATGCTGCATCACCGATGAAGTCTTCGGCATTTCAATCGCGTACAAAGGCAATCTTGCCCCCGCCTACACTTTCGGGGCCGCTCTCTTCTCGACAGTACTCTGGGCATCAGGAACCATGTGCGGCATCCTTGCAGGCGGAGTCCTGCCAACGAGTCTGGTATCGGCACTGAGTGTAGCCCTTTATGGTATGTTTATTGCCATAATCATTCCCCCATCGCGCAAGAACCATGCCGTACTGGCATCTGTTCTTATTGGATTTACGGCAAGCTGGATTTGCAGCATTCTGCCTTTACTGAAAGGCATCAGCGCCGGCACCCGCACTATTGTACTTACCATTGTCATTGCCGCCCTTATGGCATGGCTTAGACCAGTATCCACAAAGAAAGGCACCTTTGGGCCAATACAGGGCACACCGCAAAAGTCATGAAGCATTCATTGGTCATATACCTTATTATTACCATTGCGGTGACAAACCTCATCCGCATCCTGCCGGTTACACTGATTCGCAAACGTATTGAGAATCAGTTCGTCCGCAGTTTTCTGTTCTACGTACCTTACGTAACACTTGCCGTAATGACTTTCCCTGCCATCATGGAGGCCACTCAGTCGCCCATCGCCGGCGCAATCGCCCTGGTGGCAGGCATAGTTGCCGCATGGTGCGGACTCAGCCTCTTCCCCGTTTCCATAATCTGCTGCGTAGTAGTCTTCCTCCTCGAACTCTTCCTATAACTGTTGTATCCTGTCAAGGCATGCCTGCAACTCGGGCAGCCGGACGGGAATCTGCCAGTCATCCGACAATTCACGTACCATCCGCAAGGC
>DCHH01000044.1:0-169 GCA_002315625.1 Bacteroidales bacterium UBA1757
GGGATACCATGGTCTTGGCGGTTCAACGAAAACAGTCCCCCATGAGTCTATCCCCCATGAGCCTGTTCCCCATGAGCCTATCCCCCATGAGCTTGGTTTCCTCTGCGGATGAAAATGGTTAATACTGACAGTATGCAGAAAACTAATAACTAACTCAAGTTTCGCAAGT
>DCHH01000044.1:228-12621 GCA_002315625.1 Bacteroidales bacterium UBA1757
TTACTCCTTCAATTATTCCTTTTTTTATAGGGGCTCTGCCCCTAAACCCCGCGCCTACCGGCGGGCCGCTGAAGCGGCCTTATTTGAGTCTCGCAAATGCGAAACTCAAATAACTAATGAAACCGTACCCCCTAAAAGGAGATGTGCGTTCTCTTTTCGTTTTTGCGTTGGCAATGATATTATTGAAGGTCCCCACGGGTGACCTGTGGGGACCATTGAAAGCAGTGTTTGAATTGTATCGGGCCGATGAGGAGTTTGTAATAAGCAAACCCACCATACAGTCTGTTGTTTCCTATTTTTTGTAGTATCTGGTTATACGGGAATCGTTGGAAAGTACTGAGGGGTTGTAGGGATTGATCTTCAGCAGGTTGACCCATCCTGTTTCCTTTGAGAAAGTACTTTTCGAATACAGTTCAATGGCTTCATCCAGTTCAAAATATTTTGCCATTTCTATCGTATTGTTGAATTTTCTGTAAGATTTGTCTGCGTGCCATCCATCTTCGTTTAGTGCCATTATGTTGACACTCGGGGAGACTTCCACATACGGTTGGTCGTCAAATACCTTGTGATTGCAGTTGATGTATGACATTCCTTTCATTGTCTGTAAGTAGCTGTTGTATAGCCGGTCAGCTGTCTTGATCCGAGAATCGTAGCCCTGCAGCTCGGTTCCATTCCAAAGGTCCTTGTATTGTTTGAGAATGTCACCCAACGACAAACCACTGGTTTGCTGTTCTACTATGTTGAAAATCGCATTGTTCTGGTCTTTTTCCGAAAAAGAGTCCCAGATATCCGGATGGTTCTTTCTGAGAAGCATTATATAGCAGCTACTAAGTCTATCCCATTCTCCGTATTCGTTTTCTGAGTGTTTTTGCGATTTGCAATTGTAAACCGCAATGACTTCTTTGGCTATTGTCGAAGGTGTCCATACGTTGCTCCAATAGGCGGTAAGTCCCAAACCTATGGAAGCAGACGCAATAGAACTGATGAGAGTGTCTTTGTCATTTATCTGACTGGAAAGTGTGTCACAGACTTCCTTGATAACGCTAGTCATTGCTCCAATTCCGGAGGTGCTGAATATGCCCATATCGACATACCCTTTTTCCCGCTTTTCCTCTCTTGCCATGTGCTGGTCAATATAACGGCGGAAGGCATCGTATGGCGATTCGGGTGAAGCGAGGAACTCTCTGAACATTATGTCATAATTTCCACCATAGCTGACTTCCATGCTGCTAACGACATACGTAACGGGAGCAGTCTTGTACTCATATAGGTTTTCCCACGCACTCATCAGGCATGCATCAAGATAGAGAACATCAATCTTTGTGCCTGACCGGTTAATTCCTTCAGCGATATTCTTTGCGGAAATGCACTTATTCAACTTCTTTATGTCTCCAACTTTTACATTGTCGTCATAGACTATTCCTTTGGTAATAACACGGCCAGCCTCATCGTCCAGAATGCTCCAACCGCCGCCATGGTCTGCAAAAATAAGAACATATTTATCGGCTGGATGTTTCTCGACGCTCCACTTGATGAACTTGCTGATTTCATCAGGGTTTGACATGTCCAATTCGGCATTTGATGAGTACTGCTTAAGTGGCAGACCTTCGAGGTTGTCCAGAGTATATTTATCGTCCATGGGATACACTTCACAATTTTTCAAGTCCTTTGCATCGACGAGATCCATTCTGAGCACACCGGTGTGGTTTTCGTAATCTTCACTTTCCTGCTCCTTGGCCGAAAATTTGTATTCAAAGGTCATGTTGACCTGCTCGTTGCTTCCAATGCTCGCACACTGGCGCATCTTCCATATCTGCTTGTAATCACGGTCTCCGGCTCCGGCGCTGTAAAACATGACGGTGAGGGTCTTGGGCTTCTCTGATGACCATTTGGCATACAGGGTCATGTCCCGTTTGACGACACTGCTTTCAAAAATCCAATCATCACCAGCCTCATCTTCGCACCAGCCGAGGAAATAGGAGCCCTCCTTCGTGGGGTCTTCGGGCTCTTTGGCAAGAGAACCCTCATTGACGGTCTGGGATTGTACCTGTGAGCCCCCGCGGGAGTCAAATGTAACAGTGAACTGCTTCGTTTTGGGATCTTCTCCCGGGTTGTCTTCGCTTTTTGAGCATGATGTCAGCGAGAATGACACCCATAGCGCCATTAAGGCAAATAATACTCTTTTCATGATAAAATAATTATGGTTTGGCTATTATGCCAGTACCTTTTGAGGCTCACAAAGATACCTATTAATTGCGTACAAGCAAAATTGTCCCGTGCATGCAAATGCTTTTCCATGGGTTTCTGCATTTTCATCACTGAGGCCATTTGGACCCGATACATGCCGTTGTCGCTGAAAATCAATGAACTGCTCAAAGATGACGTTATCGGCGAGCCACGTCTGCTGAACGCAAGTCTCTGCTACCAGATGGAATTTAAGGAGCGGATTCTGCGGCCAGACCTGTGCGGCGGTGCACTTCTCGACCTCGGCGTTTATGTCATTCATTTCGCCCGTATGTATTTCGGCGGAGATGTCCTTTCCCAGACTTCATCCTGCATCAAAGGGGTCAGCGGTATGGACATGCACAATAACATTAGCTGGAGCTACCGAGACGGCCGTATGACCAACCTGCAGTCGAGTGCCTTTTGCCTCTGCAGTTGCATTTGGTGGATAAAGTCAAATATCCTACTTTTGCGCACTAGAATCTTAATACTTAAGCACTATGGATACAGGCAAGTTGGATGTCGGGAAACTGACGAAAGAGTTTCATGACTTTGTCGCCTCTGCCCGCTACGAACAGATGGACGAGTCTGAGCAGCATGCCTATTCCAACACAGCCAGTTTGACATAGAACAAGATACTTTTTGAGTATATTTGCACGATTAAAATCAATATATTTATGACAACTACAGGAGGTTTGGTCCTTATTATTCTGGTGGCGGTACTTGGGGGTATCGTCCAAGCGCGTCTCAAAAGCGTTTTTAATAAATTTTCAAAGGTTCGTAACCCCCTGGGCTATACGGGACGGGATATTGCGGAAAAGATGCTCCGTGACCATGGCATTCATGACGTTCGGGTGACACATATCAGCGGACAACTGACCGACCACTACAATCCAGCAGACAAAACCCTTAACTTGAGCGAATCTGTCTATGGAAGCAATAGTGTGGCAGCTGCTGCGGTAGCTGCCCACGAATGCGGCCATGCAGTTCAGCATGCTACAGCATACGGCCCGCTGAGTCTCCGTTCCAAACTGGTTCCGGCGGTCCAGTTCTCCTCTTCTTTTTCACAGATTGTAATCATCGCAGGCATTCTACTTCTCAATACCCTTCCTTTTCTGTTCTGGCTGGGTATTGCCATGTTTGCCATGGTTCTCATTTTTTCTGTTGTGACACTGCCTGTCGAATACAATGCTTCCGCAAGGGCCATTGCTTGGCTGGAGGATTCCAATTCATTGACCAGTAGTGAATTGGAAGATGCCCGCACTACACTTAAATGGGCTGCCCGCACTTATTTGGTCGCTGCCTTGTCTGCATTGGCAACACTTATCTACTATCTGGGGTTTGCCCGCCGCAACAACTAATACAACGGGTCAACTAATCCAACAAGTCAACTAGTCCAACAGGTCAATAAGTTCGTCGGTGAGGGCGGCCAGGCGTTCGCCATGCGATTCTCCGACAATGAATGTATTTTCAATACCGACCGCCCCAATCCCTTCCAGGACCATTTTCGGCTCGACGGCCAGCACCATTCCTTTCTCCAGGACGGTTTTCATACGGGGGGCCAGGACCGGCAGCTCGTTGATGGAGAGTCCGACGCCGTGCCCCACGAACCCTGCATGCTGGCGCAGTCCCATGAAGTTATTTTCGAGCCGGTTCGTTGTGGCAATCTTGATGGCGCCGGCATAAATGTCTTCACAAACGGCCCCTTCTTTCAGGTTTTCACCGATCCATTGCTGGATATCGAGGGCAACCCGGTGGGCGCGGTAGGCTTCTTCGGGCAATTTCCCGAGGGTGAAACAGCGGGTGAGGTCGTCCAGATATCCGGTAAAATTGCCGCAAAGGTCGATCAGAACGCTTTTGCCGGGGTGCATGGAAATGGGTCGGCAGTCGGAACCGATAGGGTTGGAGCGGTGGCCGGCGCCTCCAAGGGCGAAGTCGTAGGGCGAACTGACGACGGCATTGTCGCCGTACAGCACTTGCCCGGAATAGGATTCAATACTGTCTCCGTAGATACGCAGCAACCCCAGGCTTCCCCCTTTGCGCATGAGGTGTTCGATTTCACAGAGAAAGTCCAGCTCGCTCATGTCGGGATGGAAAACTTCCGGAATCTGCCTGTAGACAGCCTCGTGCATGCGAGAGGATGTGCGGATTTGCTCCAATTCCCAAGGGGTCTTTACACTGCGGGCCATGCGGATGGCTGCACTGCCATTGATGAGAAGTGCCGGTTCAAAGCACTTTTCAAGACGGACCCATTCCGAACGTGGAATCTCTTCCCCCTCCACCATCAGGGATGAAGGCATGTCGAACCCCATTTCTTTCAACAGTGCGGGTATCTGCTCGGGCTTGTGGATGAAGTGAATCCGACTTGAGGGAAGTTGCAGGGCGTCAGGGCTCAGGTCGACTGGGCGCTTGACGAAACACACCGGATTGTCGTTGTCGGCAGTAAAATAGGTGTATCCCTTGAATACCTGCTGATGTATATATAAGGTGTTGATGGAGGTGGTTACCAGACATGCGTCTGCTCCGGCCCCGCGCATTTGTCGGCGGATTTTCTCCAGATGCAGATTTCTTTCTGTGCTGAGCGTCGTTTCTGATGACATAGTTCAATGATTGATTTGAGGCGCGAATTTACTCAGATTTGTTTGCTTTTCTCCTATTGTACCGCTCTATGGCGGCTGAGGCTGCCAGGGCAATGGTCTCTCCAATCCAGAAGGAGTGCCAGATGGAGATGGCGCCAGTCTTTGTTATGATGAACATCACGATGGCTACCGTCATGGTGTGGAAAAAGGCAATGACCATGGCGGGAACGGTGCGCTTGCGGACGAGCAATGTCACCTCGAAGACATACGCCAGACCGAATCCCGGCATGCAGGGGGCAAAAAGTCTCAAGGCATAGACGGCCTCATCATAGACCGATGCATCGGAATCAAGATTGAACATTCTGATAATCTGGCCTGGACACAGTTCCACGACAAAGAATACCAGCAGGCTCATTCCGCCAATCAGGGCGGCCGAACGGCGTACCATACGACGGAAAGATTCGTCATCGCCCGCCCCAAGTGTCATGCCGCCGACGCCTTGCAGCGCCTGTCCTGTTCCGCCGAGGAACAAATTGACAATCAGTAGCAGGTTCATTGTGACAGACTGTATGGCAAGCCCGCAGACGCTCTTGTGTTCAAGAAGCATATTGTTGACAAAGAGAATCCTGAAAAACATGAAGAGAGTGTCAACGACAAGCGGCATCCCGACGAACAGGGCCATCTTGCGGTCAATATGACCAATGTCGGTGATGCTCAGTGCAAGTCTGCACCCCTTGTCGCGGAAATGAAGAAGAGAGATGCCGATGCCGACGACATACCCCACGACGCTTGCCCAGGCAGCACCGGCTATGCCCATGCCAAGGTATTTCATGAATACGATGTCGAGGGAAAGGTTCACGATGTTTGCCACGATAACTGCAACCGTCACGAGTTTCGGGGCGTTGTCGGTCCTGACGAACGCATTGAGTCCGAACATCATCAGCATAATTCCGCCGGTACTGATAAGGATGCGGCCGTAGGTGACTGCGTCGCTGTAGATGCCCGGGTCGTTGCTGGTAATGAGGGCAATCCGGTCGGTGAACAGGAGTCCGACGGCCAAAAGGACAAGCGCGGCAATGATGTTCAGTAGCATGGAAAAGGTGAAGTGACCCCTGATTTTGAGATTTTCACCTGCTCCGATGGCATATGCCACCAGCATGGCGCAACCGGCGTTCAGCAGTACGGTAAGGGCAAATACGAGCTGGTTGACCGGTTGGAGCGAAGTGATGGCCGCAAGTCCGACCGGACCGAGGATTTGCCCCGCTATGATGCTGTCAACGACCATTGACAGTGTAGAGGCGAGGTTTGCCAGAATAGCGGCAATCAGAAACGAGCGGAATTGGGCTAAGATATTGCTGTTCATAAGTCTTTAAACATTTCCCACATCACGTGAGCCTGTGTTACGGTTCTCTCAATGCGGCTTTCTTTCCATATTTCTGACAAAGATACAATTTTTTTTCCGCGGGGCTTTGTTGATAAAACGATAAAACCTGGGGTTTCATTTTAGGGTTCTGGGAATTTTTGTACTTTTGCGCCCTGATTCGAAATACAGGCTTCGAATAACTGGCTTTTTGAAAAACAGGCTTTTGCGGTATTAATGGGAAACGCTCTAAACGCTCGAAATGGTCGAAATAGGATTCTGACGGTGTGTCTGCTTGTCGCAGCCTGTCTGCTGTCAGCTGGTGTTTCGGCTCAGGTGACCAAGGTTTCGGGACGGGTGATTGATGCTCAGACCGGCGAACCGCTTCCATATACCGGCGTGTTTTTCGAGAATACTTCTGTCGGACAGGCCACCAATGAGGACGGCTACTACTCCTTTGAAACTACAGATTTAAGCCTAAAAGTACTGTGTACGCAGCTGACAGGCTACGAATCGGACAAGGAACGCATTGTGCCGGGAAGGGAAAACAAGGTCGATTTCTCTCTGATGATGACCGAAAACGATTTGGATGATGTCGATTTCACCTTCAACCAGAAGGCCTACATCCGTGCATTTCTGGAAAAAATCGATGAGGCGCGCGACCGCAACAATCCCGAGAAACGTCCGCAGTACGAAAGTGACCTCTATTCCAAAATTCGTATTGATCTGGACAATGCCGAAGAACGCATCAAATCAAAGAAGGTGCGGGATGAGATAGGCTTTGTCTTCCAATACATGGACTCGTCGGAATATACCGGAAATGCGACCCTCCCGACATTGATTTCCGAGACGCAGGCAAGGCGCTACCATATCTCTGACCCGCTGACCGACCAGGAAATGCTTCTGGCCAATCGGGTGTCGGGCGTGCGGGATGTCAACATTCTGGACCAGTACATGGGAAGCCTGCAGTTCAAGATTAATTTCTACGAAGACTTTATCGAACTGCTTTCGGTAAAACTGCCTTCGCCCCTTCAGCGTGCAGGCCAGCTGTATTACAAATACTACATTGTCGATAGCATACGCCTCGACGGCCGCAAGACTTTCGTTGTCCATGTCCGGCCGAAGGGAGGAAGCACCACTCCGGTCTTTGACGGCGAAATGCTTATTGATGCTGAGGATTACGCACTTAGGAGTATCCAGGTGAAGATGCTTCACGGCTCCAACGTGAACTGGATACGCAATGCGTGGTTCAGTGTGGAGTATAGGCGTCTGGACGATTCGACATGGTTTCACGACAAGGAACATGCGGTTCTCGACCTTAGCCTGACTGCCCGTGACTCGTCGCAGATGATGTCGTTTACCGCACACCGCGAGCTGGTATATACCAACCCCAAGTTTGAAAATGTAACTATTCCTAATCCAAAAGCCGGACTTGTGTATGTCGATCCCAAGATGGAGGACCAGGACGAGGCGTACTGGGATTCAATCCGCCCCGTCGCACTGGACACCACCGACAAGCAGATTTATCAGATGGTCGATTCCGTCAAATCGACATCGTTCTACAAGCGGCTGTTTGGCATAGCCAATATGCTGGCAACCAGCTATTACGACATTCCGTCAATCGGCATAGGCATCGGAAATTATACTAATATCCTCAGTTTTAATGATTTGGAAGGTGTCCATCTGGGGATAGGATTCCATACGACAAAAGATTTCAGCCGAAAGTACCGCTTCAAGGGAAACATTGCCTGGGGTACCAAGGACCATGTCATCAAGGGTGGGGGAGGTTTCCAGTGGCTTTTCAGCCGCAATCCTTACCGTACGCTTACGGCTGAGGCAAAATACGACATATACCAGTTGGGACGTAACGAGGATGAGTTTACCGAAGCCAATATCCTGGTTGCAATTTTCTCCAAGCAGGGTGGACGAAAACTGACCTATAAGACCGAGGCATCGCTCAACTACGACCACGAATTTACCGCCAACGTGAACACCCGCATAGGCTATCTGTACCGCAATATTGAGTCGGGTGCGGACGTGCCGATGATTCCTACCAACGGCGATGAACCGGTTAAAGGGTTGACTATGAACGAGTTTCATGTGGCTGCCCGTTTCTCGAAGGATGAAAAGGTGAACCGCGGACATTTCGTCAAGACATACGTCTATTCAGACCATCCAGTTGTGACGCTCTGCCTCTACGGCTCCGTGGGAGGTGGTGGAAAGTATGACGTGACATATCTGCGTCCTGAGCTGAGCATCGACTACCGTCACCGTTTCGGACCGGTTGGAATGACCAAGGTTAGTCTGAGCGGAGGTACGGTTATTGGTGACGTGCCGTATCCGTTCCTGCATATCCATGAAGGTAACGGCACTTTTATCCTTGACCGCAATGCCTTCGCCTGTATGGACTTTATGGAATTTGCATCCGATACCTGGGGAACGCTTTTCTTCGAGCACAGCTTCGACGGCTTCTTCCTGGGCAGGATTCCCGGTATTTCAAAACTGAACCTGCGCGAAATAGTCCTGTTCAAGATGACCTACGGCAGGTTGTCGGACAAGAACAACGGTGTAAGGGAGCAGTTGATGGCAGGCGACCCCCACGCACTCGGTTGTATGGTTTTCCCCGAGGACATGCGACAACTTAAAACACCTTATATGGAAATCGGCTGCGGACTTTCGAATATCTTCAAGATAATCCGCGTGGATTTCAGCTGGCGACTTACCCACATGACCCACGAGCGTAACGGAGAAATCATCAAGGCGGCTCATCCGTTCTCAGTAAATGTGGGCGCAGATATCAGGTTTTAATCAGCTTGTCATAGACACCCCGGGCCTGGGGGTCTTTTTCGATGGCTAATTCAAGTGCTTTTTCAGCCTCTTTATTTTCTCCCATGCACTTGTAGCACAGGGCGATATAGATATATACGAAGGGAAGGTCGGGGTTCAGTTCGGCGGCCTTGAAATAGTGCGAGAGTGACTCTTTCAGCAGGTTTGACTCGAAGTGAAGATGTCCCAGGGTAAGCCAAATGTCGGGTTGGTCGGGGTTGAAGTCAAGGGCATGCTGGTATGCCGTGATAGCCTCGTCGTACTGCTGGGTATCGACGTACAAATCGCCCAGACATGTCCACACCTCCTCATTCTTCGGGTTGAGCTGAAGCACGCGGTCGAAGGCATTGAGTGCCTCCATCCAGTGGGAAAGCTCCAGCTGGCAGATACCTATTCCCAAGAATGCCTGCTCGTCGTACGGGAACGATATCAGGGCCTTCTCGTAGAATGCAATGGCCTGATTCCAGTCTTCGAGTTTTTCGTAAGCCTCGCCCATGCAGCCTAGCACCTCGTTCTTCTCGGAGTCAATTTTCAGGTCGGGCAGGGCCTTGGAGTAGTATTCCAGCGCAGTCTGGTAGTTACCCTTTTGGGCGTATGCGTGTCCCAGTAGGATGTACAGCAGGTAATCGGGCTTTCCGGTCGTGGCGGCCAGTGCATACTCGTAAGCCTCAATGGCCTCTTCGAACCGGTTTGCTGTGCAGTGGCATTCGCCCAACTGGGCCCAGGCCCGCACATTGTAGGGGTCCTCGTCGAGAATGTGGTTTATGTAGGGAATACACTTTTCCATCTGCCCCATAGCGCAGCAGCACTCGACGGCTGAAGAGTACAGGTCCATGTTGTGAGGATAGTCGGGGAGTGCCACTTCCAACACTTCCAGAGCCTCCTCCCATAGACTGCGGACTTTCAGAAGAAACGAAGCGTCCAGACATACAAGGTCCTTGTCCTTCCTTGAATCATTGACCAGACTCCACAGCAGTTTGATGGCATCTTCCTGACGGTTCATGTCAAGCCACGCCGAAGCGCGGACAAGTTTTGTGTCATACTCGTCCTGGGGCAGGGTCTCAATCAGGGAAATAGCCTTTTCAGGCTCAAGACGTTCAATGCAAAGTTCGGCTTTGCACAGTGTCAGTCCGGAGTTACCCGGGTGTATGGCATCACCACGGCGAAGTACTTCTGCGGCTTTTTCAAGTTCGTGGCCTTCAATGTAATAGACGGCAATATCCTCAAACTCCTCTGCGTCGAAGTAAGGGGAATTGCCTGCCGCTTTTTCCTGTTCAAAGCGTTGTACAAGACTTTTTACGTATGTCTCGTGTCTGTTGTGCATCAAAAGGGCATTACTTGGCCTGAATTTTTCCCCAAGTGTCTTTCAGCCCGACGGTCTTGTTGAAGACGGGATGATCGGGGGTGGAGTCGGGATCAACATTGAAGTAACCGATACGCTGGAACTGCAGGTATGTCAGCGCGGGCTTCTGGACGGCCCAAGGCTCGACAAAGGCTTTCTGGGTATGGAGCGAGTCTGGATTGATTATCTGCTTCATGGCCTCCAGACTGGAACAGTTCTGCTCCTCTGTGATGCGGGCCATTTCGTCGCGAGGGTTCTCCACCTTCCACAGACGGTCGTAGAGACGGACCTCAGCTTCCTGACAATGACCGGCACTGAGCCAGTGGAGGGTCTTGCCTTTGATTTTGCGGTCGGCACCTGCGCTTCCGCTCTTGCTCTCGGGGTCGTATTCAGCGTAGATTTCAACAATGTTTCCGTTGGCGTCTTTCTTGCAGCAGTTGGTTTCCGGACATTTGATGATATAGGCATTCTTAAGGCGAACCTCCTTGCCAGGGCCAAGACGGAAGAACTTGGCGGGAGCATCCTCCATAAAGTCGTCGCGTTCAATCCACAGTTCGCGGCTGAAGGTTACTTCACGGGTGCCGTCGGCTTCGTTTTCGGGGTTGTTCTGGGCGGTGAGCTGCTCGGTCACACCTTCGGGATAGTTGGTTATGATAAGCTTGACGGGGTCAAGCACGGCGCTGACACGCTGAGCGCGGCTATTCAGGTCTTCGCGGCAGGCGGCTTCCAGAAGGGAAATCTCGTTCAGGGCATCGAATGTCGTGTAGCCGATTTTGTCAACAAAATTGTGGATGCTCTCGGGGCTGTAGCCACGGCGGCGGAAACCGCAGAGAGTCGGCATGCGGGGGTCGTCCCACCCGTTGACAAGCCCCTCCTTGACCAGAATGAGAAGGTTGCGCTTGCTCATAAGGGTATAGCTGAGGTTCAGCTTGTTGAATTCCCTCTGGCGCGGACGGTGGTCGTTGAGGTCCTTGCCCTCCTTGAGCCAGTCGATGAAAAGGTCGTACAAAGGTCTGTGTACCACGAACTCAAGGGTGCAGAGCGAGTGGGTGACCCCTTCGAAATAGTCGCTCTGTCCGTGGGCAAAGTCATACATCGGGTATGCCTTCCAGGTGGTTCCGGTGCGGTGGTGAGGATGGTTGACGACACGGTAGATGATCGGGTCGCGGAAGTGCATGTTCGGATTGGCCATGTCAATCTTGGCGCGGAGCACCATCTTGCCCTCCTCGATCTCTCCGGTGTTCATCTTGTTGAAGAGCTCAAGGCTCTCCTCGACGGGACGGTTGCGGTAGGGGCTTTCCGTGCCGGGAACGGTCGGGGTGCCTTTCTGGGCGGCGATGTCTTCGCTGCTCTGCTCGTCGATGTAGGCTTTTCCCTCCTTAATCAGACGGATGGCGAAATCCCACAGCTGGGGGAAGTAGTCGGAAGCGTAGTATTCGTTGCCCCACTGGTATCCGAGCCACTGGATATCCTGTTTGATTGCATCGACGTATTCGGTGTCTTCCTTTGTGGGGTTGGTGTCGTCGAAGCGGAGGTTGCAAACGCCGCCGTATTTCTTGGCAATGCCGAAGTCCATGCAGATGGCCTTGGCGTGGCCGATGTGCAGGTAGCCGTTGGGCTCGGGCGGGAAACGNNGGTGGAAAACGGGTCTGTATTCTTCCGTCGTTCAACCCGTCGCGGAGGTTGTCCTCCACAATCTGCTCAATGAAATTCAGGCTTTTCTTCTCTTCCTGTACGTTGTCGTTGATTTCGCTCATAACTATATGTTTGTTTGTACCGGTTTGTTTATGCTTGTGCCCGGTTCGTTTGTGCCCGCCGTAACAATCGGCCGACAAGTCCGCAAAGTTACTCACAAATCCTTGTTCCCTAAGCATCCGTCCTCGGTTTTCTTGTAAATATTATTGAAACCTCCGATTATCGGTACTACAATTCATATCATGAGAGAAGTTTTATTAACTTTGTGCGTGCTCAATTGAAAAATGTGATGGCGGCCTGAGCGTGGGCGTAGAGGGACTCATGCGTCTGCCAGAAAAAGAAGAATAGATGATACGTGTATTCATAAG
>DCHH01000086.1 GCA_002315625.1 Bacteroidales bacterium UBA1757
TCACGGCCGTTCTTTGAACTACCTACACCTTTCTTATGTGCCATATCTCTCTAAGTTTTAATTTAAGCCAGAACAATTTCGTTGATCTTGATTTCGCTCAGGTAATCGCGATGACCTTTCAGCTTGCGATAGCCTTTTCTGCGTTTTTTGTGGAAAACCAGCACCTTGTCGCCCTTCAGATGTGAAAGAACCTCGGCCTTAACCTTGGCACCTTCTACGGTGGGGGCACCCACGGTGATGTTACCTTCATTGTCAACAAGGAGAACCTTGTCAAATTCGATGGCAGAACCCTGTTCTGCTTCCAGACGGTGGACATACAGGCGACGACCAGCTTCGGCCTTGAACTGCTGTCCGGCAATTTCTACGATTGCGTACATTTTGTCAATCATTTTTTAATTACATCGGTAAGGTGGGGTGCCCAGCCCAGCGGACCTTCAGGCATTGCCTCTTGTTCTACCCTCTCCGAAACAGGGCGCAAAGGTAATCAACTTTTCCGATAAAACAAATCTTCCCGAAAGATAAAAGCCAATCCTGCTGAAAGAAAATCACAACCGACTCTTATAGACACGGTCCATGTCGCGGCGGTCGTCCTTTTCCTTGAGAGTTTCGCGCTTGTCGTACTCCTTTTTACCCTTGGCCACGGCGATTTCCAGCTTCACCCATCCCCCTTCCGAGAAAAACATTTTCAGAGGAACAACCGTGAATCCGGTCTCCTTGGTCAGGCGCTCAATCTTGCGCAGCTCACGCTTGGTCAGCAGCAGCTTGCGGTCGCGCTTGGGATTGTGGTTGTTGTAGGAACCGTTCTCATAGACACTGATTTGTATCCCCTTTGCCCAGGCTTCGCCCGCAATAAGTATGACATAGCTGTCGGTCAGGCTCACCTTACCCTGACGGATTGACTTCAGTTCGGTTCCAGTAAGGACAATGCCGGCCGTGAAAGTCTCGACGAATATATAGTCAAACCCCGCCTTCTTGTTCTTGATGACGACATTTTTCGGAAGGTTCATTTTCTGTGCCATGGTCCTGTGTAATAACGTACAATACTATTCCGTAATGACAAGCGATTCAATCTTTTCCAGTTTGCCGCGTATCCCCTCCAGACGGCTTTTCGGCACCATAAGTGTCATACGGCACACCTGGTCATAGACAGGGGCAACACTCTGCAGCTTCTCGTCTTTGACCAACTTCATCACATCATTGATGCAAAGATAGTCACAACTGAGCGAAAGCGGCACCTCCAATGTCTTATCAACAATCGTGCCAGCCTTAAGCGCCTCAGCCGCAGCAGTCTTGTATGCCACCGTCAGCCCGCCGGTACCAAGCAGAACGCCGCCAAAATAGCGCACAACAACTATGACGACATTGTTCAACTGGAAAGAGCTGATCTGTCCAAGAATCGGCCGTCCCGCAGTCCCAGACGGCTCACCGTCATCGTTTGCACGGGTCTGCGGCTGCTCCACCCCCACGCTGTATGCATAGCAGCAGTGACGTGCGTCGTGGAAACGCTTCCGGTACCCCTCCACGAAAGCCATGGCCTCCTCAACCGTACAGGCAGGTGCGGCAAAGGAAAGAAACTTACTCCCCTTCTCCTTGTAAATCCCTTCAGAGACACCCTGCAAAGTACGGTACTGGTCAGACATCAAAACGTATGTATGACCAGGCCGGAGCGCAGTTTCGGTTCAAACCAGGTTGTCTTGGGAGGCATGATATTCCCACTGTCGGCAATATCAATCAACTGCTTCATTGACACGGGATAAAGTGCCAGGGCCATCTTCATTTCGCCGCTATCGACCCGACTCTTCAATTCACCAAGACCGCGTATGCCACCGACGAAATCAATCCTCTTGTCGCTGCGCAAATCCTTGATGCCAAGAAGCTTGTCGAGAATCAGATTCGATGAAATTGTAACATCAAGCACACCGATTGGGTCAGCGTCATTATAGCGTCCCGACTTGGCAGTAAGCGAATACCACTTGCCGTCAAGATAGAGCGAGAAGTTATGCAATCCCGTCGGATGATAGATTTCATCACCCTCGCAGGAAACCTCAAAATCGGCCGACAGAGCAGCAAGGAATCCTTCTGCACTCATGCCGTTGAGGTCTTTTACCACACGGTTATAGTCACAGATTTTCAGCTGGTTATCGGGGAAACAGACGGTCAGGAAATAGTTGTACTCCTCGTCTCCGCGATGGGCCGGATTGGAGAGACGGCGCTCGTTGCCGACCAGTGCAGCAGCCGCCGTACGGTGGTGACCGTCAGCAATATACATAGCCGGCATAAGGGCAAAACGCTCTGTAATCGTGGCAATGTCGGCATCGTCGTCAATCACCCAGAAGTGATGGCCGAAACCGTCGTCCGGGGCCACAAAATCGTACTCCGGCTTGCGGGCCGTATATTTAGCCATAATGGCATCGAGCACTTCGTCTTCCTTGTAGGCAAAAAAGACCGGTTCGATGTTCGCGCTGTTGATTCGGACATGCTTCATGCGGTCCTCTTCCTTGTCGCGGCGGGTCAGTTCGTGCTTCTTGATGACACCATTCATGTAGTCATCGACATTGGCACACACCACCAGACCGTACTGTGTACGCTCTCCCATTGTCTGGGCATAGATGTAGTAGAGTTCCTTGTCGTCCTGACACAGCCAACCGTTACTGCGGAACTTGCCGAAGTTCTCGACAGCCTTGTCATATACACGCGGGTCGTGCTCGTCACATATCGGGTCAAAGTCTATTTCCGGCTTGATGATATGGTAGAGCGACTTTTCATTTCCTTCGGCCTCATTGCGGGCCTCTACTGAGTTCAGCACGTCGTAAGGACGCGAAACCACCTGTTCGACTAATTCGACAGGTGGTCTCCAACCTCTGAAAGGTTTTACTTTTGCCATTATGGTATAAGTTTAGCCCAGTATGACACTGGGGATTATTTGTTCACGCGGAAACGCTGGTTACCATTCTGCAGGAAGTCAACAATCTGGTGAGCGGCGGCGATGCCGGCATTGATGTTGGCCTCAGCGGTCTGGGCACCCATCTTCTTAGGGGTCGAGAAATAGCGTTCTGCAAGCTTCTCGGAAAACTTGACATCGGCGGCGGGCATAACATCGGTCATGTACCTCAGGTCGGTGCGCTGCTCCATAAGAACCAGCAGTGAAGTCTCGTCAATAACCTCCTTGCGGGCAGTGTTGATAAGCACGCCACCCTTGGGCAGACGGTTGACAAGGTTTGCATTGATAGATTCCTTCGTCTGAGGAGTTGCAGGAATATGCAAAGAAACGATATTGCAGGTAGAATAAAGTTCTTCAGCACTCTTGACGGGAATAATTCCCTCCTTCTCCATCACATCGGCGGGGACAAAAGCATCGTATGCATAGACTTCCATTCCGAAGCCCTTAGCGATACGGGCGACATTGCGACCGACATTACCGTAGGCATGGATACCCAGCTTCTTTCCCTTGAGCTCAGTGCCCGACGTACCGTTGTAAAGATTACGGACGGCATACACCATAAGACCGAAGGCAAGTTCTGCTACTGCGTTTGAATTCTGTCCGGGGGTGTTCATGACACAGACTCCGTGAGCCGTCGCGGCATCCAGGTCTATGTTGTCGTAACCTGCACCGGCACGGACGACTATCTTAAGCTGTTTTGCGGCCTCAAGGACCTCGCTGTCGATGATGTCGCTGCGCACAATCATGGCGTCAGCCGTCTCGACAGCCTTGAGCAGGTTTTCTTTTTCTGCATACTTTTCAAGCAGGGTCAGCTTGTAGCCCGCCTGTTCAATCACCTCGCTGATACCCTTGACGGCTACTGCCGCAAAAGGCTTGTCAGTTGCAACTAATACGTTCATATTCAAATAATTATTTTAAAGCCGCAAATTTCTTCATTGTGTCAACCAGAGCCTGTACGCCGGAGATGGGCATGGCATTGTAGAGGGAAGCACGGAAGCCGCCAACTGAGCGGTGTCCCTTGAATCCCGACATGCCGGCAGCGGTAGCGAACTGGTAGAACTCGTCCTCAAGATCCTTATATTCATCAGCCATGACGAAGCAGACGTTCATGATTGAGCGGTCTTCCTTGCAGGTGACGGTTCCCTTGAACATACGGTTGTTGTCGATTTCGTCATACAGCAGGGCTGCCTTTTCCTCGTTAATCTTGTGCAGGGCATCGATACCGCCGAGCTGCTTGTACCACTTGGCCGTCTGAAGGGCGGTGAAGATGGGCAGGACGGGAGGTGTATTGAACATCGACTCCTTATCAACATGGGTACGATAATCCAACATGGTAGGAATAGCACGGCTCACACGGCCCAGAGCGCTCTTGCGGACAATGACCAGCGTCACACCGGCGGGAGCCAGATTCTTCTGTGCACCGGCGAAAATCAGGTCGTAGTGGGTAAAGTCAATACGGCGGGAGAAAATGTCGGACGACATGTCGGCGATTACCGGCATATTGCCAAACGACAAATCCTTCTTGGTCTCAGTACCGTAGATAGTATTGTTCGTGCAATAGTAGAAATAGTCCGAATCGGCAGGAACATCATAGTCCTTAGGAATATAGGTGTAGTTGTCGGCCTTTGATGAAGCCACGACGTTAACCTCTCCGAACAGCTTGGCCTCCTTGATGGCCTTGTTTGCCCAAGTACCGGTATCAAGGAATGAAGCCTTCTTTTCCAGGAAGTTGAACGGGGCCATGCAGAACTGCAAACTGGCACCGCCACCCAGAAAAACGACCTCAAAATCTTCGGGAATCTCAAGGATTTCCTTGATGAGGGCACGAGCTTCGTTGATGACTGCAGTAAACTCCTTGCCACGGTGGGAAACCTCCATCAATGAGAGGCCTGTGCCTGCAAAATCGATGACTGCTTTGGCTGTTTCCTGAATGGCAAACTCGCTCAGAATAGATGGTCCGGCGGAGAAGTTGATCTTTTTCATAACTTAATAAAATGAATAACAATCAGTTGTCTTTTTCACCCACGAACAGGCCGCTATCGGGTGAAAAGTCATCGCAAAATTAGTCATTATTTTTACCTCCGCCAATTTTTCTCACAATAAAAATCCAGTTGGTGATTTCGCTTCGGCTTAATATCTTTGTCAGCAAATTCAGACACCGATATGCCACAACCTTTAGCGGAACGGATGCGTCCAAAGACACTGGACACTTACGTCGGACAGCAGCACCTGGTCGGACAGGGAGCCGTGCTACGCAACATGATTGAGAGCGGAAATATCTCCTCATTCATTCTGTGGGGCCCTCCGGGTGTAGGCAAGACCACGCTTGCCCGGATAATCGCCAACCAACTGGAGAGGCCGTTCTACACACTGAGCGCCGTCACGTCCGGGGTTAAGGATGTCCGTGAGGTCATCGAGAAGGCTGCCGGAAGCCGTTTTTTCGACAGCAAGCCCGCCATCCTCTTCATCGACGAAATCCACCGCTTCAACAAGGCCCAGCAAGACTCGCTCCTTGGGGCGGTAGAGAACGGTACCGTCACCCTGATTGGTGCGACGACCGAAAACCCCTCGTTTGAGGTTATCACACCCCTGCTCTCACGCTGTCAGGTCTATGTTCTCAAGCCGCTCGACGTGGCCGACCTCGACACCTTATTAAATAGGGCCATCACAGAGGACCGCGAGCTCAAGCAACGCGACATCCGCATCGAGGAGAAGGAGAACCTTTTCCGCTTTTCGGGAGGAGATGCCCGCAAGCTGCTGAATATCCTGGAGCTTATGAGTCAGGCTGAGGCCGACGATAAGCCAGTAATAATCAACAACAAGACAGTAACCGAACGGTTGCAGGAGAACCCGCTTGCCTACGACAAGGAGGGGGAAATGCACTACGACATAATCTCCGCTTTCATTAAATCCATACGCGGAAGCGACCCCGATGCCGCCATCTATTGGCTGGCCCGTATGGTCGAAGGGGGCGAAGACCCGAAGTTCATCGCACGGCGGCTGCTGATTTCAGCCTCGGAGGATATCGGGCTGGCCAATCCTAATGCCGCACTTCTGGCCAACGCCTGCTTCGATGCGGTCAACAAAATCGGGTGGCCTGAAAGTCGGATTATCCTGGCCGAGACTACTGTGTATCTGGCTTCAAGCCCTAAGAGCAATTCGGCTTATCTGGCTATTGATACCGCTTTGGAAACTGTCCGCAAGACCGGGAACCTGCCCGTACCGCTGCACTTGCGCAATGCACCCACCAAGCTTATGAAGGAGTTGCATTACGGGGAGGAGTACAAATACGCACACGCTTACGAGGGGAATTTCGTTCAGCAGGAGTATTTGCCTCAGGAGTTGAAGGATGCGCGTTTGTGGATTCCTCAGGAGAATCCGGCGGAGAAGAAACTGCTCGAAGGGCTAAAAAAACGCTGGGGAGACAGATACTGATTACTTTGCGAGTTTATAGACTTCGGTGGCGGCAAGGAGGTAGCAGCCGTAGGCGAAGTCTTCGAAATCGGGAACGGTGTCGTAGGCTACGGGCTGGCTGTCTTTGGGTTCCTTGCCAGTACCCTGGATATAGCCCAGGAAACCGTTCTCGGGATGGATTGCCTCTTCAATCGCTTTCCAGCCCTTGATGATGGCGGGCATATAATCCTCAGCCTTCAGCAGACCGTTGCGCACACCCCAAGCCAGGCCGCTGACGAACAGCGAAGTGCCGGTCACTTCCTTTCCGCCGAAATCCTCCGGGTCGTCAAGGCTCACATTCCAGTAGCCGTCCTCACGCTGACGAAGGACAATAGCCTTTGCCATTGCCTTGAAGTCCTTTACGTACTGATTCCGATAAGTCTCAGTTGAAGGGGTACGGTCCATATAGCGGCAAAGGGCTGCAAACACCCAGCCGTTTCCGCGTGCCCAGTAGCACTGCTTTCCGTTCGGGGTGGTAGCCGGCGGGCAGAAAGTGGCATCCCTCCACCACAGGCCGTCCTTTGCATTCCAAAGGCCTCCGCCGATTTCGTTGCGGGTAGCCATATACATGTCGTGGGCCTTCTCCCAATAGCGGGAATCGTTCTTCAGCGTCCCCATCTGGCCAAGAATCGGCATACCCATCTGAATAGCGTCAATCCATGTCCAGTCGCCATTCTGCGGGGTATTGACAAGCATATCCATGCAAATCGAAATATCCTTCTTCATGGCTGCCTCACCGTATATATTGTACAGCTCCAGATATGTCTGTCCGGCGCACTGGTTGTCGGCATTGCGGGTGGTGGTACCACGATGAAGGCCGAACTGATGGCTCTCTGCCCAGTCAAGAGCATATTTCAGATAATCCTCACGCGGATAGATGGCGTGCAGGGCCATAAGTCCTTCGTAATAGACACCGCGGGTCCAGATATGTGACGGACGCTGACGGCCGCGCACATAGCTGTCAGCAGCAACATCAGGATACTGGCTCATAAAATAGCCGTTGACAAGTTCGGCTGCCTCCAGCACATGCTGCTGCGTGGGGAGAGTCTCAAGTGAAGTGGTTGCCTGAAAGGGCATACGGCGCGGGCCGCCCTGGGCCTGACATAACATGGCCACGGTCAGACCGGCCAGCAATACGACGAATCTTATTTTCATAAAGCTTGGTTTTAGGGTTCAAACAAATCCATTTCAGGGTCGAAAACAGGACTCTCCACGCTGAGAAAATCCATCACCGTGTGGAAGACATGATGCTGCGTGGCTTCCTTTACAGGCTTGAGGGTACGCCAGTCGTCAGAAGTCCAGAGGAGGAACGGAATCTCAATCTGCTCCTTGGGGGCAATGCTCATCGGCACTCCGTGCATGAACAAATCATTCTCGCCAAGGGACTCTCCATGGTCTGAGAGATATAGCATAGCCGTATGGCGTCCCTCAATTTCCTTGAGCTGCTCTATGACACGGTTCAAAAGATAGTCGGTATAGACAATCGTATTGTCGTATGCATTGATGAGCTGGTCATTGGAACGGCTGACCGACTCCACCTTGTCGCTGACGGGTGTGAAAACCTCAAAACGCTTGGGATACTTCTCCGTATATTTCGGGCCGTGGCTCGTGCTGGTATGGAGCACCACCAGGACCTTGCTGCTGTCAGACGACTCAATCAGTTCCCTCAGGCCGCAGACCAGAGCCTCGTCGTACTGCGCGTCACCGCACGTGCAGTTCGCGCGCACATATTCCTTTTCCTGAAAATGGGCAATATGAACCGGAGGCTGTCCCCAGTTGGTCGTACGCCAATAGACATCCACCCCATTGCGATACAGGTAGTTGGGAAGAATTTCGTAGAGATCATTCTCCTCTTTGTACTCCAAGATGCTCTTAGTGCACGCCATGGTATATGTATTGCACGAATTTGCCAAATAAGTATGAAGCCTTTCCTGGGCAGAAAGCAGCGGATTAGTGCAGCGCTCGTAGCCGTAGAGCGAGAAATGATCCCGACGGGCCGACTCGCCAATAACCAGGACCATGACAGAAGGCTCATCGTTGGTAATCTTGGCATCGGGCAGAAGAATCTCCTGTTGCGATTCGCGGGCCTTTGCATTCTCCATACGGCATGTGTTCACCACATACGACCAAGGCAGGACAAGTCCGCCAAGCTCGGTATCATGCTCTCCCACCCAGAGGAAATTCTTTGTATTGCAACCGATTGAGACAAGAATGACTCCAAGGGATATGCCCATAGTGCATCCGAACCTCTTCCACGAGCCGTAGTTGACCCGCTGGGCCATGACGTAAGCCGCCGGCAGAACACCCAAGAACAATATCGAGACAACCATCCACACGTTAAAAAATGCCGATGCCTCGGAATACTGCGTATTGAAGAGATTGGCCATCATCGTGTCGTCGATGATGATTTTGTAAGTCAGAATAAAATATACGGCAGCCCCGTTCAACGCGAAAAAGACTCCGATCAGAAACTGCCCTACCCTACGCAACAGGAAAATCAGAAGATAGAAAGCGAAGAAATTTACTACCACGACAAGGATGAACAGGCAGGCAGCCAGCATGATGCGTGCCATTCCGCCCATATTGATATTCTCATATACAAACTTGAAGAACGGGAAATGGTACAGCAGCAGGTTGAGCAGGCTGAGCAGTGCGGAAAATTGCAAAAGCTCCATTTCTTTTTCAACAAAAGAGAGGAAGCTGAGTCTATTTTTAGTCATTTTCTATCAGATATACCGTCCGGATTTGTTCTTTCCGGGATTCGGGGCGCGAAGATAGTGCAAAACTTCTGAACTGGCAAGCCGTTCAGAGTACACCCAAGTGTTCCAGCAGTATTTTCACCCCGATTGCAACGAGGATAATGCCGCCGGCCAGATTGGCCTTGAGGTGCAGACTGCGGCCGAAGAGAAGCGACAAGGACATTCCAATCCATGAAATGACAAACGACGCAATACCGATGATTGTCACTGAATACCAGAGGTCTATGTCGAGCAGCGAGAAAGAGAGACCTACGGCCAGAGCATCGATGGAGGTGGCTACGGCCAAAGTCAGCACCACGCCTATTTTATACGGGTCTATTTTGGATTCATCCTCGTCCTTATTCGGCTTGAGGTCGTCCCATATCATTTTGCCTCCGATAACGGCAAGAAT
>DCHH01000060.1:0-681 GCA_002315625.1 Bacteroidales bacterium UBA1757
AAGCAACGGTTTTCGTGTTGCATGCGTACAAAATTGCGAAGGGCGCCGAAGTAGTTGCCCATGTGGAGGTGGCCTGTCGCGCGAATGCCACTGAGTACGGTATCCATGTTTGTGTTATTCTAAAAAAGAGGGCCTGCACCGCAAGTTCTTGAAGTGCAGGCCCTGGAAAGTCATAGGAAATGTTTAGGCTTCGACAGCTTCGGCCTCGGCATCTTCGAGAGCGACGAAGTTCTTGTTGGTCTTGCGCTGTACGTCGTATGCCAGCGGGCAGGCGATGAACAGTGTGCCGTAAGTACCGATGATGACACCCATCAGCATACCGAAGGCAAAGCCCTGGATGGTGTTGCCGCCGAAGATCAGGATGGCAATAAGTACGACAGCAGTACTCAATGAAGTGCTGAAGGTACGGAGCAACGTGGTGTTCATGGCCTGGGTCATAGTGGTGAACAGCGGGCGCTTGGGATACATGGTGGTAACTTCACGCACACGGTCAAACACGACCACGGTATCATTGACGGCATAACCGATGATGGTCAGGATACAGGCGATGAACGTCTGATCGACTTCCATTGAGAAGGGCAGGATGCCATGGAACAATGAGAAGCAACCGAAGATGAAGGCTACGGTGTGAATCAGTGACACAACAACACCTACTGAGAAGGCAACGTTGCGGAAACGCAG
>DCHH01000060.1:798-6946 GCA_002315625.1 Bacteroidales bacterium UBA1757
TGTGAAGAGACGATGTTGGTCGAAGTGAAATCGCTGAGGCTTGTGCCTTCGGGCAGGAGCTGCTGCAGGTTTTCATAGAGAATCTGCTCGATTTCGGCATCAATATTATCACCATTCTCATCAATGCGGAAGTTGGTCGATATACGAACCTGGTTCTCATTACCGATGGTGATGACCTGAGGATCATTCAAAGCATCGCGAAGAAGATCGGAGATGTTTTCAGTAGAAACAGGCTGCTCGAAGCGTACAATATAGTTACGGCCACCTGAGAAATCAATGCCCTGGCTCATGCCTCTGACGCAGAGCGACAGGATGGTGATGGCCATGAAGCAGATGCTGAGGATATAACCGATTTTGCGCTTGCCGATGAAGGCATAATTCGGATTCTGAAGAAAACCTTTCGATACCTTAGTCGTGAAGGTGAGGTTCTGCCAACGGTCGCGGTCCATTGCTCCGACATAAACCAGACGGGTCACGAAGACACCGCAGAATACGGAGGTAAGGATACCGATAATAAGGGTAGTGGCGAAACCCTTGATGGGGCCAGTACCGAAGACGAACAGCACAATACCTGTGAGCAGGGTGGTAAGGTTGGCATCGAAGATGGCGGTGAAAGCCTTGCTGTAACCGTCGAAGATAGCTTTTTTCAGGTTCTTTCCGCCCTTGATCTCTTCCTTGATACGCTCATAGATAAGCACGTTGGCATCGACAGCCATACCCATAGTCAGAACGATACCGGCGATACCCGGCAGGGTGAGAACGGCCTGGAATGAGGCGAGGATACCAAACAGGAAGAAGATGTTGCACAGCAGACCGAAGTCGGCAACAAGACCGGCAATCCATCCGTAGAAGAACACCATGTAAATCAGAATCAGGCAGAAGGCGATGATGAAGGAAATCAGACCTGAATGGATGGCTTCGGCACCCAGTGACGGACCTACTACATCCTCTTGGACGATGTGGGCGGGGGCCGGCATCTTACCGGACTTCAGCACGTTAGCCAAGTCCTTGGCCTCAGTAACCGTGAAGTTTCCGCTGATTTCGCTGCGTCCGCCGGAAATCTCACCATTGACGCGGGGATATGAATAAACGTAGCCGTCCAGAACGATGGCAATGCTCTTGCCGATATTGTCCTTTGTCAGACGTGCCCATGTCTTGGCACCTTCAGCGTTCATTTCCATATCGACGACGCAACGTCCGGTAACCTGCTCGAAGTTGTCGCGTGCATCGGTGATGACATCACCGCCGAGAGGAGCACTGCCGTCACGGTTTGAAACCTTAAGGGCAATCAGCTCGAACATACCCGATTCTTCTGAGATGGGCTTGACAGACCACATGAACTTGACATCGCGGGGCAGAAGGTCACGGACGCCTCTCATGCTCAGGTAAGCATTCACCTTGGCGGTATCGCGGCCGAGGGCATAACCCACACAGGGAGTGGCGGGAACACCACTCTGAGTCTGATTGATGCTCAGGACGGCGAAGAGAGGATATTCCTTCTTCCATTCTTCCAAAGACTGAGCGGCCTCCTCCTGACTGTTGCTCTCCTCGATTTCGGCAAGAAGCTGATCGGTCTCGCTGTTGGCGGTGTCGGCAACAGCAGTCTCGGCTTCAGCCACGGGTTCGGCAACGGCTTCTTCCTTGGGAGCGCTGGCGGCATTCAGGTCGCGAATCAGGCTATTGGCATCAATGAGGTTCTGATAGATGTCGGTCAGGTCGTAGGTTTCCCAGAACTCAAGGTTTGCGGAACCTTGGAGGAGTTTACGGACACGCTCCGGCTCTTTGACACCAGGCAGCTCGATAAGGATACGGCCGTTGGTCTCGAGACGCTGGATGTTCGGTTGTACGACACCAAAGCGGTCGATACGGGTACGAAGTACGTTGAACGAGTTGTCGATGGCACTCTGGACATCCTCACGCAGAACGGTCAGCACCTCTTCGTCAGTCGAGGTGGGGTCGATGCGTCCCTTCATTTCGAAGGTGCTGAAGATGGCCGACAGGCGGGCACCTTCATCCAAAGCCTTATATTCTTCAACGAAAAGGTCGATGTAGTCCTTGTTGGTCTCAGTCTGACGGCGTGAGGCAGCAGCCAGGGCCTTGTTGAAGTTTTCGTCGGGATTGTTGCCTGACAGAGCCTTCAGAACATCAGGAATAGATAATTCCAGGATGACGTTCATACCGCCCTTCAAGTCCAGACCGAGGTTCAACTCCTTTTCCTGACAGTCCTTGTAGGTGTTGCCGAGATAGATTTTTTCATGAGCCATGGAGTCGAGATACACACGCTCCAGTTGCTCGTTGCCCTGAGCATACTCTTTGGCGTTCTTGCCGACCTTGTTCGTTGCAAAGGTGAACGAAAGGTAGTAAACGCAAACAAGAGCCAGACAGATGGCAAAGATTCTTACTAATCCTTTGTTTTGCATACTAGAAAACTATTAATTATTGATAATTGTTTCTTAATTCAATTTGCGGTTTTCGGACTATTTTCAATCAAGCCGCAAAAGTAGTCTATTTTTTTGAAAAAACTGCCCAGTGCGGCTTTAATTTTTTACCTTTGCAAATCATTTGCCCTTTTTTATGAATAGACTTGTTCACACCATACTATTGCCCGCCATAATGCTTCTGTTAATGGCATGCAATTTCACTCCTCAAACCTCAATTCCTTCATGCGCCGTAAGCGTGGAACGCAATGCGGCTGTCATCGGATGCCTTTCGCCTGGAGACTCGTGGAGACTGGAGCGTCCACAGTATGCTGTTGACAGGGTGGGGTACGGTGGAATAGTCCTAGTCAAGGCGTATGATGGGCAATATTATGCATTTGACCTTTCATGCCCCGTGGAGGCTTCATCGACCATACGGGTGGGAAAAGCCGATGCCCTGATGGTCACCTGCCCGGTTTGTGGTGAGACCTACTATTTAGGAGACGGACTGGGGGTCCCTCAGAAAGGCATATCGCAGTTCACCCTCCTTAGATACAGAACTTATTATTCTGCCACCGGAATTATCACTATAACCAATTGATTTTTACTCCGCGGTCAGGAGAAAATCACAGTTCGGTTCTTATAGACAAGACACTTGCGGTCGATGTGCTTGCATACGGCACGCGACAAAACAATCTTTTCCAGGTCCTTACCCTTGTTGACAAGGTCATCGACGGAGTCCTTGTGGGTTATGCGTACGACATCCTGCTCGATGATAGGACCGGCATCGAGTTCGGAGGTTACGTAGTGGCTTGTTGCACCGATAATTTTCACACCTCGGTCGTAGGCAGCCTGGTAAGGTCTTGCACCGACAAAAGCGGGAAGGAACGAATGGTGGATATTGATGATGCGGTTGGGGTAAGCCTCTATCATGGCTGGAGAAATAACCTGCATATAGCGTGCGAGCACGATGAAATTGATGCCGTTCTCCTTCAGAAGTGCCATTTCCTTCTGCTCCTGCTCCAGTTTGTTCTCCTTATTTATAGGGAAAACATAGAAGGGGATGTCGAAGCGCTCGGCTACATGCTGGAGGTCGGGATGATTGCTGATAATCAGAGGTATTTCAACGTTCCACTCTCCTGCCGTGTAACGGGCCAGCATGTCGTAAAGGCAATGTGACATCTTTGACACGAACACGGCCATGCGGGGCTTGTGGTCGGAGAAGTACAGACGGAAATACATTCCGTACGGGCGTGCGTAAAGTGTGTTGAAGTAGTCTTCGATTTTTTCCTTGGGTATCAGGAAATCGCCGAGTTCCCATTCAATACGCATGAAAAACATGTTTTCTACGCGATCGACATATTGATCCAGATAGACAATGTTTCCCTTGTTGACGGTGATGAAGTTGGTCACTTTGGCGATGATGCCCGGCTGGTCAGGGCAATAAAGCAGCAATTGTGCGCGTACGGTGGTTGACATATTGAACTATTAGTACACTTTTAGTACACTTTCTAAAGAAATAAGCCCCTGAAAATCAGAGGCTTATTGCGTACCCGAAGTGGGACTCGAACCCACACAGCCGCAATGGCCAAAGGATTTTAAGTCCTTCGTGTCTACCATTCCACCATTCGGGCAGCCTTAATTCGGGCGCAAAAGTAATCAAAATCACAAAAACGGCAAAACTAATCTGTCATGCTGAACTTGATTCAGCATCCCTTCATTATGACGGGATCCCGGGTCAAGCCCGAGATGACGTGGGGGCATAGCCGGGATGACGGGAGGGGTTATTGCTTTTTGAAGGTGCAGACTATTGAGCTGCTGGCTTCGGGGTTGCCGAGGCTTTGGAGCAGGCAGACGAATCCGCGCCAGAGACCTTTTGCGAAAGAAGCGGAGGATGCGTAGTTTTTTTCACTCAGCATTGAGATGTAGAAGGCATCCAAAGGCATCGGCTGCGTAGCCCCTGTCTGGCGGAAGCCATGCTTTTCGCCCCACTTGCACAAGGTCTTGGCCGAAAAGTGCCAAAGGTGTCTTGGAACATCGTAGGCTGCCCAGCGCTCCTTATAATACAAGGCGTCCATTGAAGCGGAATTTGGGACGGCAATAACTAATACTCCGCCAGGCTTGAGCACTTTGAAAAGCTGTTCAAAGAGTTTGTCTATCTGTTGCACATGCTCCAGCACATGCCACATTGTGATGGCATCAAAGCTCTCGGCCTCCATATCATAGAATGCGGGTTCATCCTGCATGTCAATGTGGAAATGCTCCTTGCCGAAGGCTCTGGCTGAAGGACTTTTCTCAATTGCCTGGACACTCCATCCACGCTGCTGCATGGTGTTGGCAAAGTAACCGGTGCCTGCACCGTAGTCGAGAATACGACCGGTGTCGAGGCGACTGGCTTTTTCTACCCATTTGCATTTGCGATTAAGCATGAATGTGCGGGCGGCGTGATACACCTTATTCATTAGCCCTTTGTCGGTGTCGCTGTGCGAAATGTATTCGGGAGCGTCGTAGTAGGGGCCAATAACGGATTCGTCCGGGAAATCCTGTGTGAACGTGAATCCGCATGAAGAGCACCTGTAAATGGGAAATGTCTCTTGTGAGGCGGTAAAATCCTTACATTCATGGACGAACGAAAGCTCGTTGCCATGGCATAGGGGACATTCTTTCCAGGTGACTTTTTCCATTGGCGGTTACTGCTGTTCGGCCTGTTTACGGGCAGCAACGCGTTTGCGCTCGAGGTCGTCGAGGATTATTTTGCGCATGCGCATGTGCTTGGGAGTGATTTCCACATATTCGTCTTCCTTGATGTATTCAAGAGCTTCTTCCAGTGAGAAGATGACTGGCGGGGGAAGGGTCACTTTTTCATCAGTTCCAGAGGCACGCACATTGGTGAGTTTCTTTGACTTGTTTACATTGATGACCAGGTCGCCTTCCTTGGTGTGCTCGCCTACAACCTGTCCGGCATAGACATCTTCACCCGGATAGACGAAGAAACGGCCGCGGTCCTGCAGCTTGTCCATACCGTAGGCAACAGTGGTTCCAGTCTCAATTGCCACGAGCGAACCATTCGTGCGGCGTTCAATTTCACCCTTGTAGGGCTGATATTCCTTGAAGCGGTGAGCAATGACAGCCTCGCCAGCCGAGAGGGTTAGCAACTGGCTGCGCAGACCTATGATGCCGCGTGATGGAATCATGAATTCCAGATGCACTCGGTCGTTCTTTGTCTCCATGCAGGTGAGTTCGCCCTTGCGTTTGGTCACGGCATCAATCATCTTGCTGGCTGCTTCTTCCGTCACATTGATGGTCATTTCTTCAACGGGCTCACACTTGACACCGTCTATTTCCTTGATAATGACACGGGGCTGTCCTACCTGGAGCTCGTAACCTTCGCGGCGCATGGTCTCGATGAGAACAGAAAGATGAAGTACACCACGTCCAAAGACGGTCCATATATCGCTGTTCGGGTCTTTTTCCACGCGGAGGGCCAGATTCTTGTCCAGTTCGCGCATCAGGCGTTCATGGATGTGGCGCGAAGTCACGAACTTGCCGTCCTGTCCGAAGAAAGGTGAATTGTTTATCGTGAAGACCATGCTCATGGTCGGTTCGTCGATGGCAATGGGAGGAAGGGCTTCGGGATTCTCGGCATCGGCCACGGTGTCACCAATTTCGAAGTTTTCAATGCCAACCATTGCGCAGATGTCGCCTGACGACATCTCCTGACATTTGGTCTG
>DCHH01000060.1:6989-7111 GCA_002315625.1 Bacteroidales bacterium UBA1757
TCCTTGATTTTTGATTTCTGGCGGGAGCCGTCGCGTTTCATAAGGGTGATTTCCTGACCTTCCCTGAAGGTGCCTCTATGGACTCGACCGATGGCGATACGTCCTACATACGAGCTGTAGTC
>DCHH01000079.1 GCA_002315625.1 Bacteroidales bacterium UBA1757
ACGTTCATCCCCGTAAATTGCGACATGGGGAAGAATGTATAGTAGTCGTTGGCCGTCAGGGCCGGACTGTTGGAGTCGAGAAATTCCTGGGTGAAAATCGGAAGATACTTGTAGTTCTGCTTTGTAAGGTTCAGGACATAGTCGCTCTGGGTATATGACAATCCCCCTTCGGTCGTTTCATCAACCACCCACTGCCACAGGAACTCCTCGTCACGGTGCGGCATGGCGTAGCAGGCGGTCTTCTTCTTGAAGGCACCCAGCTCGTATTCCTTGCTGACAAAACGGTAGGCAAACTTATCCGTCGGCCACTTGCTGTAGACAATCGAATATGCCACCAGGTCTTTCACCACCCGGTCGGGAATTGATTCGACTGACGAATAGCCTTCCTCCGACATCCATGTCTTGAATGCCTCATCCGTGGGGGCAAAGACGGTGTAGAGTCCGGCCGCCTTCAGCACAGAGGCGTATGCCGTACGGTCAACACACTTCAAGTATTGGGTGAAATTGCCCCTCGACTCGAGAATTTTGTAAATCGGATCCTCCAGCCATTCAGGGCGCTCATAATACGCATCAGTCGCCGAGTTCCGGCAGGAGCCGAAAGAAAGGCAGACGACCACTAGCGCCAACAGATAACAATACGCTTTTGTCATTGTGTATAGGGTGTTAATTTTTCAAGCAAAGGAACAGAATGGTACTGACAACCATTATGTGAATAAATACAACAATATGGAAAAAAGTCCGTATATACCGGTCTAACGGCGGATACTGCCGCTTTTACGGAAATCTGACGGGGATTTGCCGAACTGGGCCTTGAAACTCTTGCTGAAATAGAGCGGGTCGTTCATGCCGATGGCGTACGAAATTTCCGAAATGTTGAGGTCCGTACTGGTGAGCAGTTCGGCCGCCCGCTTGAGCCTCATCGTCCGCAGATAGTCGTTCGGGGTATAGCCGCTGATACCCTTCAGTTTCTTGTAGAAGGTAGTCCGCCCCATGCGCGACGTCAGGGTAAACATGTCAAAGACGGAGAAATCGGGATTGTCCATGTTTTTCTCGATAAGAGCGTCGATTTTCTCCATAAACTCCTTGTCGCGGCTAGAATAGGTTTCGACCACGTCATCGGTACCTGGCGACTGGGCGAATTTCTGACGGAGCGCCTCCCGCTGGGAAATCAGACCGACAATTCTTGCGATGAGGAATTTGGTGCTGAACGGCTTTGTGATGTAGGCGTCCGCCCCCGAAGTCGCCCCCTTCAGTTCCGACTCCTCGCTGCTGTAGGCCGTCAGCAGAATGACCGGAATATGGCTGGTGGAGAACTCCTCCTTCAGCCGGCTTGTCACTTCAAATCCGGAAAGGCCAGGCATCATCACATCACATACAATCAGGTCCGGCTGCGAGTCAAGGGCAATCTGCAGACCGGCCACACCGTCTGGAGCCGTCTGCACCTGAAAGTATTTCCCAAGCTGTCCGGCCACGATTTCCCGTACCTCGTCCTCGTCTTCGATAACCAGAATACGGAAGTCGTTGAAAGCCCCCTCCTCGGGAAGGTCCATTCCCTCCCGTTGAGCTTCATTTACAACATTCTTGCGGCGGGCAATTTCAGCCATGTAGTTGCTGTCGGCCAACGGCACAGTCACAGTAAAGCGAGCCCCGCCGTAGGGAGAATCCTCATATACGATATCCCCTTTATGGGTACGGGCCATCTCAGCGGTCATGTGAAGGCCGATGCCGGTTCCGCTGGGAAGGTTCCCTAACTGGGCAAAACGCTCGAAAAGCTCCTTGCGACGCTCTTTCGCGACTCCGGGCCCACTATCAGAAACACTCATCCGCATATAGTCTTCCGACTGGGAGAACTGCAATGCGACCTCTATCTGTCCGTTCTCCGGGGTAAACTTCATGGCATTCGACAGCAGGTTGTAGAGCATCTTGTCGAACTTGCCCCGGTCGATGTACATCTCCTGCTCCTCGCATTCCGTTTCAAACGTCAGGAGAATATGCTTGCGTGAGGCCATTTCCCGGAAATTTTCAAAAATTTCACGAAGGAAACCGACCACCTCCGTCCTCTCGACCGAAAGCTCCATCCCCTTGTTCTGCAATTTGCGGAAATCGAGCAGCTGGTCAATGAGGCGCAACAGACGGGCTGAATTACGGCGAATCTGCAATATAAGGTTATCGGCCTGAGACGGGAGCCCATTCATATCAGTCAGTGACTCCAGTGCCCCCTGGATAATGGCCAGCGGAGTACGGAACTCGTGGGAAATGTTTGTAAAGAAACGGAGTTTGTATTCCGTCAGCTGTTTTTCCACCTCGACGGCTGTATTAAGTTCCCTGAAATGACGTGCTGTACGGACAACCCATATCACCACTGCCGCAAGAAGCAGAATATACATCAGCCACGCTGTCCACGACATCCAAAATGGGGTTGCCACCTCAAGCGACAGTGTTGTGGTTTCATCCGTCCAAATACCCTGACTATTACACCCCTTCACTTCAAAGACATAGTGTCCCGGAGGCAGATTCCGGTAGGTCGCCTCGTTGTGGCGGGTCACGGCATTCCATTCCTTCTCGTAGCCTGCCAGCCGGTATGAATAGCTGTTCCAGCGTGGATTCTGAAAATCGAGCATTGCAAACTCAATGGTTACGGTCTTACGGCCTGGGGGCAGTTTCACATGCTTTGCCGATGTGATGTTACCGCTCAGCGGAGAATCCTTCTCGCCCGGGCGCAGACTTTCGCCGTTGATAGCCAGTCGGGTAATGAGCACAGGGGGCACATTCGGATTATACCTCATGTTGGCAGGGTCCAGTACAATGGCTCCCCGGTCGCCGCCGAACATCAGACGTCCGTCACTCAGGCGCCAGCCGCATGACTCTGTAAAGACACGCGAACCGTCCATCGCAATATCGAAATTCTCAAACCTTTTTTCTGAAAGAATCAGTCGGGACACCACATTGCTTTCAGTACTGACCCAGAGATTTCCCAAGTCATCCTCCAGTATGGCCTGCACATTTGAATTTGAAAGGCCATTGGCTGAATTGAAGTGCTCAAATGCCGATTCTGAAATCGGGTCACGCCTCACCAGCCGGTTCAGGCCGTCACCCATCGCAGCAAACCACAAATCGTTGCGGCTGTCGAGGAAAACAGACTTGACCTCCTGGGAGCCCAATGCACCTTCCTTTCCTGATTCCGGAACAAATTCCCAGACCTGCTGCACTCCCGCCAGAAGTGAATCGGGGCAGAAACACATCACTCCATTGTCAGTACCAACCCAGACATAACCTTCGCCATCCTCACAAATGGCACGCATATACTGGTTACCCTTAAGCTCTATCCTCTGAAAATCAACTTGATTATATGGATACAACGGATGTTCGCAGCACAGCAGTCCACCGCCGAAAGTGGCCACCCAGAGCCTCCCTTTCCGGTCAAAAATGAAATCATAGACATTACTGGTCGAACTTGTTGAACCTGTCAGGGTAAATTCAGCCACCTGTTTGAGACTATTTCCGTCAAACACCTGCAGTCCGCTTCCCTTGTACCCCACCCAGATATTCCCGGACGGGTCCTCGCCGATATGGAAAGGACGTCTTTCATTGACAAAACGGCGCAGACAATGTTCTCTGGCAGCATCATATACAAGGAGTCCGCCTCCGGTGGTTCCAAACCAATACCTCTTTTGCGAATCCTGAAATATTGCCTTGAAGGCCTTGGGTATCTCAGTTCCAGGACATTCTGTATCACAGAATACCTCAACCGGGTAATGGCTGACAGAAATTTTGACCACTCCAGAATGTTCGGTCCCTACCCATATTTCGCCTGTCCGGTCTTCCGTTACACATAGCAGAAAATCTGCAGGAAGGGCGCTGTTTGAAGTGGTGAAATGTTCAAGCTGGCCAGTTTTACCGTTTATCCGGAACAACCCGCTGCCGTATGTCGTTATCCAAATGTCATTGCGCGAATCCTGGAGAACATCATAGCGTTCCCCGTCAACAGATGACAGCAATTCCTTTTGAAGCAGCCGGTACTTTTCAAAACGGCCTGTAGCAACCCATATCCAGACATTGCCTGTTCCATTGTAGAGACAGACATTCCCCCGATTGTCAGTAAAGAATGTCGCTCCCCGTACATTTTCATTATCGAAAAGGGGTGCTGCACTTTCAAACTGTCCCTTGTTGCAGTTGTAGCAGACCATCCCTTCACGGTGCGAAAGTAGAATGTGACCGTCGGGAAGAGAGGCTGCACGATATATGGAATAGGAGTTTCCTCCTGGAAAAGCCACTTGACGGAAAGCATAATGGTCATAGACCAGAAGCCCTTCTCCATTGTAGAAAATGAGGCCTTTATCAGTGTTCGACGCAAGATTCCACGATCCTGCGGATACACGCTCAAACTGGTTTCGTGAAAAAACCTCGCCGGTGAGGGCGTTGGAAATACGGAATAATCCTTTGGAAGAGCCTATCCAGACATTATGGGATACGTCTTCACATATAAAATTGATAAACGATGCAGTCAGCATCGAATCGGCGGGAACAGTCACCCACTCCCCGCCATTGCGGGAAAGACAGAGGCAGCCGTATCTGCCATAAAGAAACAGTTCGTTTCGGGAAGTTTCAAGTATTCCGGAAAAGCGTTTGTTCGAACGTTGCGGACAATAATCGATGAAACGGTCCATCAGGGGCGAGTAACAGCTCATCTCGCCTCCCATGCTGCGGAGCCAGAGATTCTGATATGAATCCTGATACAAGGAACGGATACGGTTGTCGTTCAACGAGGGAAGACCTCCCGCTTCGGGTTTGAACTCCACGATGCTCTTGCCATTGAAACGGTCCAGTCCGTCAAGGGTTCCAAACCACATAAACCCCTCCTGCCCTTGCAGAATAGCCCGGACTGTATTGTGCGACAGTCCGTCACGGTCGCGGATGATGTCAAAACGGACATCCTCTGCCTTCAGCATCGGGCAAAAGAGTATCGCGATAAACAATCCCACAAGCACTCGTTTCATACGGCTATAATACTTTGAAAATGTGTTATTTAAAATAACGACAAAAGAGCCTGACCGCCAAACCGGTCAGGCTCTCTATTATTTATGAAAGGTAATTACTTAACATTGATGACCTTCTCGATAGAGACAGAGCCATCATTGAAAGTGGTCTTGCGAAGGACAATACCTGTTGTGGTCTCTGAAGCCTTGGCACCAAGGATGTCATAGCACTCTACGCTGCTGATTTCCTTGTTGGTATTGCTAAGGGCAAGAGGACCTGAGTAGCAGGTCAGCATACCAGTTTCCCAACTGAATGCGAAACCGCCCTGGCCTTCCTCACCCGGATTGGCAATAACGTCGGTACCATTGACAAGGATAGAGCTGCCCTCCGGACCTTCCGGCATTTCAGGAGCAGCGCTCAGGATAGCCAGGTCAACAGTCGTGGTAGCAGCTTCCAACACAGTAACGTTCAGCTGTGAACGGGTAATCTGGATGCCACCCTCAGCATCAATAGCCTGGAATGTGGCATTGTCGGGAGACTCAACAGTCAGGTTAATCTTGGCTTCAAGAGCACCGACAGTCCAAGCGGTAGCAGCACCAGTCCATTCACCACCGATCTGAACATCACCCGGGAATACAGTGTTCTTGGAATAAACGATACTTCCAGTCTTCGCCTGAACCGTATTGATGGGAAGAGTGTCAGGCAGATAAACCGTTGCAGCTGAATCGACAGTCAGAGTTGTGATGGTAGTAGCAAACACTGAATCAGGAGCAGAAACCATGTTCAGAGGAAGAGAAGACTTGAATGTTGTATTGCTAAGGTCAAGCTCACCAGCAGCAGCCTCAATGGTTCCGTTGAAAGCAAAGTTACCCATAAAGTTCATTCTTCCAGTACCTTCCTTAACCAGGTCAATTGTACTAGTCGAATAAGTGGTATCGGTCTTCTGGAAAGAACGGACATCACCGAGGAAGAAGTCAATACCATCCTTATTCAGAGCGCCAATGCGGTATTCAGCTCCACGTCCATCAACCCAACCAGACTCAAGAATTGAGCCCACACTACCGTTAAGCGTACCAAAATAGTCCGACTTTTCAATAGGAACGGAACTGGAACCTTCATTGTAATAACGGCAAAGGTGTATGTTTTCATCAAGGTTAAGTATCACATTCTTCAAGCCTTCTGTAGTAATACAGCCGAAGCCTATAAGGGTAGCCTTCTCTTCTGATGCATTAATGACATTAACCACGACTGGAGTAGAATCTGTAGCATTGACGTATGTTGCATTGGTCGTTCCAGTATAACGGACACCATTGAGCTTACCAGGAACTGACATAATCCAATTAACGGTATCAACACCGCTGATTTTCATGTTGTATTCCTGATCCTTATTACTTTGCTTAGGAGCCAAGAAGAGTGAAGCACCCGCTCCGTCACCTGTAATAGGAAGAGAGAAGGTCTCTGCCAGATTCAAAATCAACATACCTTGTTTGCCTGTCTCAATAGATGAGGCAGCAGCTGCATTCTCAATTGTAGCGACTCCATTCACCTCCATCGTCAGCTTGGTGATGGTGCTGATAGTAGCGGGAGCATTCACAATAAGTTTGCCGGTACCTTCAATCTTGCCAAGGCTTGAACCGCCAATGAAATACATACCGTTGATATTCAGGTCGGATTCACCCATTTCAATGGTCTCGTTGATGATGATGGTGTCAGGAGTCATTGAGTTTGCAACTGGAAGAATCACGGCACAACCCTTCTGGTAACCGATGGCACCTTCAATTCCTTCAGCGATGAAGTTGGCGTCAAGCTGGTTCCATACCTTGCTGGCTGCACCAGTCCAGGTAAGAGTGCCATTGGCCTTCTGATATTTCTTGAAGATAAGCTTGAACTCGCTGCTCTCAGTGGTGACAGGCATTGTCTTGTAGCTGGTAGCGGTGGGGTTGGCAGCGACAGTGGCTTCAGCATCAAAAGCATAATAATAGGTGTCATTGCTGAAAGAAACGAGGTCTTCAGCATTGATAATCAACTCTTCACCGACTTCCTGCTGAGCATATGTAACAGCGGCCTTAGCCTCATTGCCATCCTGGTCAATGAACTTGACAGAGATGTCCTTGCG
>DCHH01000084.1:0-2249 GCA_002315625.1 Bacteroidales bacterium UBA1757
AGAATGCCGGGGAGGTAGGGCAGCAGGTATGCGCGGCAGAGGCCTGTAGCGACTGGTGGTTGCCCTACCTCTGCCGTGGTTTGCGGAAATGATCGAGGAGGTAGGGCAGCAAGTATGCGCGGCAGAGGGCTGTGGCGGCTGAAGGTTGCCCTACCTCTGTCGTGGTTTGCGGAAATGCACGAGAATGCCGGGGAGATAGGGCAGCATGTATGCGCGGCAGAGGCCTGTAGCGACTGGTGGTTGCCCTACCTCTGCTGAAACAAGCGGAAATGCCGGCAGATGGCGGGAAGGTAGGGAATGGCTCCCACAACTCACCAGTGGGGGACAACAATAAAAAAAGAGGAATCGACAGATTCCTCTTTCGGGTGGAAGAAGGGACTCGAACCCTCGACACCTGGAACCACAATCCAGTGCTCTAACCAACTGAGCTACATCCACCGTGTATAATTTGCCAAAAGAAACTTCCGGCCCAGTCGCCGTCCCTTTCCTTTTGCGGCTGCAAAGGTAGATGATTTTTCTTTTCCGCCAAAGAGATTCGCAAAGTTTTTTATCAGGAAAAATCACATTACCTTTGTTGCCAACAAACAGCCACGCTTGCTGGCAACAAAATAACGACCATGTTTTCAGGAATAGTAGAAGAGGCCGGCATCGTCCGTCGGCTCGTAGAAGACGAGGGCAACCTGCACCTCACACTCACTTGTTCATTTGTCAACGAACTGAAGATTGACCAGAGCCTCGCCCACAACGGCGTGTGCCTGACCGTGGTCAACATCGACCGTGAAAAGGCCGAATACACCGTCACAGCCATACAGGAAACCCTCGACCGCAGCAATCTTGGAAAAGTCAAGGTTGGCGAAAAGGTAAATCTTGAGCGCAGCATGATGGTCAACGGCCGGCTAGACGGTCACATTGTGCAAGGACATGTCGATCAGACCGCCCTCTGCACATCAGTCACCGAAACCGACGGGAGCTGGCGCTTTACCTTCCAATACACAATCGACCCTGCTATGGCAGCAAAGGGATATGTTACAGTCGAGAAGGGCTCGGTCTGCGTAAACGGGGTAAGCCTGACGGTCTGCGATTCGGAGAAAGACCACTTCAGCGTGGCAATAATCCCCTACACCTTCGAGCACACCAACTTCTGCGAAATTAAAGTCGGAACAATCGTCAATCTGGAATTTGACATCATCGGCAAATACCTTAGCCGCATGATGCAGTTCAAATGAGACAAGCAACCAAGACGCGCAGGTACTAGATTGCCTTCAGCAGAATAACCCCCGTATAGTGCCCGATGCCACTGAGGTAATCGTACAGCGGTTCTTTGGTGACTGTTACCTTTTTTGCTGACGATGAGGCATGCAGCAGGTGAGGCTGTCCATCCATATAACAGACGATACCGAAATGGGCAATATCCAGCCCGTCAATACTGGTCGAGAAAGCCACGATGCACCCATCCGGCAGGAAAGGATTTGTTGCCACGAACCGGTCTCGCGGAATATATGTCAAGTGCAACTGGTTGACCCGCTGTTCGATACCGTACATGGCGACTGTGAATTCCGGGTGTTTCTGCAAGGTTTCATAGCGCTGTGGCTGGCTGGTCATCAAATGAACGCGAATTGGAAGTGGCCTGGAAACGCCCTTCACATTCAGCAAATCCCCACCAAGAGCGGCTATCGAGTCGGTTATATCCTGAAGGAAACCTTTCTTAATATTGTCCGCAATCCACTCTGAACCATAGTGCAGACGCGAAGTGTAGTCTGTCAGGACACCATCACGATAGCGGATTTTAATCAGGAGATTACGGTAATTGTTGTTGTCGCGCTGGGATTCCGGCAATCGGTTCAAACGGAACAGAGCCATTGAGGACTCAAGAAAAGTCATGCAATCAAGGGCCGAGGTATCAACCACCAGGCGCTCTACGCCGTCGTGGTGCTCAAGTCGGCCGGCATGATACGGCACATCCTTGAAATTTGAAGCTATCCGCAAAAAAGAGGAGTACGAGAAATCCTGCTGAACATTCGAAGTAGAATCTTGCACGATATCCTGTTCTTCTCCAGACCGGTCCGGTGTATCTGTTTCAGGTTTGACGTTCTGTCCTTGCTGATTTCTGTTCACACAGGAAGAAACAAGAAACAGAAGCACAGCACACACTGCCCATATCAATAGTTTGTTTCCTTTCTGCATTGTATTATATATTAGTTTTTACAATAATTCGCCCACGAACCCGCTCACGTATGTCATTCCGAACA
>DCHH01000084.1:2268-13221 GCA_002315625.1 Bacteroidales bacterium UBA1757
CGTCATCCTGAACTTGATTCAGGATTCCTTGTTCCACCACCAACCTCCTTCATACATCCCCGCTTCATCACGTGATCCCGGCTCAAGCCCGGGATGACGGAAGGGTCAAGCCCGGGATGACGAGTAGTTCGAGCAACAACCGACGACAAAACCAAAGCCCGGGATGACGGGGCCTTATTTGTAGATGGCCTTGCTGCCGGCCAGAAGGGTGTTCTTCATCAGAGAGACAATGGTCATCGGCCCGACACCGCCAGGAACCGGGGTGATAAACGAGCACTTTGGGGCGACATTGTCGAAATCGACATCACCCGTCAGCTTGAAGCCGCTCTTGGTAAGGGTTGAAGGAACGCGTGTAGTTCCCACATCAATAACCGCAGCCCCCTCACGAACCATATCAGCCGTGAGAAAATGAGGCTTACCCAATGCACAGACAATAATATCGGCCGAGAGGCACTGCTCGCGAATGTCGGTCGAACGGCTGTGGACGACCGTCACGGTTGCATCACCCGGATAATCCTTGCGCATCAGGAGGTTAGCCAACGGCTTGCCCACGATGTTGCTACGGCCAATCACAACCACATGCTTCCCGCGAGTCTCGACGTTATAGCGGCGAAGCAGCTCGATAATCCCTGCCGGGGTAGCCGACAGGAATGCAGGCAGACCGATACTTGCCCGCCCGACGTTGATGGGATGGAAACCGTCAACATCCTTGCGGTAATCGATTGCCTCGATAATCTTCTGCTCGTCAATATGCTTAGGCAGAGGGAGTTGAACAATAAACCCATCCACACTGTCATCCTTATTGAGCCCGTCGATAGCCTCTAAAAGCTCAACTTCGGTTACCGTGTCCTCAAAACGGATCAGTGTCGATTTGAAGCCGCAGACACCGCAGGCTTTCACCTTGTTGGCAACGTATGTCTCACTGCCGCCGTCGTGACCGACCAGAATAGCGGCAAGATGAGGAGCACGCTTGCCATGAGCCACCATAAGAGCCACCTCTTCGGCTATCTCCTTTTTTATCTGTTCAGATACTGCTTTTCCGTCAATAAGTTGCATGGCTGTTATCTCTTTTTCTTGCCACCGTGTGTGGGCTGTCCGGGACGTTTCATTGAACTCACAGTCTTCATCATCTTGCGGGTATCCTCAAAGCGCTTCATCAGGTTGTTAACCTCTTGAATGGAAGTACCGCTTCCAGCTGCGATACGGTTGCGACGACTGGAGTTGATTTCTTCCGGATGCTCTCTCTCGAACGGAGTCATCGATGAAATGATGGCCTCAATACCCTTGAAAGCGTTTTCATCGATATCAACATTCTTCATGACCTTGCTCATACCGGGAATCATCGAAGCCAGATCCTTGATATTACCCATCTTCTTGATTTGGGCCAGCTGGTCGCGGAAGTCATTGAAATCGAACTGGTTCTTGAGGATTTTCTTCTGCAGGCGGCGGGCTTCCTGCTCATCGTACTGCTCCTGGGCGCGCTCAACGAGTGAAACCACGTCGCCCATACCAAGGATACGGTCAGCCATACGACGGGGATGGAACACATCGACGGCATCCATCTTTTCTCCAGTTCCGATGAACTTGATAGGCTTTTCGACCACGCTGCGGATTGAAAGGGCGGCACCTCCACGGGTATCACCGTCCAACTTGGTCAGCACCACGCCGTCGAAATCGAGGCGGTCGTTGAACTCCTTAGCCGTGTTGACTGCATCCTGACCGGTCATGGCATCGACCACGAAAAGGATTTCCTGCGGATGGACAGCCTCCTTGATGGCAGCAATCTCGGCCATCATCAGTTCATCAACCGCGAGACGTCCGGCGGTATCTATTATCACAAGGTCGTTACCCTGTTTCTTGGCCTCAGCAATTGCATTCTGGGCAATACTGACAGGATTCTTCGAAGCCTCCTCGCTATAGACCGGTACACCAATCTGCTCACCCAATACCTTGAGCTGTTCAATTGCAGCGGGACGATAGACGTCGCAAGCCACCAGAAGAGGATGACGACCCCGCTTGGACTTGAACATATTGGCCAGCTTGCACGAGAAAGTGGTCTTACCAGAGCCTTGAAGACCCGACATAAGAATGACGGCGGGGCTTCCCTTGATGTTCACATCCACACTCTCACCGCCCATCAGACGGGTCAGTTCCTCATGGACAATCTTGATCATCATCTCCTGCGGCTTGACAGCCGTAAGGACCTTCTGACCAATGGCCTTCTCCTTCACCTCGTCGGTGAACTGCTTGGCAGTCTTGTAGTTAACATCGGCATCCAAAAGTGCACGACGTACATCCTTCAAGGTTTCGGCCACATTGATGTCGGTAATCTTGCCTTCACCTTTCAATATCTTGAATGAGCGTTCAAGACGTTCGCTTAGGTTCTCAAACATAACGGTTCTATATATCGGTTTTCAGACCGCGAAATTACAATTATATCGGCTATTTGTCAAGAGGAATGTCCATATAGACGGGCAGGTGGTCGCTGTAACCGCCCTGATAATGATAGCCGTTGTAAGTGCGGAAAGGTTTCTTTCCGAGGTATTTGGAATCATCCGTCAGCAGGAAATCTGCAGCAAAGACATGGGCACGGATGTTTTTCAGAGATTTCGAAACGACCATCTGGTCGAGCATTGACCAAGTCTCGTGATATTTATAGCTCTTGATTTTCTCTTGGTTCTCAAGCGGATACATAAGATTGAACAGCGAGAGCGAATTAACATTCTTCCGCTCGGAAGGATGCATCGCCTTCAGATGCTTTTTGACCGACTCCTCGTACGGAGCATCGTTGAAGTCGCCCATAATGACCAGTCGGGCTTTAGGACTGGCTGTCAGGATGGAATCAGCCAAAGCCCTCAACTTGTCGGCAACAAAGCAACGATAGGGACGCGACTCATCCTCCCCACCCGACTTGGAGGGCCAGTGCGACACAACTACATGCAAATCCTTGCCGTCTGGGAGGGTTCCTCGCACGTAAAGCAGGTCGCGTGTCTTCTTCTGTGGATCTTGAGGAAATTTAATCGCTATGAATTGAGTATGTACTGGCTTGAAAATGTAGCGGTTATACAACAGGCACACATCTATGCCCCGCCTGTCGGGTGATTCCCGGTGAACCATACGGTACGAGTCGCTCATATTCGCCTTTGAGAGAAGTTTTTTCACCACAGCGGCCTTCTCGACCTCGGCCATGCCGATAAGTTCGGGAAACGACCCGTCCTCACCCATGCAGGCCAGTACCTTGGCTATATTTTCGGTCTTTTTCCAAAACCTGTTGTATGTCCAATGATAGTCGCCGTCGGTGGTGAAATCCTCATCATTCTTCCCCGGGTCGTCTGTACAATCGAAGAAGTTCTCCACATTGTAAAAGGCCACACGGACCTTCGTCTGTGCGCATGAGACAGAGGCATAAAGCAGTGAGGCACAACACACCAACCATGTCAGAAGACTTCTTCTCATGGCATCATAGAGTGCTTATCCACCTTAGAAGGTCATTGCCGTTGGCATAGACTAGTAGTAGCAGGAGAATAATCATACCGACCATCTGAGCCCTTTCCAGGAACTTGTCGGATGGCTTGCGGCGGGTAACGACCTCGACAAGCAGGAAGAGAATATGTCCGCCATCAAGTCCCGGGATGGGCAGTATGTTCATGAACGCCAGAATGATGGATAGGAATGCCGTAGTTGACCAGAACACTTCCCAGTTCCACACAGACGGGAAAAGCCCGCCAATGGTACCGAAACCACCAAGATTCTGTGCACCCTCCTTTGTAAAGACATACTTGAAATCACCCACATAACCTTTCAAAGTCTCAACCCCTTTGCGAATACCTGCCGGGATGGAGGCAAACAGGTTATAATGAGCCGATTTGATAGGATAAATCATTGTCCACGAAGATGCGTGGAACCCTATGCGTGCCGTTGAATCAAGCTCTGCTGTCAGGGTCATGGGTACTCCGTCGCGGTAAATAGTGATACCAATTACGCTGTCGGGGAACTGTTGCAAAGTCTCGGTTAATATATCGAACGTCGGGGTTGGAATACCCTGTATGGCCACAATACTATCGCCAGCCATCAGTCCGGCACGACTACCTGGTGAATCAGGGGTAACATCATGAACCACAGTGGGATAGCGGTAGCCGGCAAAACCTTCACGGGCCGCCATCAGCCGCTGCATGAAGTCATCAGGCATCTCTATGTCGAAAAGCTCACCGTCGCGCTTGACCGTAACAATCCTGGCCTCAGCCATGGTACGGAGGGCTTTTTCATCATACTGCTCAAAATCGACTCCATCGGCCGACCAGAGGATATCGCCGTCGCGGAACCCCATTTCCTGGGCCACGGGAGCATAGACCATTCCCATCGAGACCTCGTGGGCCGGGACATAGCGCTCGCCCCAGATATTCAGGATTGCAGCATAAAGCAGCAGGGCCAGCAGGAAATTGAAAAGTACGCCACCGGCCATAATCAGCAGCCGCCAGCCGGCCGACTTTGTGCGGAATTCCCAAGGCTGCGGCTCGGAGGCGAGCTGAGAGGCATCCTTCGTCTCGTCAATCATGCCGGCAATGGAGCAATACCCTCCAAGAGGCACCCAACCAATGCCCCACATCGTTGTCTCAGGGTAATTCTTCCAGTGCTCCGGCGGGTTCTTCGAAAGGAAACTGAACTCCATCTTTCCGTTGATTCGCTTCATGCGGAACAGCGAGAAGCCCGGATTGAAGAAGAGGTAGAAACTCTCAACGCGAGTTTTCGACCACTTTGCAAAGAGCAGGTGACCGAATTCATGAATTACGATGAGTATAGAAAGGCTGGCAATCAGTTGCAGCAGCTTGATAAAAAACGGTGACATAACAATAGCTACTTTATAATTTCGGATGCAATCCGGCGGGCTTCCTCATCAGAAAAAACATAACACTCATAATCGGGGTGGGCGACAAAGACAGCCCGCTGCATAGTCTTTTCAATAACAGTTGACATCGCCTTGAAGCCGATACGGTCGGCAAGGAAAGCCGCCACGGCCACCTCGTTTGCCGCATTCAGGATGCACGGCATATTTCCTCCGGCCTTGATGGCCTCGTATGCCAATGCCAGATTGCGGAACTTCTGCGTGTCGGGCTTCTCGAAGTCGAGTTTACCGATGGCCGGAAAATCGACCCTCTTGTAGGCAGTCTGCAAACGCTCGGGATAAGCAAAGGCATACAGAATCGGCAGTTTCATATCCGGCAGTCCAAGCTGAGCCTTGACAGCGCCGTCGCGGAACTGTACCATAGAATGGACTATCGACTGAGGATGCACAAGCACCTCGATTTTGTCTGCAGGTACGCCAAAAAGCCATTTAGCCTCCATAACCTCGAAGCCCTTGTTCATCATTGAGGCCGAGTCAATCGTGATTTTCGCCCCCATCTGCCAGTTCGGATGCTTCAGGGCCTGGGCCTTGGTGACATGCTCAAGCATCTCCTCTGTGTAGGTACGGAACGGGCCGCCGGAAGCTGTCAGCAGAATCTTCTCAATCGGATTGTTCATTTCCAGGCACTGGAAGATTGCCGAGTGTTCAGAATCGACGGGGAGAATCGGTGCCTTATACTGACGGGAGAGTTCGTTGATAATCTCGCCTGCTACAACCATGGTCTCCTTATTTGCCAAGGCAATGGTCTTGCCAGCCTTCAACGCCTCCATAGTGGGCTTGAGTCCAGCATATCCCACCATCGATGCAAGCACGATATCAATTGGGCCGGAAGAGACAATCTGCTCAATTGCCTTTGCTCCGGCATAAACCTTGATTGGAAGGTCCTTCAAAAGCTCCTTCAGCCGGGGATAGTGGCTTTCATTTGCGATGATAACCGCCTCGGGATTGAACTTACGGGCCTGCTCTGCCAGCAGATCCACCTGATTATTGGCAGTCAGGGCATAAACTTCAAAACGGTCAGGGAATTCCCGTATCACCTCCAGGGCCTGAGTACCGATCGAGCCGGTCGAGCCAAGGATGGCTATTTGCTTTTTCTGATGATTTTCTGTCTGTTGAATCATTGGAACAGAATATAGTCTTCGGGGTTCAAGGGAAGCCCCTTGTACCATAATTCGAAATGTAGATGAGGCCTGGCCTCCTTGCCCGTATCACGTCCCACAAATGCGATTGGTTCACCGGCCTTAACCTGGCTGCCCGTATTCTTCAGAGACTCGGACATCTCACGATAGACGGAAATAAAGTCGTTATTATGCTGTATCATAACCACATAGCCATCCGTTTGGGTATAACCTGCAAAGACCACCCTGCCATCAAGGACAGAAAGGACCGGCTGGCGACGTGGAGCCATAATATCGATGCCATAATGCTGTTCCTTCTCATTGAACAGGCTGTCAATGGAACCTTTAAGCGGGGGATAGAAAAGCAGGCCGTCGGTGGATGGCTTGGGGACAATCATGCTGAGATTGTACTTCTCCGACTCCTCATATTGGGCACGGAACTGCTTTTCAGCTTCAGATGGGCCTGCGATTGCCTCCTGACGTGCCGCAAGCGTATCCATACTGAGAGTCGTATCCATGACGTAGGTACCGGAAACCATGCTGCGCACCAGCGTTAGATAGTGCTCCTGCTTGTCCAACTGTTCGCTGAGAGAATCCATCCTGAAAGCATCCACCATCATCTGTTGCTTGAGCTCAGGATCCAGGTAGCCCGGGAGGATATGTCGGATAGGGGTTGCAAACAGAATCACATAGAACAGGAAACATACCACTACGACGAAGCCACCCAGCATGAGTGACACCTTGAGACGGGTGAATCTGGTGGTATATTCCGTGTCAAGAGTATTGTCGTTCAGTATGGTTAGCCTGTAGGAAGGCTTGTTGTGCTTGTTTTTCGCCATGGAGAAACTGTTTGGCGACAAAGATAACGATTTTTTCGGAAAAGCCGGTCAATCAGCGCTCCGTTTCCTTATTCACTCTTACACTTCCGTCAACGGTGATAGAAAAGTCGGGATGGTTGAACATTCTCTGGATGACACCGCCAGACAGCAGTTCTTGCGGAGTGCCGTACTGAAGCCCTCCAAGCGATGGTTGCATAAGCCAAATTCGGTCAGAAAGGCGAAGCGAAAGTTCCAGTTCGTGGGTCGAGAGAAGTATGCTGCGGTGCAAGTCATGGGCAAGGTTCCTGAGCAGAAGCATCACCTCGACTCGGTTCGTCAGGTCCAGGTGCGACGTCGGTTCGTCAAGGAAAATCAGGGGGGTGTCCTGGGCCAGCGCCTTTGCAATCATAACTCTCTGACGCTCACCGTCCGAGAGGTGTGACAAGTGGCGGTCTGCCATAGCCTGGACCGAAACTGCCCGCATGGCTTCGTCAATGGCTTTTTCGTCACTGTCAGTCAGATTGCCGAAACGCCCGAGATAGGGATAGCGTCCCATTGCGACCATCTCACGGACGGTGCACCCATCAATGCTGATATTGTCGCTCAGCACAATTGCAAACCTCCGAGCCCGCTGGGCAAGGGAATAGTGCTGCAATGGCTTTCCTTCAATCAGGACTTCCCCGTCAAGAAGGGGCTGGAGTCCGCAAAGCGACCTGAGCAAAGTTGATTTTCCACACCCGTTAGGGCCGAGAAGCGACACGAACTCAGACGATTCAATGCTGACAGTCAAGCCTTTCTGGACCAGGCGGCTGCTGTTTCCATGGACATAGCCGATGGACAAGTCACGACAAGTCAGCACCTCAGCCATCACTCGAAGGTTTCAATTGTATCAAGGCTGAGAAGACCTTCAGGCAGATGCATCACAAGCCGTTTGTGCTCCAGGTCCATCTCGTCAATAAAGTCCTCGTTAGCGGGAATAATTAAGGAATCATCCCCTTTTCCGATGCGGAACAGGACATTCAGAGTGGAATCGTCAACATCCTCAATCACACCGAGTTTCTGATGAGTGTCGGAAAGTTCCACCTCAAACCCACAGAAATGCTGCCAGGAGAGTTCTGCCTGCATCTGCTCCTCAGCAGAAGCGTAGGCCACAGGGTAGAACACATCGTGATCAGCGACCATCTTCACAGACTCGGCATCGTCCATGTCAAGGAATTTCACCAGAGCCGCCGAATCGGAACGGAAACGGTACGATTCGAGAAAAAACGGAACCAGTATGCCGTCGATGTCCATCACCCAGTAGGGCGACTCGGTACGGTCGAAGACATCGTCGGTAAAGGAAAAGGCTATTTCGCCATCCACGCCATGAGGCTTTCCCAAACGCCCAATCCGAAAAACTTCTTCTTTTTGAATCATTTTAAACTCGGGTAATGTGTGCACCAAGGCGGTTCAGGCGACCGTCGATATCCTGATAGCCACGGTCAATCTGCTCGATGTTGTTGATGCGGCTCACCCCCTGAGCCGAAAGAGCTGCGATAAGCAGGGCTATACCGGCACGGATGTCGGGCGAAGACATCACCTGCGGACGGAGCACCTGCGTATGGTCCAGACCGATGACTGTGGCACGGTGCGGGTCGCAGAGGATAATCTGTGCCCCCATGTCAATCAGCTTATCGACAAAAAAGAGACGGCTTTCGAACATTTTCTGATGGATAAGCACGCACCCCTTGGCCTGAGTTGCCACCACAAGCATCACCGAGAGCAGGTCGGGAGTAAGCCCCGGCCACGGAGCATCAGCAATGGTCATAATTGAACCGTCGATGAACGATTCAATAGTATAGTGTTCCTGCGCAGGGATATAGAGGTCATCCCCACGACGCTCCATGTGTATTCCAAGACGCTCGAAACTGTGCGGGATGATTCCCAGTTCATCGTAGGCCACATTTTCGATGGTGATTTCCGAACGGGTCATTGCAGCCACCCCAATAAAACTTCCCACCTCAATCATATCTGGCAGGATAGTGATTTCACAACCGTGAAGCTTCGTAACCCCCTCAATAGTAAGGAGATTCGACCCCACGCCACGGATATCGGCTCCCATCGAATTCAGCATCCGGCAAAGCTGCTGAATGTAGGGTTCACAGGCTGCATTATAGATTGTAGTACGCCCGGAGGCCAAAACTGAGGCCATGATTATATTGGCCGTACCAGTCACGGAAGCCTCGTCAAGCAGCATGTAGCATCCCGTCAGACGGTCGGCATGGACACTGTAGAGAGAGTGCTCGGCATCATATTCAAATGTTGCTCCAAGTTTCTGTATTCCAAGGAAATGGGTGTCAAGACGACGGCGTCCGATTTTGTCACCGCCAGGCTTTGCAATCACAGCTTCGCCAAAACGGGCAAGCAGGGGTCCGACCAGCATGACCGAACCTCGCAGAGAGGCCATTTTCGAGAGGATTTCCTCGTCACGAAGATGAGACAGATTGACCCGGGCAGCCGAAAAACAGTACGAGCCGACTCCGAGTTTCTCTACCGATACACCCAGATTCATCAGCAACTGAATCAGATTGTTAATATCCAGAATATCAGGGATGTTATGGATATAGACCTTCTCATCGGTGAGCAATGTGGCACACAGCAGCTGCAAAGCCTCGTTCTTTGCTCCCTGCGCCCGGATAGTGCCCTGTAGCCGATGTCCCCCTTCAATGACGAATGATGCCATAACTGTCTCTATTTACGACGGTTGTTTTTCCCCTTTTTCTGTGGCAGGGGTTCATGCCATTCTGTGAGGTGCAACGATTCGACCGGCACGTCGATAGCTCCGTCGGAGAGTCTTTTCAAATCCTGACGAATCTTCTCGTCCTCTGCCGTCTCGCGGTTCATAATCGCGACACACTTCTTCATGTGGTTGGCTATCAACTGGATAAGCCGTGTCTTCTCCTCACCGTCTTCCATTGTGACAGCCTTTTCTATCAGCTGATCGACCATTCGTCCGTACTGGCGCACCTTGACCTTACCGACTGTGTAGGGAACCTTTTCAGGGGCGGCCTTTACAGGCTCCGGTTTGATGATATCCACCGGATAGTCAATATCGAGCTTATAGTCAGCCATCACTGCCAGATGGTCCCATAGTTTGTTGCGGAAACCGGGCATGTCGCGAAGTGACGGAAAGAGATTGCCCATGATACGTACTATGGTTTTGGCACAAGTGGTACGCTCTTCACGGTCTTCTATTGTAAGAGCATAATCGACCATGCGCTGAATGTTTCGTCCGTACTCGGGAAGAGACAGCCGTGAAAGATGGGTGTTGTATTCCAGTTCGTTGACTTCCATGTGTTTATTAGTTATCGTGATGAATCAGGTCGTTGAGTTTATGAGGCACAGTGGCCTGGAATTCCTTGAGATAGAAAGGTTCAAAGTAAGCAACATCCTCGAAGCGCTTCGCATTGTATGCATCAAGGGCAAGCGGCACCATATCCTCTGCTCTCGGGTACAGGTCTGCGAGAAGCGTAACTCCCTCACGGCTAATAACCTTGGAGGCTTTTGCAGCCCCGTCACCGAAAATGAAAACCTTTTTTCCCTGCGGCAAATCACTGAGGCTGGCCGCATCAATTATCAGAGCCTGAGTCTCGCTTACGGGCTTCAAGAGATTGTCAAATACCGCCGTATATACCTCCATCCGGCGGGCGTCAGTCATCGGACACAAGAGGGTATCTGCATCGGCATGTACCTGAGCCGCAGTAACTTGCAACGAAGGTACGGCAATCAGAGGAATCTGGCGGGCATAGCATACCCCCTTGGCCATTGAAACTCCTATACGGAGACCTGTATATGAACCGGGACCACTGCTCACTGCGACTGCGGAAAGCGACTCGCCCCTGCTTTCAAGCTCTTGCAATGCCTTGTCCAAAAAGATTCCCAGCTGAACGGCATGAGACTGGCCGTCGTGGTTCTCCTCCTTAAAAATTACCTCCCTGCCGCGTCCCAAAGCCACGGAGCATACAGCAGTTGATGTTTCTATGCACAAAATGACGGGTTCCATCATTCGTCCTTTTTCAATAGTTGACTCAAGTTTCGCAAGTTGATACATTATTGATATTCAGAACATTATGGA
>DCHH01000084.1:13334-32587 GCA_002315625.1 Bacteroidales bacterium UBA1757
GTCTCGCTTATGCGAAACTCAAATAGTTGACTTTCAATTATCTGCGCACACTGGCGGACATATTCCACGCAGGGGCGCTTATGATAGTACTCGGCCGTCCGCTCAGAAGGGGCCGGGTCGGTCGAAGGCTTTTCTATTTTACCGGCAAGCAGTTCACCACAGATAATCGAGCCGTTTTCCTGCCTGAAGGCGGCGGCCAGCTGCTGCACCATTGCATAGTTTGCAGTTTTAGCCTCATGGTCCGACGGATCGGTGCTGCCGTTGACCAGTCCGTTGACCATGAACATTCCGCTCACTGCACCGCACACCTGACGCATCCGTCCCATACCGCCGCCAAAGGAGGCCGAAAGCCTCAGAGCGGTATCCTTGTCGATTCCATAGAGGTCGGCGAATGCGGCAAAAACCGACTGCGCACAATTGTACCCCTGCTGAAACAGGCTGACAGCCTTTTCTACACGATTCTCTTCCATAATAAAGATTACAAATCATCAAAGATTCCTTCTAACGACTCATTCTCAACAGGAGCAGTAGAAATTCCGCACGGAGTCAGGTAAGGCTCCGGGATGTAGAACGAATCCTGTTGGGAATAACCGAGCGTCGGATCGGCATACACCTTATTCATATAGAGGGCCCAAATCGGCAAAGCCACGTTGGCGCCCTGGCCCTCGGTCATAAAGTCGAAATGGATGTCACGATCCTCACCGCCTCCCCACGCGCCGCTCACCAGCTTTGGAGTTATGCCCATGAACCAGCCGTCGGACTTGTTCTGGGTAGTTCCGGTCTTGCCTCCCATGTCTGCCTTGATACCGTACTTGATGCGGATACGCACACCTGTACCCTCGTTTATGACAGCCCTCAGCATAGTCTCCATTTTGTAGCAGGTCTCCTCGCTGAACACCTCGTACATCTGCGGAGAGAAATAGGAAATAACATTGCCGTCGTTGTCTTCGATACGGGTCACGAACATCGGAGAGACCCTGATTCCACCGTTAACAAAAGCGGTGTAGGCACTCACCATCTCCGCAAGGGAAATCTCACAAGAACCGAGACACAGTGAATAAACAGGGTCGAGATGGCCGCGTATGCCGAAGCTTCTCAGCATCTTGACAAACGAATAGGGCGAAAGCTTGCTCATCAGGTAGGCCGAAATCCAGTTGTTTGAGTTGGCAAGTCCCCAGCGCAGGTTAACCATTTCACCCACCATCTTGTCGCCCGAATTGCGGGGCGACCACGCCTCACCAGCTTCGGTCATAAGGGTAATCGGCTCGTTGCGCACCGGGTCGCAGGGGGAGAAGCCCTCCTCCATGGCCATTGTGTATAGGAACGGCTTAATTGTCGAACCCACCTGACGGCGGCCGGTCATAACCATATCATACTCGAACGGATTGAAGCTCACGCCGCCCACGTATGCCTTGACATAGCCGTTGTAGGGATCCATAGACACGAATCCGGCACGAAGGAAATGCTTGTGGTAGCGAATTGAGTCGAGGGGTGACATCACCGTGTCAATCATACCGTTGTAAGAGAACACTTCCATTTCGATGGGGGTCGTGAAAACCTTGCGGATTTCCTGCTGGCTCATTCCGCTTTTGCGCAGAATCCTATAGCGTTCGCTCTGCCTTGCACTCATCCACAGGATTGAATCCACTTCACGTGTTGTGAGATTGTTTGTGTATGGCGCATAGCTGCGACGGCTTTTCTCCTTGAAGAATTTAGGCTGCAAGTCCATCGCAATATGCTCATGCACAGCTTCTTCTGCATACTGTTGCATGCGGGAGTCGATGGTAGTGTAAATTTTCAGACCGTCAATGTAGAGGTTGTAGTCAGTTCCGTCAAGCTTTTTGTTTTTGTGGCACCATCCGAACAGCGGATTGGTTTCCCATGCCAAAGAGTCGTCCTGGAAGAGCTGGTCCTGCCACGAAGCATAATTCTTGCGGTCAGGTTTTGAATGGGTCATGGTCACACGCAGGTACTGACGGAAATAGGGGGCCAACCCTTCAGTATGGTCAACCTTCTGATAATCAAGTGTTATCGGCAATAATTTCAAAGAATCACAAGACTCAGAGTCAAGGAATCCGGCCACCCGCATCTGGTCGAGCACCAGATTACGGCGCTCTAGGCTACGCTCCGGAAAACGGCGCGGATTGTAATAGGACGGGTTCTTGAACATGCCGGTCAGGGTTGCAGACTGCTCAGTGTTCAATGCATCCGGGGTAGTGTTGAAATAGACCTGAGATGCCGTCTTTATTCCCACGGCATTGTAGAGGAAGTCGAACTTGTTAAGGTACATCGTCAGGATTTCCTCCTTGGTGTAGAATTTCTCCAACTTCACGGCAATGACCCACTCAATAGGTTTCTGCAGAGCACGCTCGAAAATATTGTCGGCTGTCGGGGTGTAAAGTTGCTTAGCCAGCTGCTGTGTAAGGGTACTGCCGCCGCCCGCGCTCTTCTGCTGCAGGATTACTCGCTTGATGATAGCCCGGAACAGAGCCTTGAAATCGATACCAGAATGCTGTGTGAAACGGATATCCTCGGTGGCCAGCAATGCTTTGACCAAGTCGGGTGAGAGCTGGTTGTAATCGACATACACGCGGTTGTCGGTATCCTGATAATAGGTCGTCAACAACTTCCCGTCAGAGGTATAGACCTCCGAGGCGAACCTGTTTTTTGGGTTCTCCAGTTCTTCAATGGGAGGCATGTAACCTATCTTTCCATTGGAGATAAGGGAGAAAACCACTCCCAGGGCAATGACGCCAACGACAAACAGAGACCAAAAAACAGTCAGTGCTACAGTCAGTTTCGAGCGGCTGCCGGATGCTTTCCCCTTTTGCTTGTTTTTTGCCATGGACACCTGATTTTTTACATGTAAAAATGCTTGCTAGGAATTGGCAAAAGTAATAATTTTGCGGGAAATAAAAAAGGCATCCAATTATGGCAAAACAGCAGTGGAAACCAGGGACAATGATATACCCATTGCCGGCTGTCCTGGTGACTTGCGGTGCCACCCCCGAGCAGTACAACCTCATTACAGTAGCCTGGACCGGCACCATCTGCAGTGAACCGGCAATGTGCTACATCTCCGTCCGTCGCGAGCGCCACTCCTACGACATCATACGAAGCAACATGGAGTTCGTCATCAACCTGACGACCGAAGAGCTGGCCCGCGCAACCGACTGGTGCGGCGTACGAAGCGGCAGCAAGTTCGACAAGTTCAAGGAGATGAACCTCACTCCCGCCCCTGCCACATACGTCAAGGCCCCGCTCCTTGCCGAGTCGCCAGTCAACATCGAATGCCGGGTCAAGGAAATCATAAGTCTGGGCTCGCACGACATGTTTATCGCCGAGGTTCTCACGGTTCACGCCGATGAAAGCCTGATAGACCCGGCCACAGGCAAGTTTGACCTCGAGAAGGCCCGGCTGCTTGTCTATTCTCACGGTAACTATTACGGTATTGGCAGCCCCATCGGCAAGTTCGGCTGGTCGGTGGAGAAACCCAAAGACAAATAAGACATATTCTACCAACAAACAATAAACTTCAATCATGAAAAGAGATCAAGCCGTTTTCGATCTGATCGAAAAAGAGCATCAGCGCCAGCAGAAAGGCATCGAACTGATTGCCTCTGAGAATTTTGTAAGCGACCAGGTAATGCAGGCCATGGGGTCGTGTATGACCAACAAATACGCCGAAGGCTACAGCGGCCACCGCTACTACGGAGGTTGCGAAGTTGTCGATGAGAGCGAGACCCTTGCCATCGAGCGGCTGAAAAAGCTCTACAATGCCGAGTATGTCAACGTTCAGCCCCACTCAGGCGCACAGGCAAATGCAGCGGCATTCCTCTCGGTACTCAATCCTGGCGACAAGTTCCTCGGACTCAACCTTTCACACGGCGGTCACCTGTCGCACGGTTCGCCAGTCAACTTCTCCGGTCTCCTGTTCCAGGCCTTCGAGTACAATGTCCGCGAAGATACCGGTCGCGTAGATTACGACCAGATGGAGGAGGTAGCCCTCAGGGAGCGTCCGCGCCTTATCATTGGCGGTGCTTCGGCCTACAGCCGCGAATGGGACTATGCCCGTATGCGCGACATTGCCGACAAAATCGGTGCCGTTCTGATGATTGACATGGCTCATCCCGCCGGTCTTATCGCAGCCGGTCTTCTCAACAACCCGCTGGAGTATGCCCACATAGTCACTTCCACCACCCACAAGACCCTTCGCGGACCGCGTGGCGGTATCATCCTGCTGGGAAAGGATTTCGAGAACTGGTGGGGCAAGAAGACTCCGAAGGGTGCCACCAAACTTATGTCACAGCTTATCGACTCGGCCGTATTCCCCGGCATCCAGGGAGGCCCGCTCGAGCACGTCATCGCAGCCAAGGCCGTTGCTTTCGGCGAAGCCCTTCAGCCAGAGTTCAAGACCTACCAGGAGCAGGTGAAAAAGAACGCTGCCGTTCTGGCCAAAGCTTTCATGGAAAAAGGCTACAAGGTCATCTCCGGAGGTACCGACAACCACTCAATGCTGATTGACCTCCGTCCCAAGTTCCCGGAACTGACCGGAAAGGTTGCCGAGAACGCCCTCATACAGGCCGACATCACAATCAACAAGAACATGGTTCCATTCGACAGCCGTTCACCGTTCCAGACCTCTGGTATCCGCGTCGGTTCACCGGCCATGACCACCCGTGGCGCCAAGGAGGACCTTATGCTCCAGATTGTTGACTGGATGGACGAAGTAATGTCACACCCCACCGACGAGACCGTAATCAAGGCAGTCCGCGGCAAAGTCAACGAAACCATGGCCGCCTATCCGATGTTCGCCTATTGATTTCACACAACAATAGAAAAGCCCGCCCGAAAGTGATTCAGGCGGGCTTTTTATTTTTCAACCGTCAGTTATAAGACTTTTCCGGAGGTGACCCAGGCTTTCGAGTAGTCGGGGTAATCTGAGCGGAAGGAGGCTATGCGGACCGTTGCTTCCTCTTTTGTGGCATATCCTTCGGCAAATACACGATAGCGTTCTCCTCCAATTGCAATACCTGATGATGGGAAAACCGTCGTCAAATGTTTTCTTTGAATATAGCGCTCAGCCTCCTCACGTGTCGCGAAACTTGCAACGATAAGGAGATAATTGCGTTCCGACTTGTTCAATGATGTCACGTTGCCGACTGCAACCTGCTCCGGCGCGGATTCCTTTGCTGATGGCAGCTGTAGTTCTATTGCCGGCTCAGGCAGACGGTTTATGTGTTGTGAAATTGTGCACGGTGAGAAAATCGAGGCGCTGCTGATGGACGGCTCGCCCTGCTGGAGCGGGCGTGACGGAAGAGCAACGGCCAGAGCCAGGCATGCCGCCACCGAAACGGCCCATTTCCATAATGTAATGTCAACGACTGGGGCTTCGTTCTCCGACTTTTCAGAATGCCTGCCCGAAGGCTGAATCTTTTCAATGGGCAGGCAGGTAACAGGTTCCAGACCGAAGGCATCAGCATCCAGCGAAATGTTCGCAACAGGCATGAAAATCAGACGCCCGTCCTGAGTCTGTTTCAGGGAACCGATGTTGCCCAACTGGAGCGATTCGCCAGCTGACAAGTGCTCACTAATCTCAGCAACAGCCTGACGGACAGACTGGTTTGCCTCATTGTACGAGACTCCGTTCTCCTGAATGTATGCCTGTATAAGCAGTCCGTCGTTGAAAGTCAGCTGGGAATTGAAACTGACCTGACGGTATGAAGGAAATATGCTATTTGAGGCCTCATCATATTGCGCCTCTGTCGGGTTCATTAGAAAGCCGCCAAGCCCCGGTACTACGACACAGTCGTGGCACGAGAGAAGAGCTTCTATTTTACTGACGAGTTGTCGCATGATGAGTTGAAATTTGTGATATGCCCGGACAACCAAGCCGGGCATACCTTATAATAAAGGGATATGTCAGCCCTTGATAGCAGCGATACCGGGAAGCACCTTGCCTTCGATAGCCTCAAGCAGGGCACCACCACCAGTCGAAACGTAGCTGACAGCGTCGGCCATACCGAACTTGTTGACGCAGGCAACAGAGTCACCACCGCCTACCAGCGAGAAGGCGCCGGCCTTGGTAGCCTCAACGATAGCCTCAGCAACAGCCCTCGAACCCTTGGCGAAATTGTCGAACTCAAAGACACCGGCAGGGCCGTTCCACAGAATGGTCTTGGCGCCCTTAATAGCTTCGGCGAACATTTTCTGTGATTCAGGACCGATGTCCAGACCTTCCCAACCTTCAGGAATGTTCTTGCTGGGAACCAGCTGTGTATTGGCATCGTTCGAGAAAGCGTCGGCAGCAATGGTATCGCAGGCAAGCACCAGCTTGACACCCTTTTCCTTGGCCTTAGCCATGATGTCGAGGGCCAGGTCAAGCTTGTCTTCCTCACAGATCGAATTACCGACAGTGCCACCCATAGCCTTCATAAAGGTGTAGGTCATACCACCAGTCAGAATCAGGGTATCAACCTTACCGAGCAGGTTCTCGATGATGTCAATCTTGGTGGAAACCTTCGAACCTCCCATGATGGCGACGAAAGGACGGACGGTGTTGCTCATGACCTTGTCAACAGCAACAACCTCCTTATTCATAAGGTAACCGAACATCTTGTTGTCGGCATCGAAATAATCGGCAATCAGAGCCGTTGAAGCGTGTGCGCGGTGAGCGGTACCGAAAGCATCGTTCACATAGCAGTCAGCGTATGAAGCCAGCTTCTTGGTGAATTCCTTCTGTGAAGCCTTGACAGCTTTCTTGGCAGCGGCCTTCTCCTCGTCGGTGGCATCTTCAGCCAGTCCGCGTGGCTTTCCTTCCTCTTCAGCATAGAAGCGGAGGTTCTCGAGCAGCAGGGCCTGACCTGGCTTGAGGGCGGCCACTTCGGCATCAGCCTTCTGGCAGTCGGCAGCAAAAGCTACGGGAACACCGAGGCATTCGGCAACATGAGCCTGGATGCACTTCAGCGAGTACTTGGGATCCGGATTTTTTTGGGGACGGCCCATGTGTGAAGCCATGATGAGCATACCACCGTCAGCGATGATTTTCTTGAGGGTGGGCATGGCGGCACGGATACGGGTGTCGTCAGTGATGTTAAGGTTTTCATCAACAGGCACATTGAAATCGACACGGACGAATGCCTTCTTGCCTGCAAAATTGTAATTGTCAATTGTTTGCATATTGGTATGAATAAAAGTTTTGTTGTTACGGAAGATAGAACATCTCCTCAAGGGGAATTGAAACCGGCGAGTTGTCGGGGTTCACAGCCATGATGTCGGCCATGTAGTCCCACCATTTCTGCTGGATTTCATTGCCTCCAAGGTCCTGGGAGCCTTGCTCACCGGCTACATCCTGAACGGCAAAAAGGGTATTGGTCTCCTCGTCGAGGAAAATCGAATAGTTGCTCACCCCTGAATCTTTGATAAGCTTAGCCACCTCGGGCCAGATTTCGGCATGACGCCTTTTGTACTCCTCCTTCATGCCCGGAGTCATCTTCATCTTGAATGCCAACCGCTTCATATTCTTTATATTAATCTAACGGATTCTGTCATAGTTCCTTACCTTGTTCTCATCACGAAGAATCGCATTCAGGGCAAGGAAGTCAAACACGCCTGCCAGCAACGGGAATGCCGACCCGAATCCGAATCCGAACGACGCATCCAACTGGTGCTTGGTTATGAGCAGGAAAATAAGGTAGCAAAGATAAAAGCCAAGCAGGGCGACGAGGTTGAAGATGCAGAACCTCGACTGCAACATCCGCTTTTTGAAGCAGAAGATGGCCACAAAGGCACTCAGCGCACAAATTGCCAGCACGACGCCCAAGGCCCAGAAATGAATCACAGCACTTCCGTCGCCGACCTCCTGCTGCACGACAAATGCCTCAAAGGAATAGGCCGTACCATCTGAGGCAAAGAATGTGCCCCAGGGGAAATAGAATGCTCCAATGGCACACGCTACCACCAACAGGAGATAAAGTGTCTGGATACGCTGTATCATGACTTTTCTACTATTTATTGTCCTTCAGAGGATTACGGTAATAAATCTTGCCGTCTTCGTACTCCTGGGTTGCAATAAGGGTAGGCTTTGGCAGCTTCTCGTAGAAACGCGAAATCTCAATCTGTTCACGGTTCTCGAAGACCTCTTCCAGATTGTCGGTATAGGGGGCGAACTCCTGAAGTTTCTTCTCCAATTCGTTCTTGATTTCCACACTAATCTGATTGGCACGCTTTGAAATGACTGCCACAGCCTCATACAGATTTTCATCACCTACCAAAGCACGCAGGTCACGGGTCTGGGTCGTGGTCGGTGCAGTAACTTTCTTGTAATCCATAATTATTTTGTTGTTAATTGTTTTTCGCAATAGTCAAAAATATGCTTTGCCTCCTTCAAGTGTGAACTTTCGGGGTATTCGTTGGCAAAACTGAAGTACTCATCCCTCACGGCGCGGAAGCGCTCAGCCTTCTGGACATCGACACTCATCTTGGCATACTCGAAACGGGCCTGCAGTATCAGGAAAGCCAGATCGTGACGGTAACGGGAGTTCGGGAAATCAACCAGGGCATTGTTGGCGGTGATGATGCACGACTCGTAGTTGTTACCCAGAAAGTTTCCTAAGTTCAGGTAGAGCTGGCTGTTGAGGTATGCCTTGTAGGCCAGCTTTTCCATAAGTTCGTTGAGCATGAATTCCACTTCCTCACGCCTGTCGCTGTAGGGGTAGTACTCCAAAAAGACATTCAGTTCATCCATTGCCGAAACAGTTCCCTCCTGCGAAAGGCGGGGATCCGGCGAATTGATGTATGCCGACTTGCCCGACATGAAGCGGCAATCCTCGGCAAAATTGCCTTTGGGGAAGGTCTTGTAATAGAGCTGGTACTGCGCCGTGGCTGAATAATAGTCCTTTGAACGGTAGTAGGAGTTGGCCAGCATATAGACAGCCTGCTCAGCACGGTCAGTACCTTTATATACAGGCTTCATATCCTCAAGCAGTTCAATTGCCTTGCGGTACTTGCCCTGCTCGTAGTATTCGTTTGCCTTGCTCCACTTCGCCTCATAGTCATCACTCCTGAGCAGTCGGTAGTGGGCACAGGAAGATAATCCGCACAAAGTCAGCAGTATGACGAAAAAGTATTTCAGCTTTGAGTCCATTTTTGCAAAAAGTCCGCAAATTTAGACAAACTAACCAACTCCGCCAAATTCAAATGGCAAAATAATCAAAATGTCCTTTTCTCTTCAGAACGTTTCTACGTGCGACGCGTCCAGGATGGTTTTGTGATGGTCTTCAAGGACTTTCACACATACGTCCAGTTTGTCGGGGCAGATAATGATATTGGCGTGCTCGCCCACTGCGAAAGCGTACATGTATTCGACTGTGATTCCCTGGTCGGAGAAGAGCCCAAGAACCTTGCTCAGTTCGCCCGGCTGGTTGTCAATCTGAAGGCAAAGGACATCCGACAGGGATACTGCGAAACCCTTTTCCAGCAGGACACGGCGCGCTTCGAACGGGTCGGAGACTACCATGCGCATTATGCCGAAATCACTGCTCTCGGCTATGTTGAAGGCTGACAGGTTGATGTGGGCCTGGCCCAGGGCGGTCGTCAGTTCCGTCAGGCGGCCGTAACGGTTTTCCAGGAAGACTGATAGTTGCTTGATTATGTTCATATTATATTGTTTTTTTATGGGGCCTCGCTTCGCTTGGCCTGTTTTTCGCTCTTGACGTTCCTACTGGTAACGGAACTCGCTTCGCTCGTTCCTCCTTATCTATCCCCCCGACCCCTCCGGGTCGGCCCCCAGCGGGGGCTTGCACCGACTGCGAGCAGGGGTGAAGTGCGGTTAATATACCTTTCTAAGATCGGTGACGTGGACGGATTTGCCGGTGGTGCGCTGTATGGAGTTGGGTTCGACAAGTTTCAGGACGGGGCCGATGCCTAGTACGCTCTGCAGGCGGTGTGTGATGCGCTTGCTGAGGTCAAGCACACGGCTCAGATTGTCAGAGAAACACTCGGGCCTCATTTCGACATGAATCTCGAACGTATCGGTATTGTTGACACGATCCACGAAAATGTGATAGTGCGGTGCCACCTCCGGGAACTCCAGAAGGACGCTCTCCACCTGAGTCGGGAACACATTGACACCACGGATAATAAGCATATCATCGCTGCGTCCCTTAATCTTCTCCATCCTCACGAAACTGCGTCCGCACGGGCAAGGCTCATAGACCAGACGGGTAAGATCCTTAGTCCGGTATCTCAGCACTGGCATTCCCTCCTTATAGATAGTAGTGAACACCAGCTCGCCGATTTCCCCCTGAGCCACAGGCTTAAGTGTCTTGGGGTCAATGATTTCCGGGATGAACATATCCTCATTGATATGCATACCGTTCTGCTCGGAGCAGTTGTATGAAACTCCAGGGCCCATAACTTCAGTCAGGCCATAGATATCGTATGCCTTGATGCCGAGCTTATTCTGAATTTCGGTACGCATTGCCTCGGTCCAAGGCTCTGCGCCGAAGAATCCGGTGCGCAGCCTCAATTTATCCTTCACCCCCATTTTCTCAATTGTCTCAGCCAGATAAAGAGCATACGACGGGGTACAACAAAGCACCGTTGAACCGAAGTCGGTCATCAGCTGAATCTGCTTTTCTGTATTACCTGTAGAAATCGGAATAACCGAAGCACCGATACGCTCGGCACCACTGTGGGCACCAAGTCCGCCAGTGAACAGGCCGTAGCCGAATGCGATATGGAAAATGTCGCTCTTTCCGCAACCGCCGGCAGTAAATGTACGTGCAAGTATTTCCGACCAGGTATTCAAGTCTTTCCGGGTATATCCAGCCACGATTGGTTTGCCGGTCGTACCTGACGAGGCATGCAGACGGACAATTTCAGACATCGGGGCGGAAAACAGGCCGAAAGGATAGTTGTCACGAAGGTCGGTCTTAACTGTGAATGGGAGTTTTACAAGGTCTTCCACCGTCTGTATATCCTCAGGCGTGATGGAGAGTTCCTGCATCTTGCGGCGGTAAAACGGCGAGTTTGCATATACTCGCTCAACGGTCTCACGTAGCCGACTGCTCTGAATTAAATGCAGTTCATCGCGGCCCATGCACTCAAATGTCTCATTCCAAATCATATCTCAATCAATTACAGAAAACCACTGCGAAAGACAAAGTCCGAATGGCGCTACAAAATTACACTTTTATCCTTAGATAATCCCCCAAAAAGCACATACGGATTACTCTTATTTTGCGAGGGTCATCAGGAATATGGCATTCAGGCTCCACTGGGCGCTGCCGTTGGTTCCGACATTGGGGATTTCCCATTTTGTGTGAAGAATATCGGAGGGCTGCAGGAGGGTGCTTCCGTACAGGTCGCCGAACAACGGGCGAATGGTGATGTCGAAATAGGGGTTGCGACGGCCGCGCAGGAACTCTTCCCACGCCCGGGCCTTCAGAGTCTCATCGCCGCTCTTCCACCCCGCGTACGCAGTAAGGCGAGGGGTGTTGAACGATGTAATCGGGCCCCAGTCGGCAGTCTCCTGAGTACGCATGGGGTCGTTCTCGGGCATGCTGTAGTAGAGACAGTAGTTGTACCAGCACTGCTGAAAAGCGGGATTGTCGATGTCATCCAGCATTTCGGCAAACAGTTCAAAACCGCCCATTATGGTGGCAAGATGCAGGGTATGGTCCGTTGCACCTTCCGGCCCTTCATAGATTATCTTGCCTGTTTCAGGATAGTAGCCCAAGGGGCCCTGTCCGGTAAAGCACCCGGCAGGAAGAGCTGCAAGGCAGTTCATTCCGGTCATAAGCTTGTCGAGGTACTTCTTGTTGCCGGTCCTCTCCCACTCAATGAACCAGTTGGCAGCAAACGACGTCCAGTCGGGGCCCCAGCGCAGACGGGCAGGAGCCGATGAAGGAAATTGGCTGCGTGGCTTGGCTATCCGTAGCGGATCCCACTGCAGGGTAGTCCAGTCGGCATCGGTCACCTCGTGCATCAAGTCTCCCATCCGCTCGTCGGTGGTCAGGTAGGCATAGAAACGCTTCCAGCCTGCCTGGGCAATACGGGCTTCCTTGGCACCGCACCCCCAGTGACTCACGTTATGGCGGCTTCCAAGCCCCTTGAGAGAGCCGGCATGATAGACATCCACTTCGGCAGTATGACGGCTCATGGCCTCAGCCATACGGAACACATCGCTGCGTCCTGTCCGCAGGAAACTGTACCACAGCCACATCTCGGGTGCGAGTTCTGTATTGTCCCATGCAAAGCCACCAACGTCGTAGAGCCACGAGTGACGCTCGCCGTCATAGCTGTGCATCACGTCGCCATAGTTCCAGAAACCGTACCAGCGATTGTCCTCGACTGCCTGCTCATAGAATGCCAACAACTTGTCAAGTTGGGTCTCCAGCCATACGACCGTGTCACTCACACCTGCCTGCACAGCCGAGACACTGTCGGATGCCCACCCGTTATATGGCAGGCTCCAATGGGCTCCAAAGGCTTTCTTTGCGTGGTAATAGGCTGGCGTACAGAGCAGACGTGGCGGATTTGCTCCCCGCTCACTCCATCGCATTACCGTCTCGCGGGACGGAATGGCGTTGTAAGGATATAAGGTGAGAGTATGGGTTCGTCCGATTCCATACGGGGTGCTGAGACCTTCCTGAACATCCTCGTACGAGGCATTCAGCCCGTGGGGTATGGTGTCATAGTGACGGAGGTCCATGGCCGGGGCTTCCGGGCTCCACATCCAGATGTCCATACCAGCCTGCCGAGAGGCGGCATTGCTAACCTCCAGTGCCACAGGGTACGACTGCCAGAAATCCTTCAGACTCACAGCCAGGCCGCCCGACACATCGCCCGCAAGCACCAATCCGGTTGCCCGGTAGCCACCGTCGCTGTAAATCCACGGGGAGGCCTGCTGGGTTCTTTTCTGTATGCTGAAGCCGTCGCAGTTGAGCTGTGTCAGCTTGAAGTCGTTCCAGACTGCCCACTCGCGCAAAAGCGCCTGGCCGCTTTCGTCAAACTCCTCGCGGTCAGCAATCCTTTCGCAGGCCATCTGACGGTGATAGACGCTGGGGCCTTGGGGTGGCAGACCGTAGCGGCGAAGGTTTTCCCTTTCCCGCTGTATAGCCTCGGGGCGACGGTCCTCAGGGCGTTTCATCGGATAGTCCTGTCGGCGCTCCTCCATTGAGCGGGAGGGTCGCAGCACCCTCCGTCCGACCAGCGGCTGAACGGGCTCGTGCCAGAGACCGATTGTATCGTAGCTGTAGCGGTCGCCGGAGAAGAACACATGACGGTTATGCACCTCCTCACGAAAGGGAATATCGAAATGAACACCTAACCCCTTGACAAAGTCACATTGCGGATTTCCGTCATACAAAAAACTGTGAGTCAACTGTATGGCTACATCATTATAGTAAATATAGAAGCGCAAGGTAAACGGAAGTGACAATACCGTGTCTGTTGAGACTTTATCAGTAAAATGGTCTCCCTCCACCTTGACCACCGCCCTCACAGGCCCGTTCTGCTCAAGGGTCACCTTATTTATATTGGTAGTATAATCCTTGTACGAAAGAATCTTTTCATTCCAACGGCTGCGGTCTTCGGTCTGAAGGAGCAACCTGCCGTTTAATGCAACCGGATTATCGCCGTAGCAGATGCTCTCGATCACATACTCGCCCGTTTTGGGGAAAGTGCACTGAAACAGCCCGTTGTCAATGATGAAAGCCGATTCCGTTTCGATAGATTTTATGGATTCAGCAGCGAACTCCTTGGCCACGCGACGCTCTTCACTGCGAGCCAAAGGCATAAGCATCAGCTGGTCATTCAGGGTATCGGGCACGGAAGCGAACCCTATCCACTTGGGCGACCCGTCCGACCACGAAGCCATTACCCATTGCTGAACCGGACTTGCCTTGCCATTATTGTCCATCAGGATGAACTTGGTATCTTTTCGGATTTCGCCCCGCAGGAACGGTACTCCCCAGCTCACTCCGGCCTTGGGGCCAGACTGTATGGGATGCAAGACAATGGAACCATCCTCAGCAGCGACAAGCAGAGGAAACAGCAACGCGATAATAAGAGATAATCGTTTCATGTTTTATTGTGCTACTGCAAAAGTAAGGTTTTTTCTCAAAAGTTGCATGACTGATTATTTTTGACGTATCTTTGCCGATAGCATGCCGTCGTCAGACGGGCTGACCAAATTTAAAAACCAAAAAAATGGAACCACAGAAAATCACCCTTTCAGGAAGCCTGCAGGCTATCGATATTGATACTGTTTTTTCATCTTTGGACAAAGGCGCCATTTATCTCCTCGATTTCGACAATGTCAAGGAAATCGGTTTTGCAGCCGTCCGTACCCTCATTCAGAAAAAGGAAGCTGGGTTCAAGTTCCAGATTATCCACGCTGAAGAGAGTGTCGCATCGTTTTTCGACCGTACCGGTGCATCCTCGTTCATAAGCGTCTGCCGCAAGGCCATCCCGTTTGATATCAGCGGATTGCCCGTTCAAGGCGAAAGCTATACTGCCAAAACCTATTTTCCCAGCGACGACACTATGGCCAAGGTCTATGCAGACTTCGTTCCCGAAGGGACTGCAACCAATGACCTTCTCATTTCCCGCCTGGCAATGCTCGCCGGGATTGAAACCCCGATGGTCAGCGACCTTATCAAAGTAGGTGAAAAGCAGTACGGCATCCTCTTTGAGAGGGTTCTGCACAAGCGTTCCTTCGCCCGTGCCATCTCTCAGGAACCCGAGCGCATTGATGAGTTTGCCCGCCGCTTTACCAAAATGGCAAAGCAATTACACGCCACTCCTTGCAATACCGCCGTCTTCCCCGACCATGGTGCACGCATCAAGGATGCAGTTGAACACTCGTTTCAATACACCGAGAGCGAGCGCAATAAACTCCTAAAGATTGTGGCTTCCGTTCCACCAGCACAGACCTGCATCCACGGAGACCTTCACATCGGCAATATCATTACCAACGAAAAGAGCGATCTCTTCATAGATCTGGGCGATTTCTCATACGGCAATCCGTTGTGGGACATCGCAATGCTTTATTTCCTCTGCCATCTCAATCCGATAGATGCAATGATTGAGGACATGTTCCACGTCGGTATTCCGGTGATGCGTCACTTCTGGCAGCTGTTCGCCAATTACTATTTCGGTGCCGACACCGAGGCAAAGCAGCAGGAAGTCCATAACAAGATGCGTCCATTGGGTGCCGTCCAGATGGTATATCTGGTCTATCACTACCACAGCGACCAGCCGTTCATGACCCCGACCGTCCGCCGGATTCTTGCTGAAATTAATTGAGCTTCGCTCAGGCGAAACTCAATTAATTATCCTTTTTATAGGGGCTCTGCCCCTAACCCCCACGCCTATCAGCGGGAATTCCTTTTCCCGAGACATCGCCAATGCAGAATTATTTCAAACTGGCATAACGCTTCCGAAACTGCCGTTCACTGGCACGGATGGCCATGCCAGGTACAATTTCCAACAGCGTTATCCATGTCAGCCCTCTCACCAATGACAATGCTTCAATCTGTTGGATACAGGCGTTTTTCTCTGTACTCGGAACATCTTTGAAGTATTCGTTTGTCAAAACTTCACTGAAACGCCACGCATTCTTCTTGCTCATACCGACGATAGTCTTGTGATCACCTATTGTATATTTCATAGGGGAATAAAAATAAGCAAGATCCAATAGTGGGTTTCCATACGCCATTCCCCCTAAATCAATAATCCGCAGTTCATTGCCCTTTAACATAATATTTCTCGTATTAAGATCCAAATGCAGCAGGCTGTTGTCAGATGGCAGGTTCAGCAAAATCTTTTTTGAAATATCGATAATATCATTATCAAAAAATCTGCTTATGCGTTCAAGCAGAACCAGCTCGTTCTGTATGGCATCCGGGAATATGCCTTCAGGTTTCACTTTTATTTGGTGAATATTACGAAGCAATACTCCAAAACTGCGCGCAAATGGTTCAAGTTTATCCGGGTTATTTTCTATGATTTCCCCTATAGGAACGGATTCAAGTTTTTCGAATACGATTCCAATACCGCTTTCTGTATGTACCATATCAAAAACTTTTGCAGTGGGAACGCCTAAACGGAATGCCTCCTGACAACAGGCATATTCATGGAAAATCTGATTTTGTGTTATCCCCGGTCTGAAGACTTTAACAACATTTCCTGTCGGGAGGGAATAAGTCACAGCCCCAGCTCCTTCACCAATGGCCGCACAGCCAGCTAATGAGATTGTTTTCATTTCTTATTTTTATAAATGGGCAGTTTAATTATCAGTTCATTTCCAGAAGATGTTCCGGTGATTCGACTGTCCTTTTCTTTTCCTTTCAGAATCGCCATTTGCTCATCACGACTACGTTCATCCTCAAAGAAACCCTGGAAGTTGAGCAGTGGTATGAATTTTTTATTAACATTTCGTATTCCACTTAAATATTCAATGTAATCTATGCGTTTGAATACCTTGGCTGCCCTATCGTATAACTCAGCGGTTGTTTTGACAAACAATCCCATCTGATTGAGGTTGGATGCGTCACGACCATGCCTTACCACAAGAACAGGAATGATCTGTTCCGAATCCAGAAGGTTGTTGTTTTCGAGAAAATGCTCAATCATCACAGCCAAAGGGTTCTCGTTATCATCCACATTTACTGCAAAAGCGCATGACTGACAATCACATCCTTTAAGTATCTTGGCTATACGCGCAACAGCCTCCCGATACTCGTTGACGGCATGCGAATCCGCCTGCTTCATAACCGCTTCCGATGATGAAGAATATGTATCCTCAATGATACTTTTTCCCAAGAGAAGCCGATTAATGCGGTTGACAAGAATTTCACTGGATGCAAAATCAAAAATACCATGATGAATATCGAAGTATATCAGGTGATACTCTGATAACTCCGGTGAAATCGCATACACCACCGACAGCATCGTCTTTCCATCATAAACGTATGGATGATAGTACAGTTCCTGCAGGATGCTGTCGGCCTCTTCTTCGGTCATGTCATAGACAGCGACATTTTTCCATTGGCCCGGATAATGAACGAGCGACTTCGAATTGTAGGCATATTCGAAAACAGTATTGGAGACGGCTTGGGAAAAATGTTTTAGGGCAAAGTCAAGTGTAACCTGCTTGGAAATCTTAAGTTTGAGCGGAATCGTTTTCGCCTTGTTGACATCCAAAGACATTCTGCCATCGTCAGATAACGGTATGACTTTGGCTTTCGGTACGGTGGCCGATCTGCTTGCGAGTATCGTCTCAAACATCTCTTTGGTGTGCACATCGCATTGTTTGGTGAATGCGGATCCCAAGCTACAAAGAGGTGCATTATCGGAACAGAACTCTGCGATTTTACGTGGAGTCCTCAATCGCATAATGTCATTGGGGCTGAAACGGAATGATTCGGACACCACATGGGATTTGCGAAGTAATGACCAAGTCCTGATGGCTTTTATGGAGTCTCCACCAATGTACAGAAAATCGTCGGTGGCACTGACTTTTGTTCGGCGAAGTATGTCTGCGAACACCTTGCATATCACAGCTTCGGTATTGTTGGCGGGTGCAACATAATCGCATTCCGAGGAAAAGTCCGGCATTGGCAATATCGAGCGGTCAATCTTCCCATTCTGGGTCAAGGGCATCGTTTCAAGATGGATGAAAATACCCGGAACCATATATTCCGTCAGAGTCTTTGACAGTTCTGTCCTAATGCTTTCTTCAGTGGCTTTCCCAGTATAGTACAAGCACAGTGTGTCATTCTTCACTGCAACAATCGCCTGACTGATGCCTTTGACCTTGGCGGCAGCGGACTCTATCTCACCGAGTTCTATGCGGAAACCTCTGAGCTTGATCTGGTTGTCGATTCTGCCGATGTACTCCAGCTGGCCTTTTTCGTTCCATCTGACAAGGTCGCCAGTTCGGTACATCTTCTGTCCCTTGATGTACGGACAGTCAACGAACTTCTCCGCTGTCAATTCTTTGCGATGCCAGTAACCCTTAGCCACTTGCGGACCAACTATGCACAGCTCGCCGGCCACGCCTTTCGGAACAAGATTGCTCTCCGTGTCCAATACAAGTGACTTCATATTGTCAACTGTCCTTCCGATAGGCACTTCCCTATATCCCTTCTCGGACTCAATAAGACATGTGACACAATCCACCGTACACTCCGTAGGCCCATAAAAGTTCCATAAAGTTATCCGAAGGCCATCTATCGGATTGAGTTTCTCTCCGCTCACCACCATATACCTCAATGGCAAGTCTGGATTCTCCTTCAGCAACATCTCTCCAAGCGATGTCGTGAAGCTTGCACAGGTGATTCCCCTCTCAACAATGAAATTCCTTATTGACGACAGGTCCATTCTTACATCTTCCGGCATGATGTGAAGTTGTCCTCCAACCGTCAGTATCGGGTACAAATCCTCAAGCGACGCATCAAACGTGAAGTTCCTGTGGCATCCCATTCTGTCCTCTTCTGTCAACTGTTGCTGACGGACGTAAAAGTTCAGATAGTTGAAGTATGCCCTATGAGGTATCATCGCCCCCTTCGGCTCACCAGTCGAGCCGGAGGTGTAAATCATATATGCCAGCCCTTCAGGAGTTGACTTGTTGACTTCTGGATTTTGCACATTTTCAGACAGGCTGATTCCGCGCAACAGCTCCTCCGTGATGACTGCCTTCGCCCCGCAGTCATCAATCATGAAATACTTTCTCTGCTCGGGATACTCGGGATCAATGGGAACATACGCCGCCCCTGCTTTCCAGATACCCAGCACTGATGTCACGAACTCTTTTCTTCGCGGAAGCATCACAGCGACAAAGTCGTCCGGCTTTATGTCGTGTTCTTCTATCAACCTGTTCGCTATCGCATTTGATTGTTCGTCAAGTTCCCTGTAGGTCAGTCGGCTTTCCTTGTCTGCTACGGCTATATTGTCGGGAGTCTTCTTGGCCTGCTCTGTGAACAGATCGACGAAAGTCTTCGTCCTGTCATAGTCAAGTTTCTCGCCAGTACCGAGCGTTATTAGTTGATTTTGTTCGTCGTTGTCAAGCAACCGGATGTCGGATAGTCTTGCATCCGGATTGCATGCTATCTGCTCCAACACATACCTGTAGGCATTGGTAAGTCGTTCTATATAGGCTTTACTGTATTTGCTTCTGTCATAGGTCAGATGCAGGGTCAGTCTGCCATCAAGGATGTAAGCCGCTACGGCAATCTCGTTGAACG
>DCHH01000105.1:0-1461 GCA_002315625.1 Bacteroidales bacterium UBA1757
TGACTTAAAAAATGCCGTTTTTCATCGGCACAACGTCATTTGAGCAGGCCAAGTGATTTCAGCAGACGGGAACGGGCAATATGAAGGTCCGCCCGGGCTTCCACAAGGTCGGTACGGGCCTTCTGGTCGGTTGTCTGCGACTCAAGGAAAGCAGAAGTCGTTTCAAGGCCTTGCTTGTAACGCTCACTCATTATTCTATGGGATTCGGTAGTCTGAGCCACGGTTTCCTCACAAAGCGAAACCTTGAGTTCAGCCTCCTCGACAGCATTCCGAAAAAGTTGTACTTCAAGAAGCATTTTTTCTGCCATTTCATCGCGCTGGAGTTCCGCAGCCGCCTGCTCGTTCTTTGCCGCACCTGTCTTGTGGGCACCTTCCCCCCAGTGCAGGATAGGGATATTGACCGAGACCACGCCACCGAACATTGTATTGTCCAACATTTTCGAATCGTTCAACTTGAGTCCGTTGCCATAGCCGTACAGCGCCTTGACACCCACCTGCGGCAGATAGTCACTGCGAGTCAGTGCCACCTCCTCCCGCTTCAGGTCGGCATTCTGGCACAACAGTTCATATTCCGCACGGTTCGACAAATCAGTGGTTGTGGGAATCGGAACCTCCTGCCCGAAAGAATCGGTCTCGACATCTATTTCCGAGTAGAGCGGCATGCCCATCTGCTGGCAGAGATTCATGGCGGCCACCTTCCGGGCATTAGCAACCTTGGCGACCTGCAGGCGGGCCTCGCTCAGCTTCACCTGCACCTTATTCAAATCGTTCGTCGAAGCCATATCAACAGCAACAGCCTGTTGCACAACACGATAGAACTCTTCAACTGTAACCAGATATTGCTGGGCGGTGACTTGCAACTCCTTTGCACGGACGCAGTTCCAATAGGCCTCCTCGACAGAAAGCAGCACTTCCTGTTCTGTCTTTGCAGTATTAAGGTCTGCCATCCGGGCTCCGATACGGGCCATCCGATAACCAGCAGTTATTTTTCCACCCCAGTAGATTGGCTGGTCCAAAGAGACAGTTGCATAGTATGTCCCGCTTAACTTGAAGTTGAAATTGACATCGGGCATGTAGGCGTACGAAGTGAACACAGGGTTGCCGTCTTCACCCATGACGACATTGCCGGCTCCGTCATACAACAGGTTCGGATACAATACGGAATTGCCGAGCAGTGGGCTGTAGGTGGGCAGATACCCGCCAGCCATAGTATAATTCAGAGAGGAGTTGCTGTAGATGTATGCACCTCCGGCGGCAATTTTCGGGAAAAAGTTAGTCTTCATGGCCGACAGCGTATGACGTGCCTTCTCGGCAGTCTCTTCAGCCATAGCCATATTCCGGTTGTGGGCCAACGCCCTCACACGGCATGAATCCAAGGTCAACGTCTGACTCTGCACCGAAAATGTGGAGCATAGTACGATGGCCAGAGCCAGTACCATTTTGCTATTTTTTATCATAACT
>DCHH01000105.1:1553-5419 GCA_002315625.1 Bacteroidales bacterium UBA1757
TATCATAACTTGTTTTTATGTGGAAGAAGATAGAGTAAAGCACCGGTATGACAAGCAGTGTAACCAGTGTGCCGACAGTAAGTCCGGCCATGATTGTTACCGCAAGCGAACCGAACAGGCAGTCTTTCAGCAACGGAATCATGCCCAACACAGTGGTGAGCGAAGCCATCATAACGGGACGGAAGCGGCTGGCGGAACTCTCAACAAGGGCCGTGACAGGTTCCACGCCATTAGAAAGTTCCAGGTCTATTTCGTCCATAAGAATCACGGCATTCTTGATAAGCATACCCATCAGGCCGAGGCATCCACAGATAGCCACAAAGCCGAAAGCCTTTCCGCTCACCATCATACCGAAGACCACGCCTATTGAAAGGAACGGCAGACAGCAGCAGATGATGGCCGGACGCCGGTAGTCTTTGAAAAGCAGTATCAGCAGGAAAATTATAAGCAATATTGCCAGCGGAATCTGGGCAAAAAGTGTGCTGGAAGCCTTTGCACTCGCCTCATGCTCGCCACGCCATTTGCATGAATAACCTTCGGGAATATCCATACCTTTTAATAATTCATCAAGGCTGGCACGGGCATCCTCGGTACTGACTCCAAAAGCGGCATCGCACTGTACGCACATCACCCGCGCACCGTCAACCCTCATCACTATCGGGTCGTCCCATGTAATATCCATACCATTGGTTACAGCACCAAGCGGTTTGGAAGCCAACACCTTTTCCATAATGTCACGTTTGGTTTCTGTACCTGTAATTAAACCCTTCACATCGTCCTCTCCTATTCCCATTACGGATGGCACAGTAGTGAATATGGGCAAGTTGGACAAGTCGGAAACCGGCCTGCCGTCGGCATCGGTCACCTTTAGATAAACCGACTCCGGATAATCACCGTCGTAGTATGTCCCTACAGGGATTCCGTTTGTCGCCGCAAGCAGCGAAAGCCCCACATCAGTCCGAGAAAGCCCGGCCTGACGCGCCTTCATCTGGTCGTAGGCAATGTTCATAACCGGCATCTCCTCACCCCACGAAGTAGTGACAAGACGAATCTTATCATCCGTACGGGCCACGTCGGCAGCCTTCTGGCAAAGTTCCTTCAAAACCGCAGGATCTGGTCCCTCAAACTGTAGTTCAATTGCATATTTCTTGAACATCAGGTTATAACGCTTAGCCCGTACTACTGCCTGGGGATAGTTCTCATATAGCCAGGCCTGTAAATCCGGCAACTGTTCGACCAGCACATCGGCCGAAGTAAAATCAACTATAAGTTCACCGTATGCCAGTGACGGAGTAGCTATACTGCGGACAAGATTATAACGACTCGGAGTTCCTCCAAGAGACATCGTAATTGAGCGAATATCAGGATTTTCCTTGAGATGGGCACTGATTTCATCAAGGTCATTCTTTACAAGCGGAGCATCAGCCCCCTCGGGCAATTTGTACTCAATGAAAATCTGGTCGTACTCCATATCCGGGAAAAACTCCTTAGGCAGGAACTTAAAGCAAATAACCGAAACCGCAACCAACGCAAGCGAAGCCAGCAGCACAGGATAGCGATGGCGAAGCGACCAGCCGAGGACTGCACGCAGGGCCTGATAGGCTTTGTTTTCATGAGCGCCTTTTCCTTCTTCCAATGGCTTGACTTTCAATCGTTTTGAAGCAGTCACAGGAACATAGAACAAAGCCAGAACCCAACTGAGCAAAAGCGAGACAGCCAGTACTATGAACAGGTCATGCAGGTATTCACCGGCCGTACTGCCCGAAATAAACGGGGGCAGAAAAGCCAGGATTGCAATGAGAGTTGCCACCATAAGCGGCCAGGCAGTCTTGCGTCCGATATCGGTAAGTGCCTGCTCCTTGGGCTTTCCTTTCTGTAAATCCACCAGAATACCGTCAGCAATCACAATAGCATTATCAACCAGCATGCCCATGGCAAGAATAAACGTACCCAAAGAGACACGCTGAAGTTCACCATGAAAGAGATACAGCACTAACAGCGAGCCCAACACGGTGATAATCAAGGTCTTGCCTATAATCAGTCCGCTATTGTAACCCATCGTGAACATAAGCAGAATGATGACGATGAGAACTGATTCGACAAGATTGAGGGCAAAGGTTGAAAGGGCTGAATCGACCCTTTCAGGCTGGAAAAACACCTTATCGACCGATATTCCTACCGGGAAACGGTCGCTCTGCAACTCTGCGACAACTTTCTTGACCTTCTCTCCCAACTTGACAATATCGGTTCCGTTTTCTGCCGAAATGGATATGCCGATAGCCTCCACTCCGTTGTAATACATTGAATTACGTACGTTATCATCCACAACCTGTTCCACTCGGGCAATATCCGACAAGCGCACCATATCCTCCTCGTGGCCGCAGATAAGCAGGTTGCGGATGTCGTCTATTGAATTGAAGCGGTCATCAACAGCCACTTTCAGACGATTTCCTCCCGTTGAAAAATAGCCGGCATAGACACTTTTATCCTGACCGTTCAGGGTGGTCAGGACCTCCAGGGGAAGAACGCCGAGCGTGGACATACGGTAACGGTCAACGAGAATGTCGATGCACTCACGCTGCTCCCCATAAATCTGCACATCGGAAATACCGTTTATTTCCTGGACCTTCTGTTTAAGCAGGTTTGCATAATCCAAGAGCTCCCGAGGGGTGAATCCTTCACCAGACAGAGCGTAGAACATTCCATAGACATCGCCGAAGGTATCAACTACACGAAGCGACACGCCATCAGGCATAGAGCTCTCAATATCACCGACTTTACGACGTAGAATCGAGAACTTTTCCTCCACCTCGTCACCTTTCACCCCCCAGTCCAAAGAGACCTGGAGTATTGCCACATCATTCATGCAGGTGGTCTCAATCTCGTCAATACAGTTCATGGAGCGGATGCTCTTCTCCAGTTTGTCAACAACTTCAAGTTCAATCTGGTAAGCAGAAGCACCGGGGTAGGTAGCCACAACCGTTGCCATTTTCACCCTGATGCGGGGATCTTCCAGCTTGCTCATGTTGTAGATGCCATAGACACCCCCAACCCCTAAGATTGTCAGCACGAAATATACCAGCTTGGTATTCTTCAGTGCCCATTTGCTGAAGTCAATCATAGCAAGCCTCCTTTGTTGGTTTTACTGACAGGGGCCAAAGGACGAACCGCCTGACCCTCATGCAAAAGCTTGGCACCGGCAGCTACGACCTGCTCACCCGGGCGGACATTTCCATCGACAGTCACCAGACCATCGCTGCGGACACTTCCCGCCTTTACTTCACGTCCGTGCAGAACACTGTCCTCGAGTATCCATACAAGAGTTTTTTCACCGTCAGTGAAGAGGGCCGTCAGCGGCAGCAGGCAATAGTCCTGATCTACCTGACGGATATCCATAAACACCTTGACGACACTTCCGGCTGGAAGCAGCTTCGAATAGGAGGCATCCACTTTCAGACGGAGTGTGTAAAGCTGGTTCATATTGACGGTCGCAGAGGCCGAAGCAAACTGCAGCGGCACTTCACGCCCGTCGGAAAGGAGACAGCGGAAAGCTACCACCTGTGGCAGACAACCGTATTGCTCCGTTGTCAGGCTGATTTCAACTTCAGGTTGCAAAGAACTCAGCACCACAGCGGGATAGCCCGCTCCAAGGGTTTCACCCTCGTGGTAGCGGCATTCTTCGACATAGCCGTCAAATGGAGCCGTCAACTTGGTGTCGGACAGGGCATTACGATGAGCCTTATACTGGGCCTCCATCTGCTGGAGACCAGACACTGCCTTCTCATAGTCGTTCTTGGTACAACTGTTGGTCTTGTAGAGTTCCATCACGCGGGTTGCCTCGCCCTTAACCTGCTCATAGCGAGCCG
>DCHH01000021.1:0-237 GCA_002315625.1 Bacteroidales bacterium UBA1757
TGGCAGCGTCTTTGCCCAGACCATTGAGGATGCAGCGCAGGGGTTTTTGGCGCACTTTGTTGGCCATCTCGGCAATCTTGATAGCACCTTCGGCAGCCGCGAACGACTCGTGACCTGCCAAGAAAGCAAAACACTCGGTTTCCTCACGGAGGAGTCGAGCTGCGAGATTGCCGTGACCCAGACCTACCTTGCGGTCGTCAGCCACAGAACCGGGGATGCAGAAGGCCTGCAAACCGA
>DCHH01000021.1:266-1208 GCA_002315625.1 Bacteroidales bacterium UBA1757
TAGCCTCGGCAGCGTCAGCAGCGTTCTTGCAACCTTTCTTGAGGGCGATGGCGCAACCTACCACATACGCCCACTTGGCGTTCTCAAAGCAGATGCGTTGGGTGTCCTCGCAGGTGATATAGGGATCGATACCTGCCTTGTCGCAGATCTCGTTGGCCTCTTCGATGGAACGGATACCATTGTCGTTCAGCGCTTTCAGGATCTGCGCCATGCGGCGGTCCTGACTTTCAAACTTAACTTCGCGAATCATAACTATTACTCCTTTCTTGGGTCAATGGATTTAACGGCACCCTGTTCTTTGGTGGTACGACCATACGTACCCGTGACGCTCTTGAGGGCTTCCTTAGCGTCCATACCTTTCTTGATAGCATCCATGAACTTGCCCATGTGGACATATTCATAGCCGCAGATCTCGTTGTCTTCGTCCAGATACTCGCGGGTGATATAGCCTTCGGTGAGCTGCAGGTAACGAGGACCTTTCTCCTTAGTGGAGTAGAGTGTACCCACCTGCGAGATGAGTCCCTTACCCAGGTCTTCCATACCGGCACCGATGGCCAGACCTCCTTCGGAGAAGGCGGACTGGGTGCGACCATAGACAATCTGTAGGAAGAGTTCGCGCATGGCGGTGTTGATGGCATCACAGACAAGGTCGGTGTTGAGGGCTTCCAGCAGGGTCTTGCCGGGCAGGATTTCAGCGGCCATGGCGGCTGAGTGGGTCATGCCTGAGCAACCGAGGGTTTCAACCAGTGCTTCAACGATGATACCGTCCTTCACGTTCAGCGACAATTTGCAGGCACCCTGTTGGGGAGCGCACCAGCCGATACCGTGGGTGAAGCCCGATACATCTGAGATTTCTTTTGATTTGACCCATTTTCCTTCTTCGGGAATGGGGGCGGGGCCGTGGTTCGGGCCCTTCTTCACGCAGCACATCTGCTGCACTTC
>DCHH01000021.1:1271-10224 GCA_002315625.1 Bacteroidales bacterium UBA1757
GAAGTTAGTGATTTTTTATAGAGATTTTTTGCTTGAAAGGGATATTTTTTGCTCGCTATCTGTAGAGGTAGAACATGCGGTCCATCAGGTGCCACTTTTCGGCGGAGGTGCTACCTTTTACTGTGTTCTGGAAGTCGGCCATGTAGTCTTCCCATTCGGCCTGTCGGGGGAGAGTGGCCAGACGTGCCATGGCTGTGTCCCAGTCGAAGTCGAGGGGTGTTTCCACTATCATGAAGAGGCGGGTGCCGAGGATGTAGATTTCCATTTCGAGGATGCCCACCTGGCGGATGCCGGCGCGGATTTCGGGCCAGGCGTATGCCTCGCTATGACGTTTTTTGTACTCTTCAATCAGTTCGGGATTGTCTTTCAGGTCCATAGTCTGGCAGTATCTTTTTACCGGACCGTGGTATTCCTGTACTCTGTAGCCTTCTTTTGGTGTGTTCATAATAATTAATTTGTTGCTGTTGCAAAGGTAGTCATCTTTTTTGAAATAAATATGGTGAGAAATATTTGATATTTGTAAAATGTGTGTTATGTTTGCGGTGATGGAATATGTATTAATTACTAATTAAAGGAAAATTATGAAACACTTTCACTCACTGCTTCTTACCCTGATTATCCTCTCGGGGTGCGTACCCGCAGTTGCGCAGGAAACATTCAAAGCCGTTTATTCATTTGACAGCATCCGCTCAAAGTCTGGCGGGCGTATTGACCCGACACCTGTGCCAAAAGCCGCCGGACTGTCGTTCGGTCAGTTCAAGGCAGTTCCAGCCACAGGCAATCCCTACAAACTGAGCGAAACGTCCTCATCCTCAAAGGCTTTTGCTTTCACGGGCTGGCCAGTCCATGACTCGATTGTGCCTAAGAGCAGCGAAATGGACGTTTCTCAGTATTACACATTCAAAATCACCCCGGCAAAAGGGACGGTCTATAAGGTGGAATACGTTACTTTCAAGGTTATTCGTACTTCCACCGGCCCAAGAAAATATGCCGTACGAGGCAGTATGGACGGTTTTGCAAACAATCTGACAGCCTCTTTGGAGAAGGAATACGACAATGCCGCCATCTCTGCAGACAACTCAATTGATATGGATGATATAAATAAGGAGCGGACATGCCAGTTCCGGGTGACGATGGGGCAGACGCTGTCGGACCCGGCAGAGTTGCGTTTCTATGCCTGGCGGGCAGAGTCGCAGACTGCCCCCTTCAAACTCGATGATGTTGTGGTATATGGGACCGTTCTGCAACGCGATTCGGCAACTGCAATCGGAAGCGACACCCTGTCGTGGAGCACAAAAGCGTATGACACATGGCAAACGACAATACCTTATATAATAGGCGATGAGGCTGGCAGTCTGGTTCAGAGACTTTTATTCCCTAGAAACAGTTCGGATGCAGCTGTAGAAATCTGCAATATGCATGACAGTCTGCAACTTACGGTTCGTGAGATACAAATTCAGCTGACCGATTCCACTGGTGCCGATGTTTCCAGTCTGTTTGAAATCAAGTCTTCACCACTCTCTGAGGTCGCCCCATTTTCGGCGGGTGTGCTGAAAATCCGCCTGATACCCAAGCACTTGCTGACAGAGGTGACAGATTACACGCTTCAAGGTACAATACGCTATCTTGACCCGTCAGACGGCAAGGAGAAAACCACGCTGCTATATCCCACGACTGTCTCTTTTCCGCCTACAACTTCATATAAATCAGACTGTTTCGTCCCTTTGCACGGAGGGCGGGCCATGGCACTGCAGGTGAGAAACACATCCCAATACGCTGGCAATGGGGTGGAGGTTCAGACTCTGTGGCAGAACGGACGAAGCGATACTTTGAGAATCGGCACACTTCGCCCCAACGGAATAATCCAGTACGTTTCAACCCTTGGAACCGATTCAAAATCAACCCTTGAACCCGATTCAACCTTCTGGAATACACCATCTTGTAAGTCGGCAAACGGGCCGTTTGATGCCGATTCCCTATTGGCAGCAAAACCGGTCTTTCACAGATTGTACAGAATGGTGAGCCTCTATACGGAAGGGCATGATGACCTGCCTGATATGCTTGTGGATGATGTGCAGGATGAAAACGGCATACCGGAAAAAATCTACAGCTCTCAAGGAACAATCTACAATGTTCTGCAGGCCGACAGTTTCCTGACCGAAACCGCGATTCTCCCTGCCCGCGATTCCGTCGCAGAATTCCACATCAAACTCAAGAGCAGTGGCTGGAACTATGCCAGAATGCTTTTGCCGCTATCAATGCGACAGCGTGAAGTGCTCAGTGTGGAGCGTACAACCGATGCCGTGCAGATACATCTTGACAATGTCTGGACAACAGAAGGGGGATGGCTGCATCTGGCCGACAGCTCAATGACGGCATCAGGCAACCAGGATCTCCTCAAAGAAAGCTACAGACTCTGCTTTTCCACCCTAAACCTGCCACCAGTAATCACAGAGTTGGAAGACAGCATCTGCCTGGGTGACGAATATAATCGATATGGTTTTGAACTACCATCATTCGCGACCTCTGGCGACTATCAGTTTGCCGACACACTACTGGCTGTGAGCGGTGCCGACAGTATAGTTCAACTATCTCTGAATGTGTGTACTAAGCCATCAGAGCCAGGACGCATCACCGGCGACAGCATAGTGGTAAAGGCCGGAAGCTACCAATATACAATCTCTCCTGTGCCTGAGGCGGCCTTCTACGTCTGGTCGGTGTTCCCCTCAGACTGGCAGTTGACCGGAAGCGGCGAAACTGTGACCCTAAACGTCCCATACGACGGCAAGGGTGTGTTGTCGGTCAAGGCCGTAAACCGTTGCGGAAGCTCTTCGGAAACCACTCTGAATCTGGCCACAGAGAATCAGAAGGGTGCATTTGTGGTCTATCCAGACGATGTGGAAGGCACTTTCATCCTTGAAACGGACGGCATGGAGGGAATGACCACCATAGCGGTTTCCGACCTGAACGGCACACTAATATATAAGGAGGAGAAGCAGATTACGGCAACCGACCGGTCTTTCCGCTTCACACTGATCCAACCGTCAGGCATGTACATAATATCCATAGTAAACAAAAACGCCCGCACCTCCCAAAAATTGCAGAAATGATTAGAAAATATGGAACATTTGTGTTACTTTTGTGGACTTCCAAGCCAATATTGTTTTGATATGGTCAAATTTTCAGAATTGTATCGGCTTTTGGAAGCAAACGGCTGGAAACGTAAAAGCGGGAAAAAGCATGACAAATATGTTCATCCTGACAAAACGTTTTTCATACCGGTAGGAAGGCATGCTTCGAAAGAAGTTCCAACAGGAACATTGCATGCAATATTGCGGGATGCCGGAATAGAAGGAAACTGTTAATAATCAAGCGTATGGATAAAGTAATAGCAATGATTGAGCGAGGCTCTGACGGTCTGTTTGCGGTGTATGCCGACGGACTTCCGGGGGTGATTGGCTCCGGAATAACGGAAGAGGAGGCAAAGAATGATTTCCTTGCCGTGAAGGAAGAGCAGGCGGAGTTTTATCAGGAGAAAACCGGAAATCTGCCCGACTGGTATTCGTTGGATGTCGAGTTCAGGTATAGTCTGGGAGCATTTTTCATGGCGTTTCCATACATCAATGCCACGCAGTTTGCCCGCAATATCGGCATAAATCCTTCATTGATGCGCAAATACAAAATGGGACTGGCTACTGCTTCTGACCGTCAGAAAAGCATAATACAGAATCAGTTAGACCTGCTTACCGACAAGTTGCAGCATGTTCATCTCATATAAGCAGACAATGAAAGCAGTGATTTTTGCGGCGGGGCTTGGGACACGGTTGGGGGCTTATACCTCCGACCGGCCCAAGGCTTTGGTTGAGGTGGGGGGAGTGCCCATGCTGTACCGTGTTATGGACCGCTTGGCAGAGGCAGGCGTCATGGATTTTGTGGTCAATGTGCATTCTTTTGCCTCCATGGTCGAGGGTGCTATTGACAGTTATGTGCAAAGCCACCCGGAGGTACACGTTGATATTTCGGACGAACGGCAGCTTCTTTTGGAAACTGGAGGGGGGCTGAAGAAAATGTCACATTTGCTGCAGGACGGGCCGTTCCTGGTGCATAATGTTGATATTCTGACAGATATTGATTTTCGAGGGTTTGTGGCTCAAGCTGCTTGCCGACATTCATTGGCTACATTAGCTGTGAGGCGGACCGAGAGCGACCGATATTTCCTGTTTAACCCCGAGGGGGTACTGTGCGGCTGGGAGAATGTCCGGACGGGAGAAAAAAAGATGTCACGGCCAAAAGAAACCGACCTGCGTCGTTATGGATTCATGGGAATTCACTATATTTGTCCGGAAATCTTCCATTTATTAACAGAGGATGGGGTGTTCTCCATAACGGGTGCATATCTAAGGCTGGCTGCCCGGCAGGACATTGTCATGTCAGACCAGACACAGGCCTCCTGGATGGATATCGGTACCCCGGAACAATTGAAAAGAGCAGAAGCATTATGCAGATAGAAATCTTGGACACTACCTTGCGCGACGGAGAACAGACCTCCGGCGTATCGTTTTCTCCGCGGGAGAAGTTCAGCATGGGGCGGTTCCTACTGGACGAACTCGGGGTAAATCGTATCGAGGTGGCATCAGCACGGGTGTCGGACGGTGAGTTCGAAGCTGTTTCATTACTTACACAGTGGGCGGCCCAGTCAGGTCGTCTGGATAAGATTGAAGTCCTTGGCTTTGTCGATGGTTTTCAGTCACTTGACTGGATAGAAAAGGCTGGCGGACGTGTTGTCAACCTGTTGGTGAAAGGCTCCCTCCGTCATCTGACCGAGCAGTTGCACCATACTCCAGAACAGCATATTGCTGATATTGAGGCCATTATTAACGAGGCTGACCGTCGCGGGATGCACATGAACCTTTACCTTGAGGACTGGAGCAACGGCATGATGCATAGCCAAGAGTATGTGTATCAGATAATTGATGCATTACAAAATCTTCCGGTCGGCCATTTTATGCTTCCAGATACCCTTGGCATACTGAACCCATTCAATACTGGCGAATACTGTCGGAAGATGGTTGAGAGGTATCCCAACCTGACTTTTGATTTTCATGCCCATAACGATTACGACCTAGCGGTGGCCAACACTATGGCGGCTGTACAGGCGGGGGTAAGGTGTGTCCATGCCACGGTCAACGGTCTTGGCGAAAGGGCAGGCAACGCTCCGATGACGAGTGTTGTGGCCTGTCTTCACGACCAGGTCGGTGCCTCGACTTTGGTTCGTGAGGATAAAATATTCAGTATCAGCAAGTTGGTGGAGACCTATTCGGGAGTGCGCATTCCAAGCAACAAGCCCGTAATCGGCGACAATGTCTTCACGCAGGTCGCCGGGATTCATGCCGACGGTGACAATAAAGGTCTCCTGTACTGCAACCAGTTGGATCCAAAGCGGTTCGGTCGCGAAAGGGAATATGCCCTGGGCAAGAATTCGGGCAAGGCGAGCATCCAGAAGAATCTGGAGACTCTGGGGATAACTCTCGACGAGGAATCCATGCTCAAGGTGACGGAGCGCATTACCGCCCTTGGTGACCGCAAGCAGCTGGTGACGTTGGAAGAGTTGCCGTATATCGTGTCGGATGTGCTCAAGCATACCCCCGCCGAGCAGCATATTAAGGTGGTGAACTATTCCCTGTCTTCAACCTGCGGTCTCAGGCCAATGGCTACCGTGCAGCTTGAAATTGACGGAGAGCTTTACGAGCGCTCAGCCTCGGGTGACGGTCAGTACAATGCCTTCACCAAGGCCCTTTGGAAGATTTACACTCAGCTTGGCAAACCCAAGCCGGAACTGCTTGACTATATGGTGGTTATACCTCCCGGCGGTCAGACCGACGCTCTGGTCCACACGACCATTACCTGGCGTTTTGCCGACCATGTGTTCAAGACGCACGGCCTCGACCCCGACCAGACCGAAGCGGCTATCAAGGCTACTGTCAAGATGTTGAACGTGATAGAGAATCTGTAACTAAAATGAAAAAAAAGCTTTTCTTCCTCCTGGCCATTGTGCCGCTATTCAGTTCGCCGCTCAGGGCAGAGTCCGTTTTTGACTGGCCTGTGGTACAAACAGAAAACCTTCCTGGAACCCGCTGGTGGTGGCTTGGGAGTGCTGTGGATAAGGCCAATCTTACCTGGAATCTGGAGTTTCTGCGAGGAGCGGGAATTGGCAGTGTGGAGGTGACACCTATTTATGGTGTGCAAGGGGAGGAGAAGCGTGAGATTGAGTACCTTACGCCCCAGTGGATGGAGATGCTTCGCCATGTGCAAGACGAGGGGAAGAGGCTTGACATGATAGTCGATATGAACGGCGGCACGGGGTGGCCTTTCGGCGGCCCGAACATCGACGCTGACAATGCAGCCTCCAAGCAAATCATCCAGACCTACCCAGTCCAAGCCAACCCATCCCCGTCCGCCAAGACAAAGGCCAATCCCGCTCGTCATCCCGGGCTTGACCCGGGATCCCTTCATAAACAAGGGATGCTGAATCAAGTTCAGCATGACGCAGTTCGGCATGACGGAGAGCAGACTCTAGTAATAAAAGTCAACGACCCGAAGCAGTCGGGTCTGGCCCATCTGGCAGCCCTTCTTTTCGTCCATAGCGACGGAGTCCGCGAGCAGTTGCCGTTGTCTCTAGTTCAAGACGACGTCCTGCGTTTCACCCCCGAAACCGATGGCACCCTCTATGCCCTTTTCGTGGGCAAGACCCGCCAGCAGGTGAAGCGTTCAGCCCCCGGCGGGGAAGGCTATGTGATGAACCATCTCTCGAAAGATGCCCTGCAGCACTATCTGCAGCGGTTTGACAATGCTTTTTCAACGACTTCAACTCCGTGGCCCCACACCTTTTTCAATGATTCGTATGAGGTCTATGGGGCAGACTGGAGCGAAAACCTTATCGACGAGTTCAAAACCCGCAGAGGATACGATATCTGTGATTATATTCCTGAACTGCAGGGTATAGGTGAACCGGAGACGATTGAACGAGTGGTTTGTGACTACCGTGAGACCATCGGCGACATGCTGCTGGACAATTTCACCATCCCTTGGACAGAGTGGGCACACAGCCACGGAGTCACCACCCGCAACCAGGCGCACGGTTCGCCCGGCAATCTGCTGGATTTGTATGCCGCTATGGATATCCCTGAATGTGAGTCGTTTGGATGTACACAGTTCACGATTCCTTACTTGAGGGTTGACGACAACATGAAGCGTAATGACGCCAATCCGGCAACCCTGCGCTATGCCTCCTCGGCTTCGCATGTCGCTGGCAAGCCATACACCTCCTGCGAGAGCATGACCTGGCTTACGGAGCACTTCCGCACCTCTCTGGCACTGATTAAGCCCGAAATGGACCAGCTTTTCGTGAGCGGTGTGAACCGTGTTTTCTATCATGGAACCCCCTATACTCCGAAGGAGGCGGCTTGGCCGGGATGGATGTTCTATGCCTCGATTCAGGTCAATCCCAACAATCCCGTTTTCCGCGATATGGATGCCCTGAACGCATATATTACACGCATTCAGTCGTTCTTGCAGCAGGGCGTTCCCGACAACGAACTGCTGATGTATTTCCCGATTTATGACATCTGGGAGAAGTACCGTAAGGGCAACTACATGACCTTCGAAATCCATAGTCTCGGCGACAAACTGCCCAATTTTGATGCCATAGTTTACGGTATTTTATCCAGTGGTTACGATTTGGACTATATCTCTGACCTTCAGCTGCTTGACACGAAAGTTGAAAACGGACTGCTGAAAACAAAGGAGGGGAAGGGACTCTACAAGGCGATTCTCGTACCCTCGTGCGAAGTGATGCCGGTCGAGACACTTCGTCAGCTGAAGGCTTTGGCCGATAATGGAGCCACAGTGCTGTTCCTTGACCAGCTGCCGTCTGACGTGCCGGGTCTAAAGGATGCCGCATCCCGTCGTGAGGAGCTTATGTCACTGGTCAATACCTTGAATATCAAGCCCGGTGATGACCTGACCGCCATGCTTCACTCAACGTCCCTGACGCATGAAGAACTGGTTTCGAAATATAAGGCATCGTTAACTCGTCGCAAGCTTTCTGACGGATATGTCTATTTCGTTTCCATGTTGCAGGACAGCTCGGTTGACGGATGGGTGAAACTTGGAAAGGAGGCTGCTTCAGTAATGATTTTCAATCCTCTGACAGGTGAAAGGGGAATGGTTGAGGTCCGCAACGGACATGAAGTATATCTTCAGCTCAAACCATGTGAGTCGCTGATTATCCGCACTTTCGATAAACCGGTCGCTGAGCAGATGGCCGAGTATCGTTTCTATAAAGAGGAGAAGGGATTCCCCATCGAGGGTAAGTGGCAGTTCTCGTTTGCCGACGACGCCCCTGCCATCGACGGTAACTTTGTAATGCAGGGACAGCCTTCGTCGTGGACCGTTCTTGATGCTTCAGAAGCAGCAAATTATGCCGGCAGCGGTGTCTATTCCGTAACTTTCAAGATGCCGAACGTGAAGGATGCCGCCGACTGGAGGCTTGACTTCGCTGACGGCCTGTACGAGAGTGCAAGGGTTGTCATAAACGGTCAGGATGCCGGAAAAGTATGGTGTCCGCCATACAGTCTTAATGTGGGTAAATATCTCAAACCCGGAAAGAAGAATACAATCCAGCTGACGGTGACAAACCTTCCGGCCAACCGCATTGCAGACTATGACAGGCGTGGTGTCAACTGGCGTATTTTCAAGGATATAAACATCGTAAGCGTATTCTATAAGCCCATTACTTTTGATATTTGGGAGACTGTTCCGTCAGGTCTGACCAAATCTCCGGTTCTTACACCTCTTTATTAATTATTTGAGTTTCGCATTTGCGAGACTCAAATAAGGCCGCTTCAGCGGCCCGCCGGTAGGCGCGGGGTTTAGGGGCAGAGCCCCTATAAAA
>DCHH01000021.1:10286-14322 GCA_002315625.1 Bacteroidales bacterium UBA1757
GTATTTACTTGCGAAACTTGAGTTAATTATTATATGAAACGGCTGATTCTATCACTCATTTCTGTTGCGGCAATAATGTCGCTTGATGCACAAACTGTTCTTAACGTGCAGACTAATAAGCCAGTAGGTACAGTAAATCCAGATATGTACGGTATCTTTTTCGAAGATATAAACTTTGCTGCCGACGGCGGACTCTATGGTGAACTGGTCAAGAACCGCTCGTTCGAGTTTCCTCAGAGCCTGATGGGGTGGAAGACTTTCGGCCATGTTGAGGTGATGTCCGAGGGTGGGCCGTTTGAGCGCAATCCTCACTATGTCCGTCTGACCTCTTCGCTTCACCACGACAAATATACCGGTCTGGAAAACGAGGGTTTTCTCAAGGGGATGGGCTTCAAGGATGGTGAGACCTATCGTTTCTCGGTGTGGGCAAGAAGCCTTAACGGTAAACCTCAGAAAATCCGGATTGAACTGATTGGTTCTGACAATAATATCTTCAAAAATGGTGGCAAAGAAAAGAGTGCTGCCACAGTGACTGTCGATTCCAAGGAGTGGAAGAAATATTCCGTTGAAATCAAAAGCTATGCCACTGATGCTCACGCAATTATGCGTATTTTCTACGATAACCGAAACGATGGTGCAATCGACCTTGAGCATATCTCCCTGTTCCCGAAGGATACGTGGATGGGGCATGAAAACGGCATGCGCAAGGATTTGGCACAGGCTCTCTACGACCTTCATCCGGGGGTGTTCCGCTTCCCCGGCGGCTGCATTGTCGAGGGTACCGACCTTGCTACCCGTTACCAGTGGAAGAACAGTGTGGGGCCGGTCGAGAACCGTCCGCTGAACGAGAACCGCTGGCACTACACCTTTGCTGACCGCCTTTTCCCGGACTATTTCCAGTCGTACGGCCTTGGTTTCTATGAGTTTTTCTGTCTGGCTGAGGAAATCGGAGCCACTGCTCTGCCGGTGTTGAGTGTTGGTCTTGCTTGCCAGTACCAGAATAACGATATGTCTGCCCACGTCCCTCTGGATGAGTTGCAGCCCTACATCGACGATGCTCTCGACCTGATTGAGTTTGCAAATGGCTCAACCGATACCAAGTGGGGCGGACTGCGCGCTGAGATGGGACATCCTGAACCGTTTAACCTGAAGTATATTTCCATTGGAAACGAGCAGTGGGGACAGGAGTTTATCGACCGCTTGGAGCCCTTTGTCAAGGCTATTCGTGCTGCTTATCCGAAGATTCAGATTGTCGGAAGTTCGGGGCCGTTGGCCGAGGGTGACAAGTTTGATTTCCTGTGGCCGGAGATGGCCCGTCTGAAAGCAGACTTGGTCGATGAGCATTACTACAAGGCTCCAGAATGGTTTTTCACCAACGCCGCCCGTTACGACAACTATGACCGCAAGGGGCCGAAGGTCTTTGCCGGTGAGTATGCTTCGCATGACTATCTGAGGGGAAAGGCCAACAATTTCCGTGCAGCCCTTTCGGAGGCTTGCTTCCTAACGGGTGTTGAGCGCAATGCCGACGTGGTGCGTCTGGCTACATACGCACCCCTCTTCGCACATGTAGATGGCTGGCAGTGGAATCCTGATATGATTTGGTACGATAATCTCCGGAGCATGCGTACCCCCAACTGGTATGTACAGCAGCTTTACAGCTTGTACAAGGGAACGCATATTCTCAAAGCTACAGACGCTGATAACCAGCCGTTTGCAGGGCAGGAGGGACTCTTTGCCTCTGCCGTCAGGGACGACAATGCAAAAACTCTTATTGTCAAGGTGGGAAACAGCACCCCCGAGCCCGAAACCTTCAATATCAACCTTTTGGGGGTGAAGAATGTCGGTTACAAGGTTAAGCTGATTCGCATGCAGGAGGACGACCAGGATGTAGTTAACACCCTTGATAACCCCGAAATGGTTGTGCCAAAGGAGTCGGAATTCACCATTGATTCCCCTAACTTCTCCCTGCAAGTCCAACCCCAATCCTTCAACGTGCTGATTATCCCCCTGCAATAGTTGGCCCCGTTCATAGCCTTCTTGGTGATGGCTCCTGGTTTTGCGTCATCCTGAACTTGATTCAGGATCCCTTGTTTCGACGGGATCCCGGGTCAGCCCGGGATGACGGCAGTTCGGGTCTGGGATGACGGATTAGTGTTGTGACACCCACCCGGAAAAGGAGCAAAAAAAATACCTGAAACGATTTAAGCAAACGTTTTTTTGTTTACCTTTGCCAAAACTATATCCGAAAAACGGTCAAACAACAAACAAACATCTGATATGAAATCAAATCATCCTAAAGTGGGTATCCGCCCCATTATTGACGGACGCGAAAGAGGCGTGCGCGAAAGCCTTGAAGTGCAGACCATGAACATGGCCCGCAGTGTGGAAAAACTTCTCTCTTCTGAGTTGAAATACAATGACGGAACCCCCGTCCAGTGCGTGATTGCCGACAGCACAATCGGCCGAGTGGCTGAAGCCGCCGCCTGCGCCGAGAAGTTCGAGCGCGAAGGTGTGGGTCTGACAATCAGCGTCACCCCCTGCTGGTGCTACGGAACCGAAACCATCGACATGAACCCCTACTACCCGAAGGCCGTCTGGGGCTTCAACGGAACCGAGCGTCCTGGCGCAGTCTATCTTGCTGCCGCCCTTGCCGGCTACACTCAGAAAGGACTTCCCACTTTCGGCATCTACGGACGTGAAGTGAAGGATGCCACCGACACGGAAATCCCCGCCGACGTGCGCGAAAAACTGCTCCGTTTCACCAAGGCCGGTATTGCCGTTGCCGAAATGAAGGGCAAATCGTATCTTTCAATCGGCGGTCCCGCTATGGGTATTGCCGGTTCAATTGTTGACCCGGACTTCTTCCAGGAGTATCTCGGCATGAGAAACGAATATGTCGATATGGTCGAAATCAGCCGTCGCGTCGATAAGGGCATTTTTGACCCCGAAGAGTACAAGAAGGCTTACGAGTGGACTGTCGCCAACTGCAAGAAGAACGAAGGACACGACTACAACACCCTGTGGCAGCACACCCGCGAAGAGAAGGATGCCGACTGGGAGTTCATCGTCAAGATGTACCTTATTATCCGTGACCTCATGACCGGCAACCCCCGTCTGAAGGAACTCGGCTTCGGCGAAGAGTCGCTTGGCCACAATGCCATCGCCGCCGGTTTCCAGGGACAGCGCCAGTGGACCGACTACATGCCCAACTGCGATTTCCCCGAAGCACTGCTCAACACTTCGTTCGACTGGAATGGCCGTCGTCGCCCCTATATCCTGGCTACCGAAAACGACTCCCTGAACGGTATCTCGATGCTGTTCGGCCATCTGCTGACCAACCGTGCCGTGATGTTCTCCGATGTCCGCACCTTCTGGAGCCCCGAGTCTGTCGAGCGCTGCACCGGCCACAAGCTGACCGGTCTGGCAGCCAATGGATTCATCCACCTTATCAACTCCGGCGCAACGGCTCTTGATGCCACTGGACAATGCTCCGATGCTGAAGGCAAGCCCGCAATGAAGCCCTTCTGGGAGATGTCCGAAGAGGAAGAGAAGAAGTGCCTGGAGGCCACAACGTGGTATCCTGCCGACTGCGGCTACTTCCGTGGCGGCGGTTTCTCCTCACAGTTCCTCACCAAGGGCGGCATGCCTGTAACCATGATGCGTCTGAACCTTGTCAAGGGTCAGGGTCCGGTGCTTCAAATCGCTGAAGGCTGGACGGTTGACGTTGACCAAGAGACCTTTGATGTCATCAACAAGCGTACCGACAAGACTTGGCCCACAACGTTCTTTGCTCCGCGCCTGAACGAAACGGCCCAGTTCAAGGATGTCTATAGCGTCATGAACAACTGGGGCGCCAACCACGGTGCCATTGCCTACGGACACATCGGTGCCGACCTTATTACTATGGCTTCAGTGCTGCGTATTCCGGTCTGCATGCACAACGTTCCCGAAGAGCAGATTTTCCGCCCGTCGGCATGGAACGCCTTCGGCATGAACTTCGAAGGGGCCGACTATCGCGCCTGCAAGAACTTCGGTC
>DCHH01000021.1:14379-43215 GCA_002315625.1 Bacteroidales bacterium UBA1757
GAATGATACGCGTAAAATACGAAATTGGTCTTCATTTTCAGATAGTTACTATGGCACAAGATAAAATCGGTAGCGCCCCGATGGTCGCCCGCGAGTTCCTGCTCTCTTTCATTCTGGTCACGATTCTGTTCCCGCTTTGGGGATTTGCCAACGATATCACCAATCCGATGGTGAGGGCATTCTCCAAAGTGCTGCTGATGAGTAACTTCGAAGGTTCTCTTGTGCAGTTCGCCTTCTATGGCGGATATTTTGCCATGGCTTTTGTGGCAGCATATTACATCAAGAAGCACACCTACAAGAGCGGCATCATCATGGGCTTGGGGCTGTATGCAACAGGTGCTTTCCTGTTCTATCCATCAAGTCTTGGCCATGCTTTCTGGCCCTTCCTGATTTCGTATTTCATCCTGACCTGCGGCCTGTCGTTCCTTGAGACGAGTGCCAACCCGTACATTCTGGCAATGGGCGACGAAAAGACTGCCACACGCCGTCTGAACTTTGCCCAGTCGTTCAACCCGATGGGTTCACTGCTTGGTATGTTTACCGCTCAGCAGCTGATTCTCAGCCGTTTGAACAATACCGACAACCTGGCTCTGACAAAGCTTTCGGAGCTGGATCCTGCCCAGTATGCGGCTTTGACCACCGACCCCTCCAAGATTGACTTCAAGGCTGTCCGCGAGGCGGTGAATGCCATCGACCCTGCTGCTTTTGAGGCTTTCCGCTCGGCCGACCTGGTCACCATCCGCAACCCGTATCTGGCTATCGGTGCCGTGGTGCTGCTCGTGATGATTATCTTCCTGCTGGTCAAGACTCCGAAGTGCCAGAGTACAGGCGAATTCAAGATTGGAGAGACCATGTCGCGTCTGCTTCACAACAAGCGCTACTACGAGGGTGTGATTGCCCAGTTCTTCTATGTGGGCGTTCAGATTATGTGCTGGACTTTCATTATCCACTACGCTGAAATTGAGCTCGGTATCGACAATGCTACAGGACAGCTATACAACATTGTGGCAATGGCCATTTTCTGCTGCAGCCGCTTTATCTGTACATACCTTCTCAAGTACATCCGTCCGGGCAAGCTGCTGATGTACCTCGCTATTGGAGGTCTCTGCTTCGTGCTGGGTACTATATTTATAAAAGGTATTGTCGGACTCTATTGCCTGGTTGCCATTTCGGCCTGCATGTCGCTGATGTTCCCGACTATCTACGGTATTGCCCTGGAGGGAATTGGCCAGGATGCTGAGTTCGGTGCCGCCGGTCTGATTATGGCCATCCTTGGCGGTTCGGTCATGCCCCCGCTTCAGGCTCTTATGATTGACCAGCAGACTATTCTCGGTCTGTCGGGTGTGCGCTTTTCATTTTTCCTGCCGTTCATCTGTTTCGTGGTAATAGCTCTCTACGGCTACCGCAACCGCTCAATGGCACGCTAACCAGAAATCTTTTTCAAAATGGATACAATAGTAAAAATCGACCCCAATGCCGTTCCAAAGGTGAAACTGGCTACGGGTGCAGAAATTCCGGTCGTTGGTCTTGGAACTTTCGGAAGTGACAACTATGGCCCTGAAATCATTGCCAATGCCGTAAAGGAGGCCGTCAAGGCCGGTTACCGTCACATCGACTGTGCCGCAGTCTATGGCAATGAAAAGGAAATCGGACAGGCACTGAAGGAACTTTTTGCCGAAGGTGTCGTCCGTCGTGAAGAACTTTGGATTACCTCTAAGGTTTGGAACGACATGCATCACGATGTTGTCGGTGCCTGCAAAAAATCCCTGTCAGACCTTGGTCTGGACTATCTAGACCTTTATCTGGTCCACTGGCCCTTCCCCAATTTCCACGCCCCCAAGGTAAGTGTGGAGTCACGAGACCCGCACGCCCGTCCATACATCCACGAGGAGTATATGGAGGTCTGGCGCGCCATGGAATCGTTAGTTGACAACGGTCTGGTACGTCATATCGGTACTTCCAACATGACCAAGGCCAAGATGGAGCTTCTGCTTCGCGACTGCCGCATCAAGCCGGCTTTCAACGAGATGGAGCTTCATCCCCATTTCCAGCAGCCTGAACTGAAAAAGTATATGGAGGACAACGGCATCCGTGTCATCGGTTTCTGCCCGATCGGCTCGCCAAACCGTCCCGAACGTGACAAGACTCCAGAAGATACTGTTCCCATTGAAGACCCTGTAATTGTGAAGATTGCCGAAAAGCATGGCATCCATCCGGCAGTTGTCTGCATCAAGTGGGCGGTCCAGAACGGCCAGATTCCAATTCCTTTCTCGGTCAAACCGGCCAAGTTTGTCAGCAACCTGCGGGCCGCTGTCGAAGACCCGTTGACAAAGGAGGAAATGGAAGCCATCAAGGGTATCGACAAGAACTGCCGCTTCATAAAGGGGCAGGTGTTCATGTGGAAGACCGCCCGTTCGTGGCGTGACCTCTGGGACGAGGACGGTACCATCTGGCAATAAAGTATTCGATTCACATCATCAATATCAACAAACAAATGAAAAAGACAATGCAAGCCGCCTATCTTCCGGGAAACAGTACGGTGGTTTTGAAAGAAGTTCCCATTCCAGAACCCGGACATGGTGAGGTGCTCATCAAAATGAAATCTTCAACGATTTGTGGCAGCGATATCCGTGCCATCTATCGCGAACATACCGGTAAGGGTCCGGAAGGTTATCAGAACATGATTTGCGGCCACGAGCCCAGTGGACAGATTGTAAAGTGCGGCCCCGGCCTGCGCCGTTTCAAGGAGGGTGACCGTGTAATCGTCTATCATATTTCGGGTTGCGGTGTCTGCAACGACTGTCGTCGTGGCTACATGATCAGCTGCACAAGCTCTTATCGCCGTGCATACGGCTGGCAGCGTGACGGCGGTATGGCCGAATATATGCTGGCAGAAGAGAAGGATCTCGTTGCTCTTCCCGATTCTCTGACCTACACCGACGGAGCTCAGGTTGCCTGCGGTTTCGGTACGGTTTATGAGGGATTGGAGAAGATTGGCATTTGCGGCAACGATACCGTTCTGGTGGTCGGTCTCGGCCCCGTCGGTCTGGCATCTCTGATGCTTGCCCGCGCCATGGGTGCCAACAAGCTGATTGGTGTGGATACCGTTCAGGAGCGTCTGGATATTGCCAAGGCAAAGGGTCTGGCCGATGAAATCATCCTTTCCGATGCCCAGGCTTACGACAAGATTATGGCTCTGACCAACGGCAATGGCGTTGAGCGTGCCGTTGACTGCTCCGGTAACACATACGGCCGTCAGCTGGCTGTCCGTGCAGCCCGCAAGTGGGGTAAGATTGTCTTCATCGGTGAAGGCGGTACCGTCGAACTGGCTCCCAGCCCTGATATGATTCACGCCCAGAAGACCATTTTCGGTTCATGGGTGACGACCATCTGGCGCATGGAAGAGCTTGTTGAGCGTATTGTCCGCTGGGGCATCCATCCCGAAGACCTTGTCACTAACCGCTTTACGCTTGACCAGGCTTCTGAAGGCTACAAACTGATGGACGGCGGAAAATGCGGAAAAGTTGCGATTGTCTTTGACGAAGAAATAAAATAAACAAAGGCTTTTGTTTATTTTATCTGTCCTTGTCTATCCCCCGGCCGTGGAAGGCCGGCCCCCAAAGGGGGCATAGTACCATCTATTACTATGGTATTGAAATTTAAAAGAGCATTCCAAAAGAGTGCTCTTTTTTGTATATTTGTTGCGTCAATGGAAATGATTGCAATATGACATTTGAAAATGATTTGAAAGCTGCGGTCGATGTGCTCTGCAAAGGCGGGGTCATTGTGTATCCTACCGATACCATTTGGGGAATCGGATGTGATGCCACCAACGAGGCGGCAGTTAGGAAAGTATATGAAATCAAGCGGAGGGTAGAGAGCAAGGCGATGCTCGTACTGGTCGATTCTATAAGGAAAGTGGAAGGCTATGTAGCTGATATACCTGAAGTTGCATACGATTTGATTGACCTGAGCGAGAAGCCCCTAACAATCATCTATGACGGTGCACGTGGGCTCGCCCCCAATCTCATAGCAGAGGATGGAAGCGTAGGAATTCGTGTCACAAAGGAGATTTTTTCCAAGGAATTATGCCTACGGTTCAAGAAGGCAATAGTTTCTACTTCGGCAAACATTGCAGGAGAGCCGTCGCCCCATTGTTATAAGGAGATATCGGAGGAAATCCTTCGGGCGGCCGATTACGTAGTAGAGTACCGGCGTGACGATGTTGCACCCTCACAGCCTTCGTCGATTATCAAGCTGGGAGCCGGCGGACTAGTGAAAATTATCAGAGAATAAAAATATGGCAGACGACAAGAAGATTATTTTTTCAATGGTGGGGGTCAGCAAGAAGTTCCCCCCTCAAAAACAGGTACTTAAGGACATTTACCTTTCGTTTTTCTATGGAGCCAAAATCGGCATTATCGGTCTGAACGGCTCCGGAAAATCGACACTGCTCAAAATAATTGCCGGTATAGAGAAGGAGTATCAGGGTGAAGTGGTATTTTCGCCCGGTTATTCCGTTGGATATCTGGAGCAGGAACCGCAGTTGAATCCGGAGAAAACGGTCAAGGAGGTGGTTCAGGAAGGTGTCCAGGAGATTATCGACACGCTGGCCGAATACGAGGCCATTAACGACAAGTTCGGACTTCCCGAGTATTACGAAGACCCCGACAAGATGGAGCAGCTGTTTGCCCGTCAGGCTGAATTGCAGGACATAATCGACGCGACAGATGCCTGGAACATTGATACCCGTCTTGAGAAGGCTATGGACGCACTCCGCTGTCCGCCAGACGACCAGCCGGTGAAGACTCTCTCGGGCGGTGAGCGCCGTCGCGTGGCCCTGTGCCGCCTTCTGCTCAAAAAGCCCGACATCCTGCTGCTCGACGAGCCTACCAACCATCTCGATGCTGAATCAATCGACTGGCTGGAGCAGCACTTGCAGCAGTATGCTGGAACGGTCATTGCCGTTACCCACGACCGCTACTTCCTCGACCATGTGGCCGGCTGGATTCTGGAGCTTGACCGCGGCGAGGGCATCCCCTGGAAGGGTAACTATTCCTCCTGGCTTGAGCAGAAGACCCAGCGGATGGCCCTGGAAGAGAAGCAGGCCAGCAAGCGTCGCAAGACTCTGGAGAGGGAACTTGAATGGATACACATGGCTCCCAAGGCACGTCAGGCCAAGGGTAAGGCCCGTCTGAACTCGTACGACAAACTGCTCAACGAAGACCAGAAGCAGAGGGAGGAAAAGCTGGAACTTTTCATCCCGAACGGCCCGCGTCTTGGCAACAAGGTGCTGGAAGCCAAGGGAGTAGCCAAGTCGTTCGGCGACCGCTGCCTGTTCAAGGACTTAGACTTCGTACTGCCTCCTAACGGCATTGTCGGTGTAATCGGACCGAATGGTGCCGGAAAGACCACACTGTTCAAACTCATCATGGGACTGGAGAAACCCGATGCCGGAACATTTGACGTAGGTGAAACCGTCCGTATCGGTTATGTTGACCAGTCGCACGAGGCTATCAAGCCCGACAAGACGGTCTATGAAATCGTGAGCGGCGGAAATGAGTTCATACGGGTGGCAGGACGCGAAATCAATGCCCGTGCCTATCTGTCGCGCTTCAATTTCACGGGAGCCGACCAGGAGAAGAAGGCCGGCGTCCTTTCCGGCGGTGAGCGAAACCGCCTGCATCTGGCCTTGAACCTGAAATCCGAATCGAATGTGCTGCTCCTTGACGAACCGACTAACGATATCGATGTCAACACTTTACGTGCGTTGGAGGAAGGTCTGGAGAATTTCGCCGGATGTGCTGTAGTGGTAAGTCACGACCGCTGGTTCCTGAACCGTATCTGTACCCATATCCTCGCTTTCGAGGGGGATTCGAAGGTATTCTACTTTGAGGGCGACTATTCGGCCTACGAGGAGAACAAGAAAATGCGGCTGGGCGAAGAGGCTACCATGCCAAAGCGCCAGCGTTATCATACCCTCTAAAAAATATGAAAATAGCGGTTCTGTATATCTGTACCGGGCATTACACCATTTTCTGGAAGGACTTTTACAGGACTGCCGAGAAGTGTTTCTATCCTCGGGAACAGAAGCATTATTTCCTCTTCACGGACAACAATGACCTTATTGCGTCCCTGAAGGAGAATGACAATGTGACGCCATGTTTTCAGGTGAAGTCTGGCTGGCCGTACGATACACTATTGAGATTCAACATCTTCTGTACAGTTCAGGACCGGCTGCTGCAGTATGACTTCTGTTATTACTGCAATGCCAACATGTTGTTTCTCAAGCAAATTGACGAAACTGTAATCCCATTCCCGACACTGGAGAAAAGCCTGCTTCTGTGGCGGCACACTCTGGTTTACCACGATGAAGACGCTTCAGGTTTTACCGTGGAGCGGAACCCGGAATCAAGTGCATATATCGCAGAAGGGGAGAAGTGCCACCCATACGGAGGGGGCTTCTTCGGCGGAACCTCGGAGGCTTTTGTTCGTATGTCGAGAATCCTTCGGGACAACATCGCTGCAGACCTTGAAAAGAACATCATAGCCGTATGGCACGACGAATCGCACGTTCAGAAGTATGCCCTATCAGTCAGCTGCATGGAGGTTCCGGAGAACACTTTTGTCTCTGAGGAGTATGCTGAAGGTCGGAATCCGTATGCAATTTTCCTGGACAAGTCCCATTTCGGTGGAAATGACAAACTGCGTGGGCTGCCTTTCGCAGTGCGCGTAAGAAATGGAGTGGTGAGATTCGTGAACAGGGTTTGCAACAAGATATACAGAATGACTAAAAAGAAAGGCGAATGACCCAGAACCTGATAGTCTGCGGAGGTATTGGAAACCAGATGTTTCTGTATGCCATGTACTTGGTAATGAAACAGATGGGAAAGAGGGTGATATTGGACATATCCCAGTGCAATCATCTGCGGACTCATAACGGCTATGAGCTTTCGAAGGCTTTCGCAGTCGAGGCCCAGATACTTGACAATGAGTCCCTCCCTCACCGGTTTCTTTTGAGATTCATGGTTGAATATTGTTCGTTCGGGCTTTTGTATCAGGATACTTACGAACTTGACCAGCCGGTTTTCAAGACCAGGAGGCCTTTTATCCGTGGATTTTTCCAGTCGGATGCCTATTTCCAGAGTTGCAGGGAGGAGGTGATTTCTTCGTTCAAATTCAGAAATATTTCCGATGAAAACGGGCTTTTTGCAAAGGAAATGTCTGAAATCAATAGCGTGAGCCTTCATATCAGGAGGGGTGATTACCTCACAAATGACCGCTACACAGGGATTTGCAACGAGGAGTACTATCGGCGGGCGGTCGGTTACATTATTGATAAGGTACCGACTCCCCATTTCTATATTTTTTCCGACGATTTGCCCTGGGCTTCACAGTTTGCCGCTTCTTTGGGGATTGATTACAGGATTGTGGATTTTAACCGGAATGAAAACAGCTGGCAGGATATGTATCTGATGAGCCAGTGCCGTCATAACATTCTTGCAAACAGCTCGTTCAGCTGGTGGGGTGCCTATCTGAACCGTCACGAGGATGCTATCAGAATAGCCCCCGCAACATGGGACAATTATGATTCCCCGCAATATAACGCCATACGGGTGCCGCAATCATATATAAGATTGTAATTTTTTCATTTTTGCCCCTACTGTTTGCTTGTTTTTCCAAAAAAGAAGGATTACATTTGCGAGCCTATTAAATAGTGCCCGACGAAGCGGGCTGGCATCTTTTCTGGTGAGAAAAAGAAAAACAATATATAACATTAATGGACAGTAAGTGGAATTTATTAACACTAACCCCCGAACAAGAACGACAGAAAGAAGAAATTGCTAACGAAGTAGGAATCAGCCCGGTTTTGGCTCAGCTCCTGGTACAGAGAGGTATAACAACCTTTGGTGAGGCGAAGAAATTCTTCCGCCCGCAGTTGACAGACTTGCACGATCCTTTTTTAATGAAGGATATGGACAAGGCTGTGAACCGGATTAACCAAGCCATAGCCAACAAGGAGAAAATTTTGGTTTACGGGGATTATGATGTAGATGGTGCAACTGCAGTTGCATTGGTCTATAAGTTTCTGCGACAGTTCAGTTCGCAGTTGGACTATTACCTTCCCGACCGTTATGTCGAAGGTTATGGTGTTTCGTATCAGGGCATTGAATATGCCTACAACAATGGTTTCAAACTGGTAATTGTGCTCGACTGCGGTATCAAGGCGGTCGAGAAGATTGCGTATGCCAAGGAGAAAGGGGTCGATTTCATCGTCTGTGACCACCACAAGCCCGACGATGTGCTTCCGCCGGCTGTGGCTGTGCTTGACGCTAAGCGTGCCGACTCGACCTACCCCTATGGTGAACTGTCGGGGTGTGGTGTGGGGTTCAAGCTTATGCAGGCTTTCGCCAAGAACAACGGCATTGCTTTCTCGGAACTGATTCCGCTGCTTGACCTGGTGGCGGTGAGCATCGCTTCGGACATTGTCCCGATTACTGGCGAGAACCGCATTCTGGCCTATCACGGACTTAAACAGCTGAATTCCAATCCGACTGTAGGGCTGAAGGCTATAATCCATGTCTGCGGACTTGACGACAAGGAAATCACCATCAGTGATATCGTTTTCAAAATCGGTCCGCGTCTGAACGCCTCGGGACGTATCCAGTCGGCGGCAGAGGCTGTCGATTTGCTGGTTACCAAGGATATGGCCTTTGCCCGCGATAAGGCCCTGCAGATTGACGAGTACAACCAGACCCGCAAGGATTTGGACAAGTCAATAACGGAGGAGGCGAATCAGATTCTCAAGTCATGCACCAACCTGGATGCCCGCAAGGGGATTGTGATTTTCAACGAGGAGTGGCACAAGGGGGTTATCGGTATTGTGGCATCGCGCCTGTCGGAGGAGTACTACCGTCCGGCCGTGGTCCTGACCCGCTCGGGTGACCTTGCAACGGGTTCGGCCCGCTCTGTTCCGGGTTTTGACATCTATCGTGCTATCGAGTCGTGCCGCGACCTTCTGGAGAATTTCGGCGGACATACCTACGCAGCCGGTCTCTCGATGAAGATGGAGAACGTGAGCAAGTTTACGGAGCGTTTTGAGAATTTCGTCGCTGAGAATATTTCTGAGGAGCAGATGACTCCCGTTATTGATATTGATGCCGAGATTCAGTTCCAGGAGATTACTCCTAAGTTCTTCCGTATCCTCAAGCAGTTCAATCCTTTCGGTCCGGATAACAATAAGCCGGTGTTCTGCACCAAGAGGGTGTTTGACTATGGGACCAGCCGTCTGGTCGGTCGCGACCAGGAGCATCTGAAGCTGGAACTGGTTGACAGTCACTCTGAGAACATTATGAACGGTATTGCGTTTGGAATGTACGAGCACAACCGGCATATCAAGTCGTTCAATCCTTTTGATATCTGCTACAGCATCGAGGAAAATACGTATAACGGAAATACCTCCATACAGTTGCTGATAAAGGATATTAAGGATAAGGAAGAGGAGTTCTGACTTATCTCCAACCATTTTCGCAGTACGAAAACTTTCATTTGCGAGTATGGACGGCTCACATTTTCATGATATTCTCAAGCGGTACTGGGGTTATGAGGATTTCAGGCCGTTGCAGCTTGAGATAATCGAGAGCATAGCCTCGGGGCGTGACACTTTGGGACTGATGCCGACCGGAGGCGGAAAATCGCTGACCTTCCAGGTTCCGGCATTGGCCAGTGATGGCATCTGCCTGGTCGTGACCCCGTTGGTGGCCCTGATGAAAGACCAGGTGAGCCGGCTTAGGCAGATGGGCATCAAAGCGGCGTGCATCCACTCCGGGATGCCCCAGAACGAAATCGTCCTTACCTTGGACAATTGTCTCTATGGCAATTACAAATTCCTCTACGTTTCTCCAGAGCGGCTTTCGACCCAGCTCTTCTTGGAGCGCATTCTGAGCCTACAAGTGAGCATGCTTGTCGTTGACGAGGCGCACTGTATTTCGCAGTGGGGCTACGACTTCCGTCCGTCGTACCTCAATATTGCCGACATCCGCCTTCTGCTGCCCGACGTGCCTGTGCTTGCCCTGACTGCCACGGCAACCCCCGAAGTAGTGGCAGACATCCAGGAAAGACTCCGCTTCCCAGAGCCTAATGCGCTCAGTATGAGCTTTGAGCGTCAGAACCTGTCGTACGTGGTGCGCAATACCGACGACAAGGAGAAAACCTTGCTGAGTATCCTTTCGTCAGTGCCTGGAACGGCATTGGTCTATGTCAGGATGCGTGCCACTACAAAGGAAATATCCGACAATCTTAGAAAGCTTGGCATTTCGGCCGACTATTACCACGCCGGTCTGACCGAAGATGTGAAAAACCAGAAGCAGCAGCAGTGGCAGGAGGGAAAGACTCGGGTCATTGTCTCCACAAACGCATTCGGAATGGGTATTGACAAGGCGGACGTGAGGGTTGTCGTGCATTGGGATTTGCCAGACTCGCCCGAAGCCTATTTTCAGGAGGCGGGCCGTGCCGGTCGTGACCGGAAGAAAGCATACGCCGTTCTGCTATACCAGAAAGCCGATGCAGTGCGGCTGAAGAAGCGTATTTCGGATACTTTTCCCGAAAAGAAATACATTCGCAAGGTTTATGATTGCCTCTGTTACTACTACGAACTTGAAATCGGAACTGGTGCAGGGGCGGTATATCCCTTTGACTCCATAGAATTCAGCCGCCGGTTCCACCTGAATGAAGTGCAGGTTTTCAGCGCTTTGAAACTCTTGCAGCAGGCTGGCTACATTGAGTACGAAGAGCCTTCTGAGGGGACTTCGAAGGTGATGATGGCAATCGACAGGGATGAACTGTACAATATTTCGCTTGATGAGGACGACGAGGAATTGCTTGGCATCCTGCTCCGCTCATACACCGGGCTTTTTGCCGATGCCGTCCACATCGAGGAGGAGCGGCTGGCCGAAAGGGTGGGGAAGAGCCGCGACGAAGTGTATCAAGGGCTGCTCAGACTATCCAGGCAGGGGATTATTGACTATATTCCGCGCAAGAAGAGTCCGCTGGTCAAGATAGTGATGGATCGTGTGGAGGGGAAGGATATCCCGCTGACTCAGGTCGTCTATGAAGACCGCCGCCGCCGGTACGAGGAGCGCATTCAGGCCATGATTGAGTATGCTGCCGATGATTCGGTCTGCCGTAGTAAGCGGCTTATGCACTATTTCGGCCAGCAGAATGCACGAAACTGCGGAATTTGCGACGTGTGCCTCAAAAAGAACGAACAGGGGATTCGTACTTGGGAAACCGATGAGATTACGGATGCCGTGAAGGTGCTTCTTTCGGATGGAAAGAGCCTTCCGCTGGAGACCCTTGTCGATTCCCTTGTCAACGAGGAAGTCGGGGTGCAGAAGCCGTGCACCATTGGCGGAAATACGCTCAGAGGGCACTATTCGGCCGACAAGGTCATCACCATATTGCGATTCCTCTGCTCGAAAGGTGTCCTGAAACAGGAAAATTTCAGGTATTTACTTGTGTAGGGTTTGGTACTTTAACGGGATAGCATTACCTTAGCAACCAGAATCGCAACTATGTCCTTCGTTGAAGGATGGATGCAAAGTGTTTGCTAATTTATTGAACCTTATGTTGTTACTTTCTTTAGGAGTTTTGTCGGCCAGTCTTGTCGGAACCATTCTGCGGGCCATTCTCATTATAATCATCGTTACGGGAGTCTGGTTTGAACTGCAGAATCCCGGATTAGGCTTTCCGTCGGTGGTCGCTGCCGTTGCGGCGGTGCTCTATTTTGCCTCTCTTTATGTCAACGGACTGGTCGCCTACTGGGAAATCGCCATCTTTGTGGTTGGTCTGGTATTGCTCTTCCTCGAAATAATCGTAACTCCTGGTTTCGGTATCCTTGGGGTGCTGGGAATTATCTGTGTCGTGGCAGGGCTCACATTCTCGATGGTCGATAACAGCATCTCGCTTGAGTGGGGCAATATGTCGCTTGGTGACTTTGACGAGGCCCTGATTATAGTCGTTCTCAGCATTCTTGCCGGTGTCGGTATCTGTGTCTGGCTTACCTCGAAAATAGGCAAGGGAAAGAGCTCGTTCCGAAAGATGGCCCTGGAGGCCACTCAGAAGCAGGAGGAAGGTTTCATCGGGGTTCCTATCAGTGAACTTCATGCCTGTGTAGGAAAATCCGGGGAGGCTGCGACAATCCTGCGTCCCGGCGGAAAGGTCTCTGTTGGAGGTCGAATCTATGATGCCGTTGCCATGAACGGCTATGTTAATGAAGGAGAAAGTATCTGTGTTGTCCGCACTGAGGCCGGACAGCTGTATGTAACGAAAGCATAATCCAATGAAGTTCTTAGGACTGATACCGGCGCGCTATGCTTCGACGCGCTTTCCGGGCAAACCGCTTGCTGACATCGGTGGCAAGCCCATGATACAGAGAGTCTATGAACAGGTTGAAGGGGTATTGGACGACGTCTATGTCGCAACTGATGACGACAGGATTTTCCGCGCTGTCGAGGCGTTCGGCGGGAAGGCTATTATGACTTCGGAAAGTCATCGCAGCGGAACGGACCGCTGTGGAGAGGCCATGACGAAAGTCGAATGCTCGTTCGATGTTGTCATTAATATACAAGGTGACGAGCCTTTTATCAAACCGTCTCAGATTGAGTCGCTCAAATCGTGTTTTATTTCCGATGGAAAGGACAACGGTACGCAGATTGCCACCCTTTGCCGGGTTTTCCGCAAGGAGGAGGGGCTCAATGCACTGTTCAATCCGAATTCCCCGAAACTGATAATGAACGGGAACCACGAGGCTGTCTATTTCAGCCGCTCGGTAATCCCGTATCTTCGTAATATTCCTCGTGAGGAGTGGCTTGATAAGCACTCGTTCTACAAGCACATCGGGATTTATGCCTACCGCAAGGAGGTGCTGCCAAGGCTTACCGCACTTTCGCAGTCCCCGCTGGAACTTGCCGAGTCGCTTGAGCAGTTGCGCTGGCTGGAAAACGGTTTCCGCATCAGAGTGGCCCTGACAGATGTCGAGAATCTTGCCGTTGATACCCCGGAAGACCTTGAACGAATCCTTAGTAGCGGTCTGCTGAAATGAAAAATAACACCGACAGTTTCCTTCACTCGAATCCGGACAGAAATGTTCCGCCTGCAATCGGAACTTTCCAGATGGTGGAAATTCCGTCGATGGATTGTCGTGTGCTAAAGAACGGCATGCGGGTTTCGTATATTCATACCCCCGTGGAAGGACTGGTAAGGGTCGATTTGGTGGTGAGGGCCGGTTCGGCATTCCAGCCCCGCCCGCTTGTTGCCCAGCTTTCCAACTTGCTGCTAAAGGAGGGATGCCGGGAAACTTACGATGAAAACGGCAAAATTGTATGCAAAGCCATGAATGCCGCCGAGGTGGCTGACTGCTTTGACGGCTACGGAGCCTACGTCTATTATTCCACGATGATGGAATATGTCATTGTAACGCTTTGTACCCCAACGAAGTATATTCGGGAGAACCTGACCATACTGCGCAATCTTCACGCTTTCCCGCAGTATCCTGAAGAGGGGCTGCGGCTGAACCTGCAATTGCGTGAGCAGCAATGGCGCATTGACCGCGAGAAGGTGCATGTGATGGCCTCCATGAAGATGAACGAGGTGCTGTTCGGTCAGGACCATCCCTACGGCAGGATGCTTCGGGAGGAGGATTTCCGGAGTCTCGACCCGCAGGCGCTCCACGATTTCCACAACCGTTTCCACACTCCTGAAAATACACAGCTCGTTGTGACGGGCGATGTTGATGAGCAGGTTCTGACATGTATGGAGGAGCTGTTCGGCACGCTGAAACCGTGCGACAACCCCTCTGGGCGATTGTGTCTGATTCAGCCGCAACCCTCGTCGCAGAAAGTCTGGCTCATTCCCAAAAAGGGGGCTTCCCAGGCGGCAGTCCGGCTGTCACTCCCGACAATAGGAGAGGAACATGCTGATTTTCACGGACTTCATGTGCTTAATGCACTGTTGGGTGGATATTTTGGCAGCCGTCTGATGATGTCGCTCAGGGAACGGAAGGGTTACACGTATGGCATTTATTCGACCCACACCGTATATAACAATTTCTCGTACATCGATATTGATACCCAGACGGCTATTGCCAATGTGCACCCGGTCATTGACGGCGTGTGGGAGGAAATTGAGAAATTATCGACCGAACCGGTTAAGGATGAGGAACTTGGAAGATTGCGGAACTATCTTTACGGGGAGTATGCCCGTATGCTTGACGGCCCGTTCTCCCTGTCGGACATGTTCGTCTCATCGCTGGTTTCGGGGCAGGATATGACAGTGTGTCACAAGCAGCAGTTGGATGTTCTCCGGGACATTACCCCTGAAGAACTGCGACGGCTGGCAGAAAAGTATTTACGGCCGGAGGATTTCTATATAGTCTCAGCCGGCGTTGAAGAATAATTGAAATATGGATAGCGAAGCTACGACACAGACAGCTACATCTGCGAAAGAGACCTCTTATGGGCAGATTGTGCGTTCGACCGGAATCTTCGGTGGTTCGCAGGCTGTTAACATGATTGTCGGCATGCTTCGTACCAAGGCAGTCGCTCTGCTGGTAGGTACTACCGGAGTGGGGTTGATAGGTCTGTATCAGTCTGTTATCAGCATGGTGCAGTCGTTGTCTTCCTTGGGATTGAGTTTCAGTGCGGTGCGTGATATTTCGCAGGCGGCCTCAAACGAGGATGCGCAGGCTATTTCATCCACTGCCACCACGGTGCGCAGATGGATGATGTTCACTGCTATTGCCGGGGCCCTGCTTACAATTGCTTTTGCACCGGCTCTGAGCAATTGGGCATTTCACGACAAGGCGCACATTGTCCCTATTAGTTGTCTCTCTTTTGCCGTTTTCATGGCAACTTTATCGGCCGGGCAGTCCACATTGCTTCAGGGATTGCGACGAATTGGCGACATGGCGCGTGCCTCGGTCTATGGCTCGGTCTTTTCGCTTGTCGGTTTTACCCTGCTGTTCTGGCTTTTCGGTATTGACGGTATTGTTCCAGCATTGCTTGCCGCTTCTTTTATTACCTTGATTTGCAGTACGTTCTATGTATGTAAAATCAAGCTACCCAAAGTGCAGCAGAGTTATCACGATACTTTCTTTAATGGAAAGAAGATGGTGATGCTTGGCATTTACAGTATGATTGCCGGTCTGGTGGGAACTCTTTCAATGTTTATCCTCAAGGGGTATCTGAGCAACCGTGCGGATATCGAGACAGTCGGCCTTTTCCAGTCGGCCTGGAGCCTTTCCAGTGCGGCGATTGCCTCCATCCTGACTGCCATGTCAACCGACTACTATCCTCGTCTCTGTCAAGTAAGTCACGATGACGGTCTGTTGAGAAGCCGTGTCAAGGAGCAGACACGTGTGTGTGTAATCCTCTCTTCCGTGGTGGTGTCAGCAATGCTTCTGTTTGCTCCGTTCCTGCTCAATTTCTTCTATTCGGCAAAGTTCGTTCCGGCTGAGCCGCTGCTTCGCTGGCAGGTGCTCGGAACCCTTGTCAAGACCCTCAGCTGGCCGTTGGCTTTTGTCGTTCTCAGCAAGGGGAAGGGGCTGCTGTTCTGCCTGACGGAGGTTCTCTGGTATGCTCTCTACCTCGGGGCCTGCTTCATTCTTTGGCCTCTCATGGGGCTTGAAGGACTTGGAATCGCCTATCTGATTGCACACGTTCTCTATACGCTGTCGATGCTGTGGCTTATTCACGGCCTATGCAGCTATGTCCCTGATAGGAACAATATCAGAATTGAGGCCCGCTTTATTTTACTGAATGTGGCGGCGTTCGTGGTGGCTGTCTTCGTTGAAAATCCTGTTTTGAACCTGGTGCTGTCGGGGTCTCTTCTGCTGCTGGTAACGGTCTATGCCCTGTATGAGTTCAATCGTGTCTGGTCTGTCGCGACCGCCTGGAACAAGCTGAAAAACAAATTGAAACGCCATGAATAAACCACTGGTTTCGGTCATCCTCTGCTGCTACAACCAGCAGGCGTACGTGACGCAGTCAATGTTGTCTGTGCTCAGACAGCAGTGTGACTTCGATTTTGAACTAATCGTAGGGGAAGATGCATCGACCGACCACACGGCTGAAGTCTGCCGGGAAATACAGGCGGCTTTTCCCGACAAGGTCGTACTGATATGCAATGAAGAGAACAAGGGGGTGGTTCGCAACTATTTTGACTGTATTCGAGCCTCTAATGGGGAACTGATTGCCGACTGTGCCGGTGATGATTTCTGGATGGGGGATGACAGGCTGCAACATCTTGTGGATGCATGGCGTGCACATCCTTCAGCCAGCATTGTCTATGGCAACTACGCTGATTATCACGCTGATGGAGATACTTACACGCTGCATAATTCCGGCTTGAAGGAAGATCGTTTTGATGCGGATGCTTTCGGCCCAGCTACAGTCGCACGGTTCCTTAGCCGCCAGATTCATCCCGATATAGTTCTTTCCACTGCCTTATATCCTAAGACTTTGCTGTTCAATTATTTGGATAAGTATCAGGAATTGTTTATCGGCCCCCGGTATCCGGCGGAGGATATCTCTGTCACGTCAGCACTTCTTATGCAAGGGCCAGCATACTATGTAAATGAAGTAAACCTGGCCTACAGGGTACTGGATGAGACCGTGAGCCATTCAAAGGACATGGCCAAGAATTTCAGGTTCGGACTGAAAACCTTTGTCCAGACCATTGACTGGGCACTTTTCCTGAATGTCGATTGCCGCGAAATGAAGGACTGGTTCAGGCGCCACAGTGCCTGGTATATGCAGATGGCGTTTAGTCTTGGCAGCAAAAACGGCGCATCGGAAATCCGTGAAGCATGTCGAAGGACGGGGCAGCGGCTTCCCTGGCGGACGGCTTTGAAATATGCATTTCTTCAACTCTTTGGAAAAACAACAACTCTGTAATACTATGACACTGATTCTTTTTTTTGGTGATATAATTTTTTTAAAAACGGGGTTTTGAACTGAAAGTTTTTATTTATTTTTGTAACGCGAAAACAATCGTTTCAAACCAAAGGTTTTCATCATGATAAATGTCATCATATCAGGAGGTCCTGGCTGTGGCAAGGGTACACAGAGTGATTTGATTTCTGAACGCTTTCAGCTGGCCCACCTCTCGACAGGGCATCTTCTACGTATTGAAATTGCCAATTTCTCTGAAATCGGCCGTGAGGCGCAGGGGTATATCGCCGCTGGAAACCTGGTTCCTGATGAGATGATTCTCCGACTTCTTGCCAAGACTGTTGATGAGCTTCCCGTTTCGCACGGTGTCATTTTTGACGGTTATCCACGCAATGTTGCCCAGGCCGAGGCATTGGACAAATTGATGGAGGAGAGGGGCAAGCAAATTGATATTTTCCTTGATTTGCAGGTGCCAGACGAGGTTATGGTCGAAAGGATGATGAAGCGCGCCCAGACCTCAAACCGCAGCGATGATACTCCCGAGACCTGCCGCCACCGTGTGCAAGTCTATCATGAGCAGACCGCTCCGGTAAAAGACTACTACGTCAAAAAGGGAATCTGCCAGACCGTCGATGCCACCGGCACAATAGAATCCATCTTCCGCGAAATCGAGAAAATTTTCTCGAAAATGATGTGACCCTGGTCGCAATAGGTATCTGATACCACCCCCCCCCAAAAAAAACAGGCGAAGCGAGGTTAATAACCGACAATCTCCCGGAAAATCCCGAAAGCCTGTTCAGCGCTACCGACCCCAGTAACGGTCATAGTACGCCGTCCCTTGTTCTCCAGAAGCCGAGCCTCTCTGCAGTGTTCAGAAGCAAACCGTATAATCCGATCGAAACTCTCAGACTGGTAAAACGGCGAGTGCAGATTGCTGACAAAGTAGCAGATCATCTGCCCGTTCTTGATGACGATTTTCTCCATGCCGAGTTTCTTGGCCATAAGCCTGATTCGGATAAACAGAATCAAATCCCGTCCCTCCTCCGGCATGGTCCCGAACCTGTCGGTAAGCCTTGAAACGAATCCGTCAATAGCCTCGTCGGTCTCGAGCTGATCCATTTCACGGTAGAGGCTCATGCGTTCGGAGGCTCCCGGAATATATTTCTCGTCGAAGAAGAGCGAAAGGTCCGATTCCATCTGACATTCTGAGACAAATTCGGTGTTGGAATTTGCAAGGGCGTACGCCTGAACCGAATCCAGCGAGCTTCCCATGGACTCGATATCGGCATCCAGAGCATACTTGGTGTCAGGATTGCTATCGTCAGAGGTCTCTTTACCGGCTTGGTAAATACTCTCGAATGCCTCGTCGCGCAGTTCCTGCATTGCCTCCTTGAGAATCCGCTGGTAGGTTTCAAAACCGAGGTCGGCAATAAATCCGCTCTGTTCGGCTCCCAGCATGTTGCCGGCTCCGCGAATGTCGAGGTCCTGCATTGCGATGTTCAGTCCGCTGCCAAGTTCCGCAAAGCTCTCGATTGCCTGCAGGCGGCGCTTGGCATCAGGAGTGAGGAATTCCGTTGGGGGAGCCAGAAGGTAGCAGAACGCTTTTTTGTTGCTTCGTCCGACCCGTCCGCGCAACTGGTGAAGGTCGCTCAGGCCGAATTTATGGGCACTGTTCACGAAAATCGTGTTGGCATTAGGTATGTCTATGCCGTTCTCGATTATGCTGGTGCAAATCAGCACGTCGTATTCATAATTGATGAAATCGATGATAATCTGTTCGAGCTTTTCACCGTCCATCTGGCCGTGGGCGATAACGGTGCGGGCCTGCGGTACTACGCTGTGAATCAGTATCTCAATATCGTTCAGGTCGCTTATGTGGTTGTTAACAAAAAACACCTGGCCGTTACGCTCAAGTTCCAGTTCGATACCTTCACGGATTATGTCCTTGTCGAATGTATAGAGCTCAGTCTGAATAGGATAGCGGTTGGCTGGGGGAGTGGAGAGAACCGACAGATCGCGTGCTCCCATAAGCGAGAACTGCAAGGTACGCGGAATGGGGGTGGCCGTAAGGGTCAGTGTATCGACCTGAGTACGAATCTGACGCAGCTTTTCTTTGACAGTTACGCCGAATTTCTGCTCCTCATCGACAATCAGTAGCCCCAAATCCTTGAACTGTACATTCTTGCCGATAAGCTTGTGAGTGCCTATCAGTATGTCGGGCTTTCCCTCCTTCAGTCCGGCGAGAACACTCCTGACATCAGCTGCTGAGCGGGTCCGGCTAAGGTAATCGACCGAACAGGGCATATCCTTTAGACGCTCCTTGAATGTGTTGTAGTGCTGTAGAGCCAGGACGGTAGTCGGTACCAGAACGGCTACCTGCTTGCCGTCAGCAACCGCCTTGAAGGCCGCCCGGATTGCCACTTCGGTCTTGCCGAATCCGACGTCGCCGCAAACGAGACGGTCCATTGGCTTGGGCAGTTCCATATCGTGCTTTATGGCGGCAATGGCCTTTGTCTGGTCGGGTGTCTCTTCGTAAATGAACGATGCCTCCAAAGCCTCCTGCAGGTAGGTGTCGGGGCTGAAGGCGAATCCTTCTTCCTTGAGACGGGCGGCATACACACGAATCAGGTCTTTGGCTATATCCTTGATTTTCTTCTTGCTACGCTCTTTTATCCGCTCCCATACACCGCTGCTAAGCTTGTGTATGACAGGCTCTTCACCCTCCTTGCCACGGTATTTCGATACCTTGTGAAGGTTGTGGATATTTACCAGGATGACATCGTTGTCCTTGTAGAGGATTTTCATCACCTCCTGTTCGCGTCCGTTAATATTGGTCTTGAACAGTCCGCCGAAGCGTCCGATGCCATGGTCCATGTGAACTACATAGTCGCCGAACTGGAACTGGAGCAACTCCTTGAGAGTGAGGGCCATTTTGCCGCTGCGGGCTCTGTCGCTGCGAAGTGTGTATTTGTGGAAACGGTCGAAGAGCTGGTGGTCGGTATAGCACATGATTTTCAGGTCCTTGTCAATAAACCCTTCGTGGAGGGTGTCGTTGACGGGGGTGAAAACTTCTTGACCCTCCTTGAACATCTTGATGCGTTCGGAGAATATGGCTTGTATGCGCTCTGTCTGCTTGGGATTGCTGCTGAGGATGAAAAGCTGGTATCCTAACGAGATGAATTCGGAAATCCGCTCGGCAGCAAGGTCGAAATTCTTTCCGAAACCCTCCTGTGGGGTGGTGTGGAAGGTGACGGTCGCCATGTTGTCGAAGTGACCCTGATGACCGAACTCCATGCAGCGGAACCGGTTTGTGAAGTCGGCAAAAAAGGTCTCGCCATCAACGAGCGATTCAACAGGAAGGCTTTTGACTGTACGGAGACCGACTTCCTGGCAGTTTTTGGAATTCTTCTCAACTTCGGCCATCTCCTTATATAACATATCCATGCGATGGCGGCAGTAGTCGTAGTCAAAGAATCCGATTACGGCATCCGAGGGGAAGTAGTTGGAAACGGGGACAGCCTTTTCCATATTGAACTGCTGCTGTTCGGGAATAATCTGAATCTCGTCCAGCCGCTCCTGGGAAAGCTGTGTCTCAACGTCAAAGGTGCGGATGCTCTCGATTTCATCGCCGAAGAAGTCTATGCGGTAGGGCTGTTCACAGCTCCAGGAGAAGATGTCAATCAGGCTTCCACGAAGGGCATACTGTCCGGGCTCATAAACATAATCGACATACTGGAAGCCGAATTCGGTGAGGATGTCCCCAACGAATGCGGTATCAACCTTTTCGCCCGTGTGAAGGTGAAGGGTCTTCGCTTCGAGTTCGTCGCTGGGAACAACCTTCTCTATTAGCGATTCCGGATAGGCTACTATGATTTTCGATTTGTTTTTCCCGTTTTCATCAGAAGAAAGCAGCCCCAGAACCTCGGTTCTCATTATGAGGTTGCCGGAGTCGTCCCCCCCGTAGCGGGCACTGTGGCGGAACGAGGCGGGCAGCATATAGACACAATCTTCTCCGAAAATACGTACAAGGTCGTAATAGAGATAGGCGGCCTCTTCGCTGCTGTCGTGAAGTAGTATGAAGTCGCGGCCGGCCTTCTTGAAAAGCGAGCCGAGAACCAGACTGCGGCTTGAACCTGAGAGGCTTTGAAGGAAAACGGGTGTCCGGTCGGGATTCTTTTCCGACAACATGTTCGCAGCGGCCTTCACCTGTGGCAACCCTGCAAACTTTCCAAAAAGCTCTTTCAGTTCCAAAACGGGGGCAAAATTAGAGAAAAAAGCACCACAATGTGTGTCTAAAAGAAAAAATACCTATTTTTGCAGGATAATCGTGAAACGCAAGAAACAATATTCATGAAATCAGATTCCGTAGTCATTATCCCGACCTACAATGAGAAGGAGAATATTGAGGCCATAATCCGTGCTGTGCATGGGTTGTCTCAGCCTTTTCATGTGCTGATTGTTGACGACGGCTCGCCAGACGGCACTGCCGGCATTGTGAAATCACTCCAGAACGAGTATATAGACAGCCTTTTCATTATAGAAAGGAGTGGCAAATTAGGGTTGGGAACAGCCTACATCTGCGGTTTTCGCTGGGCTTTGGAGCACGGCTACGATTTCATCTTCGAGATGGATGCTGATTTTTCGCACAATCCCAAGGATCTGGTCCGCCTCTACAAGGCGTGCTCTGAGACAGACGAGCAGGGACGGAGAGGAGATGCTGCAATCGGTTCGCGTTACATCAACCGTCTGGTCAATGTCGTAAACTGGCCGATAGGTAGGGTGCTGATGTCATATTATGCCTCTGCATACGTCAGGATAGTGACGGGACTTCATATTTTCGACACTACTGCCGGCTTTATGTGCTACCGTCGTGAAGTGCTGGAAACCATAGAACTGGACAAAATCCGCTTCAAGGGCTATGCCTTCCAGATTGAAATGAAGTTCACGGCCGTCAAGTGCGGTTTCAATGTCGTTGAGGTACCGATTATTTTCACAAACCGCGAGCTCGGGACCTCCAAGATGAGCGGCGGTATTTTCAGCGAGGCCGTTTTCGGTGTAATCAAGCTGAGGTGGGGCAGTTTCTGGCGTAAATATCCACAAAAACAAGCCGTTAATTGATATGCTTCTCATCCGTAACGCCACCGTAGTCAATGAGGAACAAACATTTACGGGGGCAATTTTGGTTGACGGAGAGCGAATAAAGGATGTTTTCCATGGGGAGGACATCCCTTTTTCTGTAATACAGGCATCAGAACAGATAGATGCCGAAGGGTGTCTGCTACTTCCTGGAGCCATTGACATGCATGTCCATTTCCGTGATCCGGGGCTCACACATAAGGGGGACATGGCTACAGAGTCGGCGGCGGCCGTTGCCGGTGGTGTCACCTCTTTCCTTGAGATGCCCAACACGAAACCTGCTACAGTTACGCTGGAGGACTGGGAGGCGAAGATGGAGCGGGCTGCAGCCGTTTCCTCAGCCAATTACGGCTTCTGGATGGGGGCGACCAACACCAATCTGGAGGTTCTGAAAAAAGCCGATTATTCAAGAATACCCGGCATCAAGCTTTTTATGGGTTCATCTACAGGAAACATGCTCGTGTCGCAGGCGGAATCAATTGAGAATCTCTTCCGTTTCTCTGCTGAAACAGGGGTGGTCGTGGCAGCCCATTGCGAGTCGGAACCGCTTATTCGAGCCCACCGGGAATCGCTTCTCCAGTCGATGGGGACGACCGATGACCTGCCGCTGTGGTGCCACCGCAGAATCCGCGATTCTAAGGTCTGCTACAGTAGTTCTTCCTTAGCTATTGAGATGGCTGAACGCCTCGGAGCACGACTTCACATTATGCATGTATCAACTAAAGAAGAACTTTCACTTCTTGATGATAAACTATTAAAAGATAAGAAAATAACAGCTGAAACATGTCCCCATTATCTCTGGTTTGCAGAGGTGGGAGGACGGGTGCTGCTGCCCGACGGAAATGAAATCTGTAACCCGTCAATAGGTGGGGCGGCATTCAAATGCAATCCCGCAATCAAGGGGGTATCAGATCGTGAGGCGCTGCGTCAGGCGGCAGCTTCCTGTCTGATAGATACTTTTGGAACCGACCATGCTCCACATCTTCCTGCGGACAAACAGGGAGGTGCGTTGAAGGCCGCTTCCGGGACGCCGTCCGTGCAGTTCTTCCTTCCGTTGCTGCTCGATTGTCTTTCAGCGGAAACTGTTGTCCGCAAGGCTTCGCACAACCCCGCTTCACTGCTCGGAATCGAGGGTAGGGGGTATATTAGAGATGGTTATTTTGCAGACCTGGTCCTGGTCCGCCCCGGAGTTTCATGGACTGTTCGTGCAGAAGATGTCATGGGGCCTTGCGGCTGGTCGCCCTACGAAGGGGTGACGCTGCATCACCGTGTGGAGCGTTGTTTCGTCAACGGGGTACAGTCGTATAATTATCAGAAGAATCCGCATCAGGTATTGTCCGGGAATCAAAAAAGTATTACTTTTGCGCGCCGAAATCCTTTCGGCGTATAAACTTGGCATATTTATAGAAAACGAATATTTCATCACATTATAATATAGAACAAGAACATGAGTAAGAAAAGAGTTTACTTGTTTGGAAACAAGAAAGCCGATGGTAACGGCTCGATGCGTGAACTGCTGGGTGGCAAGGGTGCCAACCTGGCCGAGATGAACCTTCTGGGAATGCCGGTTCCTCCGGGATTCACCATCACTACAGAGGTTTGCACTGAGTATTTCGAAGTAGGTAAGGACGCAGTCGTAGCCGATATCAAGGCAGACGTCGAAGCAGCCATGAAAGAGACCGAAAAGGCCGTCAACGGCCCCAAGTTCGGTGATGCAGAGAATCCTCTTCTGGTTTCAGTCCGTTCAGGTGCCCGCGCTTCAATGCCCGGTATGATGGATACCATCCTGAACCTCGGTATGAACGACCAGGCTGTCGAGGTGGTTGCCAAGCGCAGCGGAAATCCCCGTTTCGCATGGGACTCATATCGTCGTTTCGTGCAGATGTACGGCGACGTGGTCTTAGGCATGAAGCCCGTCAAGAAGGAAGATGAGGATCCGTTCGAGGTCATCATCAACGAACAGAAGAAGAAACGTAACGTCAATCTCGATACTGAACTTACCACCGATGACCTCAAGGAGTTGGTAGTCAAGTTCAAGGCCGCCGTCAAGACTGTGACTGGCTGTGAATTCCCCGACGATCCCTGGCAGCAGCTGTGGGGTGCCATCTGCGCTGTGTTTGACAGCTGGATGAACGAGCGCGCCATCCTCTACCGCAAGCTCAATAAGATTCCGGCAGAATGGGGTACCGCTGTCAACGTACAGTCTATGGTATTCGGTAACATGGGCAACAATTCCGCTACCGGTGTTGCATTTACACGTGACGCTGCTACCGGTGAAGACATCTTTAACGGTGAATACCTTATCAATGCTCAGGGTGAAGACGTTGTGGCAGGTATCCGTACTCCGCAACAGATCACTATCGAAGGTTCACGCCGCTGGGCAAAGCGCCAGGGCTTGAGCGAAGAGGAGCGTGTGGCCAAGTATCCTTCACTTGAGGAATCAATGCCGCAGGCTTACAGGGAGCTGAATCAGATTCAGGAGAACCTTGAGAACCACAACAAGGATATGCAGGATATCGAGTTCACAATTCAGGACGGCAAGCTGTGGATGCTTCAGACCCGTAACGGTAAGCGCACGGGTGCTGCCATGGTGCGTATCGCCATGGAAATGCTCCATTCAGGTATGCTGACCGAGCGTGAGGCCATCCTCCGTATCGAACCCGAAAAGCTCGACGAACTGCTTCACCCCGTCTTCAAAAAAGCCGCTCTTGCAGCTGCAAAGCCCATCACCAAGGGCCTTCCCGCTTCTCCGGGTGCTGCTACCGGTAAGATTGTCTTCTTTGCCGAGGATGCTGAAGTCATGGCAGAGCGCAAGGAAAAATGTGTTCTTGTCCGTATCGAAACCTCTCCTGAAGACCTCAAGGGTATGCACAGCGCCCAGGGTATCATGACTGCCCGTGGCGGTATGACCTCACACGCTGCCGTTGTTGCCCGTGGTATGGGTAAGTGCTGTGTCTCAGCCGCCAACGGTGTCAACATTGACTATCGCAACCGTACTCTTACCGTCGGTGGCGTTACCCTGCACGAGGGTGACTGGATGTCAATCGACGGTTCAACCGGTCTGGTCTATGCCGGACAGATTGAGACTCAGGCTCCTGAGCTCTCAGGTAACTTCGGTGAACTGATGACTCTGGCCGACAAGTACGCCCGTCTGAAAGTCCGCACCAACGCCGATACTCCTCATGATGCAGCTGTGGCCCGTTCATTTGGTGCTACCGGTATCGGTCTGACCCGTACTGAACACATGTTCTTCGAAGGCGACAAAATCGTTGCCATGCGTCAGATGATTCTGGCCAAGGACGAAGCCGGTCGTCGCGAGGCCCTTGCCAAACTGCTTCCTCTGCAGTGCAACGATTTCTATGGAATTTTCAAGGCAATGCACGATCTGCCCGTTACCGTCCGTCTGCTTGACCCGCCACTTCACGAGTTTGTTCCTCACGATGAAAAGGGGCAAAAAGAGATGGCAGCCGTCATGGGCGTGACAGTTTCCGAAGTCCGTCAGCGTGTCGAGTCGCTCATCGAGCAGAACCCGATGCTGGGTCACCGTGGATGCCGTCTCGGCAACACCTATCCCGAAATCACCGAGATGCAGACCCGTGCTATCCTCTCTGCCGCTCTTGACCTCAAGGAAGAAGGTATCGCTGTATATCCCGAAATCATGATACCTCTTATCGGTACCGTTCAGGAGTTCAATGCCCAGAAGAAGGTTATTGACGCTACCGCCGAGGCTTTGTTCGCAGAGCGCAACGACAAGATAGAGTACAAGGTAGGTACCATGATTGAGATTCCGCGTGCTGCCCTGACCGCCCAGCAGATTGCCGAGTCGGCCCAGTTCTTCTCATTCGGTACAAACGACCTGACCCAGATGACTTTCGGCTACAGCCGCGACGATATCGCTTCGTTCCTGCCCATTTATCTTGAGAAGGGTATCCTGAAGAACGACCCGTTCGCAGTCCTCGACCAGCAGGGTGTAGGCCAGCTTGTCAACATGGCAACTCAGAACGGACGTATCGCCAACCCGAACCTCAAGTGCGGTATCTGCGGTGAACACGGCGGTGAGCCTTCATCCGTTGAGTTCTGCCACCGTGTAGGTCTGAACTACGTGAGCTGCTCGCCTTTCCGTGTTCCTATTGCACGTCTGGCCGCCGCTCAGGCAGCTTTGAGATAAGTTACCCCTTTTTAGCACGATTTAAGTCGCGGGTGTCCACAATTATTGGACATCCGCGATTTTTTTAGTATATTTGCGCCCAAAGGTCTAAATGTGCTTTCATAATACAAAGGGCGATGAAGCAGAAGGATTTTATTAAGGCAGTGCAGCAGGAAACAGGCATGGATGCAGCACTTGTAGAGCAGCTGACCGTCGCTGTGACTGACGGTATTCGCGATATCCTTACAAACGGAGATAACCTGAGCATTCAGGGCTTCGGCAGTTTTGAGGTGCGTCGCAAGGATGAGCGCCTTTCTGTGCATCCTGCTACTGGCAAGCGTTTTATGGTCCCCCCGAAAATCGTTCCTGTGTTCCGCCCCGGTGTGACGCTGAAAGACAGAATAAAGACTTTTACCCAGTCCGAACCTGATACGGTGGGTGATTCGGGCCTGACGGACGATATTGAAACTTCAGATAATAACGATGGACAATAAATTGCTTCTTGCCGACTTGGTGCAGATTTTGGCCGACAAGGGGTTTCCCCGTAAGGAGGCTGAAGTTTTCGCCCGTTGCTTCTTCCAACAGGTCGAAAAGTGTGCTTTTGCCGGTGAAACGGTGAAAATAAATGGCTTGGGTACCTTCAAGCTGCAGAAGGTGGAGTCGCGAAAGAGCGTGAACGTCCATACTGGTGAGGAGTTTAATATTGATGAGCACTACAAATTTTCGTACGTGCCGGATGCCGACCTGAAAGAGGCTGTGAACAAGCCGTATGCCCATTTTGACAATGTCGAGGTGGATGAAACTCCTTCCTCGCCTCTGTTCAGTGTTTATGATTCTGAAAAGGCTTCCGGCGATGAAGTGAAGCCCGCTCAGCCCGTTGTGCCTGCTCCACCGGTTTCTATTCACAGGGATGCCGTGCCAGAACCTGAGGAAGGGACAGGTATGAATATGTCTTTGAACAGAGAGGAGATTGCTGCCGAGGAACCTGGCCCGGAATCAAGTCTTGTCGGTCTTGTTTTCAAGGTGCTGGGTACCTGCCTGCTGCTGGGAGGTATTATTTATATGTTCATGCATTCTGAAAGCCGCAAGACCACCTATAAGGATGCCCCTCAGATTACTATTGTCAAGGATTCTGTGGATGTGGCGCCTGTGACGGCAAAGGTTGAAAAGCCCGCTGTTGAAAAGGTCGAAAAACCGGCCGAACAGACAACGATACAGGCTTCGACAAGTGTATCGGCTGCAACAGCTCCGGCATTGCAGACAGATAATGACCTGATTCTTCTTATTGGCAGCGATCCCCTTACATGGGAAACAGCAACGAAGGTGAAGGTGAGGCGTGGTGACCGACTGGTAAATTTTTCATTGCAGAACTATGGGGAAAAGGTCTTCTGGACCTATCTCTACCTGGCCAACCGCGATATTCTTTCGAATCCAAACTCTCTTCCTGAAGGGACTGTCATCCGCATACCCAAGGCTCCGAAGTCGGTCGTTAATGCAAACGACCCAGCTTCCCTGACCAAGGCGCGTGCAGTGGAAGTCCGTCTCAAGGAACGTTACGATTGATATAGTCATTTATTATTAAATTACAATGAATCAAACAGTTGATATTCGTGAACTCAACGCCCTGATTGAGCAGAAGAGTTCTTTCGTCGACATGATTACCATTGGCATGGACAAGGCAATAGTCGGACAGAAACATTTGGTAGAATCTCTGCTCATCGGTCTTCTGGCCGATGGACACATCCTTCTTGAAGGTGTCCCTGGACTGGCCAAGACCATGGCAATCAAGACTTTGTCGTCATTGGTACAGGCTAAGTTCAGCCGCATCCAGTTTACCCCCGACCTGCTTCCGGCAGATGTCATCGGTACCATGATTTACAGCCAGAAATCAGAATCATTCTCGGTCAAGAAGGGCCCGATATTCGCAAACTTCATCCTTGCCGATGAAATCAACCGTGCTCCGGCCAAGGTGCAGAGTGCACTTCTTGAGGCTATGCAGGAGCGCCAGGTGACAATCGGAGAAGAGACTTTCAAACTGGACGAGCCGTTCCTTGTGATGGCTACCCAGAACCCTATCGAGCAGGAGGGAACCTATCCGCTGCCTGAAGCCCAGATGGACCGTTTCATGATGAAGGTCGTCATCGGCTATCCGCAGAAAGAGGAGGAGGGTCGTATCGTCCGCATGAACATTGGTGGCGAGCGTCCTCTTATCCAGCCTGTCCTCAAGTCGTCAGAAATTGTCGAAGCCCGCAATGTGGTGCGTCAGGTCTATATGGACGAGAAGATTGAGCGTTACATCGTTGACATTGTCTTTGCTACCCGTTTCCCGCAGGAGTATGGCCTGGAGAGCCTCAAGAATATGATATCCTACGGCGGCAGCCCCCGTGCCTCTATCAACCTGGCTCTGGCGGCCCGTGCATACGCTTTCATCAAGCATCGCGGATATGTCATTCCCGAAGATGTGCGCACCGTTGCCCACGACGTGCTCCGTCACCGTATCGGCCTGTCGTACGAGGCTGAAGCCAACAACCTCACCTCCGACGAAATCGTGAGCGAAATCCTGAACGCCGTCCAAGTTCCTTAACCTGTATTATTCATGAACGT
>DCHH01000053.1:0-563 GCA_002315625.1 Bacteroidales bacterium UBA1757
AAGGTAATTGTGAAATGACGGAACGGGGTGTTTCGGTCATTTCGCTAATGGCGGTTTTTGCGAGGAACGGCTCCTGGGCTCTGTGAACGGGGGTGTCGGCAAGGACGGTAATCATGAAATGACGGAACGGGGTGTTTTGGTCATTTCGCGAAGTATGTTGGGGCTTAATAGCTGAATCGGTTCAGAAAAGTAGATATTTTTGCTTTTTTAAAGACGGTTTCTTAAATTTGCCGAGTTAAAAACTTCGGTAAAATGAGAAAGTCAAATTTTCATATTGTTGGCCTGATAGTGTGCCTGCTGACATTTCCCATTCTTGCGTCATGTCAGGGCAGGAAGCAGGAAAAAACTGTTATCAAGATAGCGTGTGTGGGCAATAGTATAACCCAGGGATCGACCATTGCCAATCAGCACCGTGACAGCTACCCCGGACTGCTCCAGCAGATGTTGGGTGCTGGGTACGAAGTGCGTAACTACGGTTTTAGCGGCCGTACGATGCTCGATAAGGGTGACCGCCCGTACATGAAGGAGCAGATGTATCAGGATGCTTTGGATTTTTGCCCCGA
>DCHH01000053.1:651-1225 GCA_002315625.1 Bacteroidales bacterium UBA1757
ATCTGGAAACTATGGTCAATGCCTTCAAAGCCCTACCATCGCAGCCTAAGATTTATATCTGCTACCCGGTCCCGGCCTACCGTATTGACTGGGGAATCAACGACACGATTATCCGTACCGAGGTTCAGGAATGTATCCGCCAGGTGGCTGAAAAGACTGGGGCATCCATTATCGACCTTTATACTCCGTTGGAGAACCATCCCGAGCTTTTCACCGACCAGATACATCCCACAAAGGAGGGTGCCCTTGTCATTGCCGGCATCCTGTACAATGTCCTGACGGGCAACAAACTGGATGCATCCTTTGTGCCGCAGGAGTACCCTGGCGTCAGGAGCGACTGGGAAGGATTCGACTGCTACAGTTTCAATTTCAGGAATCGTCACGGCAAGATTGTGGTGCCAAAGAACAGCGCGCGTGTGATGTCAGAACCTGAGGGAGGGCATCCGTGGATTTGGTGTCCCGCCTTTTTCGGTGCATACGCCTCTGTCGATAAGGCTCTGCTCGAACAGGGTTTCTATGTGGTTTATTATGATGTTACCGATGAATACGGCCGTCCAGAGGCGCTCAAGGACGG
>DCHH01000053.1:1305-28109 GCA_002315625.1 Bacteroidales bacterium UBA1757
GGAGGCATCTATGCTATTGGCTGGGCGGCAAACTATGCTCACAAGGTTGGCTGTCTGTATCTTGACGCACCGGTTTGTGACGTCTTCAGCTGGCCGGGAGAGGATCGTCCCGAGTGGCAGACATTCCTCAATGCATGGGGACTGACACAGGAAACGGCCAAAGAGTTCGCCGCCAATCCGATTGACCTGCTTCCCGCTTTGGCAGAGAAACGTATCCCAATCGTAATGGTGGCAGGCGAGAAGGACAAGACCGTCCCCTACAGCGAGAACGGTGCGGTTCTTGTCGAGCGGTACCGTGCAATGGACGGCGTGGTTGAAACGCTGCTCAAACCCAATTGTGACCATCACCCCCACAGCATGGAGGACCCTTCAGCCATTGTGGCCCTTCTGCTCAAATACTATCCTATAGCAGCCGACTGAACGGCATACAACTGTTATGAAAAAAGAAAAGTCAATTACCCGTAAAACCGTGTGGGTCGTAATAGGAATTCTGGTACTGGTCTCTATGGCAGATATTCTCGTGCACCAGTTTGTCGATAACGAGGGACCGATACACCGCCTTGAGGAGTTCAAGCTTACAGAGCACCCGATAGATCGTGAGGCGGTTGTTACCCGCAACAATGTACATGTATATTCATTCGATTCACTTGCCTCACTGTCGGTTGGCAACGGAAACTTTGCATATACTTTTGATGCTACCGGTTTACAGTCATTCCCGGAGCATTATGCAAAGGGTGTATCTTTGGGTACCCAGTCGCAGTGGGGGTGGCACAGCTTCCCCAACACCGAAGGCTATACTCCAGAGGAGACATTCAAATCGTACAATTTTCGCGGAAAGGAAGAGCTCTATGCCGTTCAGTTCAAGGGATTCGGTCGTCAGAGAGATGCTTCCGAATATTATCGCGTGAATCCTCACCGCCTGCATCTGGGCTATATCGGACTTGAGATGACCGATGCGTCTGGCAATATTCTCGGCATGGGAAACATTAGCGAGGCCGACCAGCAGCTGGATCTCTACAATGGCTGTGCAACGAGCAGTTTTACTGTCAATACTGCCAGCATTGAAGGAGCTATTGAAGGAGCAGCCGTCAGTAAGGATGTCGCAACCGAAGGATTTGATGTAAATACCGAGACTGCCTGCCATCCCGGCTATGATGCAGTCGCCTCGAAAGTGGTGTCGTCCGGGCTAAAGTGCGGTCAGCTGAAGATTCGCTGGATGTTCCCGTATGCAAAGGGCGGGCATGTTGATGATGCTACAGACTGGACACATCCCGAAAAGCATGTCACCGAAATAGTCTCATCCGATTCAAACTCCGTGATACTCAAGCGTGTGCTTGATTCGGACGTCTATTATGTACAGGTGTCATGGACGGGAAATGCCACGTTTGAGAAGGCATCCGACAGGCCCCATACATTTATCCTGACGTCATCAGATGACAGCATAACCTTTGTTACCGCCTTCGTTCCGGAACAGTCGAAACTGAGGGCCTGTGATTTCGAAACTGTGAAGTCTGCAGCCTCAGAGCATTGGAACGCTTTCTGGCAGCAGGGTGGTGCCGTGGATTTCTCAGCTTGTACCGACCCCCGTGCACCCGAACTGGAACGGAGGGTTATCCTGTCGGAGTACCTTATGGCCATACAGTGCGCAGGAATTTATCCTCCCCAGGAAACCGGTCTTACTTTCAACAGCTGGTATGGTAAATATCATCTTGAAATGCACTGGTGGCATGCCGCCCATTTCCCGTTGTGGGGAAAGGAAAAGTTGCTTGAGCCCAGTCTGGAGTGGTACAAGTCGGCAGCTCCATACGCCCGTACAATTGCTCAGCGTCAGGGGTTTGAAGGACTGCGCTGGATGAAGATGACTGACCCGTCGGCAATTGAGGCCCCCTCGTCAGTAGGTTCATTCCTCTTGTGGCAGCAGCCTCACTACATTTATCTGGCCGAGCTGATTCGCCGCAATCATCCGCAGGATATTACCATTTTGGACCGTTACAAAGACCTGGTGTTTGAATCGGCCGATTTCATTGCAAGCTTTCTGGATTATGATGCTTCGGCCGACCGCTATATATTACAAGGTGTAATTCCCGCACAGGAGACTCTCAAGGCAAGCGAGACAATCAATCCGCCGTTTGAACTGTCATATATGCACTATGCACTTAAAACCGCCCAAGAGTGGCGTGAGCGCTGCGGACTGGAGAAGAACGTGCAGTGGGAGACGATTCTTGACAAGCTTTCCCCATTGGCATACAATGATGACAAGCTCTACCTTGCAGCCGAAACGGCCATAGATACCTACAGGAATATCGTCTTTACATCGGACCATCCGGCAGTACTGGGGGCACTTGGAGTGCTGCCAGACAACCGGCTTATCCGGGACGATATCATGTCGAATACTTTCGACTGGATATGGGACAAATGGAACTGGGGCAAGACTTGGGGTTGGGACTATCCGATGACGGCTATGTGTGCCGCCCGACTGAACCGTCCCGACAAGGCTGTCGATGCCCTGCTTATGGACCGCCGTACGAATACCTACCTGCCCAACGGCCACAACTATCAGGACGACCGCCTGAGAATCTACCTTCCGGGTAACGGAGGTCTGCTGACGGCCGTAGCAATGATGTGTGCGGGCTGGGACGGAAAGACCGCCGGCAAGAGCCGCCGCCACGGCAAGGTGGAAACCCACGTCGGAGGCCCCGGCTTCCCCGACGACGGCACTTGGTACGTCCGCTGGGAAGGGCTTCAGCCTATGCCGTAATTCATGACTAATTTCTCTTTTTATATTAACCAGGGGAAGGTCAGAAACGGCCTTTCCCATAAAACAAACACTTTATGAAAAAACTTTACTTGATTCTGATGGCTGCACTGATGTGTGTCGGTGTCGGCTACAGTGCGCAGAAGAAGGTGGCTTTCCTTTATGTGGAAGGTTACGGTGCGGGAAAGAACTCATGGACGGGTGACTTGGCCTCCGGCTACACCCCCACTGCAGACCCGGTCTATAATGCTCTTGCAGCTACTTTTGACGTGACTGCTCTGCCTCAGGCTGACGGTACGGAAGCTGATTATGAGGCGCTTAGAAAGTACGATTGCGTTGTTCTTTCAGAGGCTATGTCGGGCGCCAAGACCATGTCAAACGGTCTGGTCAAGCTGGTAGGAACTGTTCCTGTTGTGGGTATGAAGGCTTTCAACTACACTTCGGGCCGTTGGGGCTGGGCCGCTCCCAGCAACCCTTCCACCAAGACCAGTGCCATTGTTGTCGAAACCGCTTTTAAAGACCATGCTCTCTTCAAGGGACTGGATGCCAATCCAGACGGTTCTTTCACTTTGTATGATGAAACCGCTACTTTGAGCAGCAACCGTATTCAGGGTTTTGCTGAGTCGGCCATCATTTCCGGTGCTCCTATTGAAACCGACAAATTGTATGCCAAGGCCAGCGGAAGTGATTATATCTGTGTTCACGAAATTGCCAATGCCGGCGACTACAAGTATGTGCTGGTGAGCATGTCCAGCGACCATGCTCCTGCCATTAATGCCAACGGTCAGAAGATTATCGTCAATGCTGTCAACTATGTGACCAACAGCGACCCGGGTCCTGAAAAGAACCTCAGCATCGCCTATCTGTATGATTCTTCTTACAGTGGTTACTGCGGTATCGACAACGACCCGATTGCCAACAACACCAAGCTGGCCGAGCAGGACCTTGTCACCATTGATGTGAAGAATTTCACCAACCCCAGTGATTCATTGTTCCAGGACACTTTGGCTGCCCTGCAGAACTACGACCTGTTGGTTATTTCCGAGGCCCTTAGCAGCGGACAGCAGTTTGCCATCGCCTGCAAGGATCTTATCAACCGTGTCCCGATGCTCAACTTCAAGTCTTTCATCTACAAGAAAAAATGCTGGAGCGAAGGTGCCGGAGCAAATCCGTCTGACAAGGCTGCCAACAATGGTGGTGTTCCTTTCATCACTGTTCCTGCCGATTTCCGTGAAGATGCCCTCTTCAACGAAATAGAATTCGAATCGGACAGCATCATCACCCTTTTTGTCAATTACGATACGGCAACGGTCAAGAAGAATCTGGTTCAGGCCTATACCCTCAATGCTGGCAGTATGTTCGAAAAAGATGACGTTCTGGCCCAGACTTCCTTCAAGGAAAAAAGCTTCAACGTTATCCACCGTCATGGTACGAAGAACATGTACATGCTGATTTCACTTTCTTCTGACGCTATGTTCCTCGAAGAGGAGAGCAATCTTTCCGAGTCTTGCCTCCAGCTTATCAACAATGCCGTTGACATTCTGGCCAAGACCAAGGCAAAAGTGACTCCCTGCGCTATCCCGACCATCAAGACTGTGAACGGCGACCAGGTTACAGATGTGATTCTGGCTTGCGCTACGGCTGATGCTTCCATCTATTATACTCTGGACGGCAGCGAACCCACCGAGGCCAGCACTTTATACACTGATACCTTCCAGATTACGACCGACTCAACCGTCGTCAATGCAATCGCCTACAAGCAGGGATTTGATGCCAGTGCTGTTACCAGTGCCATCATCCGCGTCTATAAGAAACCGGCTGTTCCTGCCATTAGCATTGCCAAGGAAGAAGGCAAGTCAACCGTTACTATTACTGCTGAGGCTGGTGCCACCATCTATTACAACTTCATGGGAAGTGATGCTGTTGAGCAGAGCGCCGTCTATTCAGCTCCGGTTGAAATCACTCGTCCGATGACAATTTCCGCTTTCGCTTATGTGGGGGCTGTCATTTCAGACCTCGTTTCCGAAGCTGTTGAAGTTCAGGGTGTTGACCCGACAACGCTCCGCGAGAACGAATTTGCTCGTTTCGATGCCAACGAAACCGATTGGTGGTGGGAGACAAAGGACGGCAACAGCAAGGTCGCCTATTACATCAGCAAGAGCACAGCCCTCTCGATGTATGCTTCCATTGATACCATTATCGATCCTCAGACTGGTGACACCACCTATAACAAGCATCTCCGTGATTTGATGGTCTGGCATCCGCAGAATGATTCAACCGGAACCATTGACAACGGTTGGGTAATCTTCTCAATGGGTCAGCTGATTCAGTGGGAGAACACCACTCCGGCTGCTGTCGTCGGTAAGGCTGGTGATGCCGCCTACAACTGCGACAAGCCCGAAGACCTGCTCTATCCGGCTACAAAGGGGCACATTACCTTCCAGTCTCGTTATAGCGGAGAAGGTTACAATGCCGGTATCTTATCGACCCAGAAGTTCCAGGGTCCGTTCGACATCGTAACCTGTGTTGGTAACAACAACAGCGACGGTTCTGCTATTTCTCTGGCTCTTGCCGTTTCAGAGGATGGTGAGAACTGGGTTGAGCTTGATACTATGGGCGTTTCCTACTACAAGCGTTTCTGGACCACTCATCGTACTGCTTACAATGAGAACAAGGAGGTTTATATTCGCGCTATGCAGGGTGGCGGCGGCACCAAGATTGCCGTTTATGACATCATTCTGTTCAATAACAAGCCTACAGCCATCGAGCGCACCGTCGCTTCTGACGTTATTGCCACCGAGTACTTTGACCTGCGCGGTATGCGCCTGAATGCTCCGGCTACCGGCGTTACAATTGTCAAGTACATCCACGCCGACGGTCAGACTACTGCCGAGAAGGTTATCGTCAGATAAACAATCTGATTTAACGAGAAAACCATAGGAGGAGGGGGTTTGAATGTACCCCTTCCTTCACCAAGATTCCCCCAAGACAAAAAAATGAAAAGATTACTGCTGATATTATATATAATGTGTGCCTTGGCGGCTCAGGCCGCCGACCAGCTGGCTTTCCCCGGAGCAGAGGGCTTCGGCCGGTTTGCCGTAGGCGGGCGCAACGGCTCGGTCTATCATGTTACCAACCTCAACGACAGCGGCGCAGGTTCTCTGCGCGATGCCGTGAGCCAGCCGAACCGTATTATCGTCTTTGATGTCTCCGGCATTATCAGACTCCAGAGCCGCCTCATATTCAAGGATCATCTCTATGTAGCCGGACAGACAGCCCCGGGAGAGGGAATTACCCTTTATGGCAACGGAGTGAGCTTTTCCGATGCGAATGACATTATCGTCAGGTATATTCGTATCAGGATGGGTTCCGGTGGCGACTCGGGAAAAGACGCAGCGGGTATAGCCAACGGAACAAACATGATTTTCGACCACCTCAGCGTCAGTTGGGGCCTGGACGAGACTTTCAGCATCAACAATGACGGCAAGGGCAATTTGGGCGACATTACCATCCAGAACTCAATTATCAGCCAGGGACTGATGATTCACTCGGCCGGCGGTCTGATTCAGGCTGACCATATCACCATTTACAGGAACTTCTATGTCGATAACAGCACCCGGAATGTCAAGGTGAAGGGGACCAACCAGTATGTGAACAATCTGGTCTATAACTGGATGAACGGCTGTTACCTGATGGGCAGCGATTCCCAGGGACTCAGCTACTGCAACGCCACAAACAATCTTTTTATCAACGGACCGAGCGTAGGTGGCAATGCCTTTACCGGAGGTAATGCAAATTTCCATATCTATGCTGCCGACAACTGGCAGGACCGTGACCGCAATGGCAAATTTGACCCGTATGAAATTCCGGCAGGCGAATACTCGGGGCCACCCACATTTATGGATAAGCCATACGATTATCCTTTATTGCCTGCATGGAAGGGAAATGAACTGATTGACAGCCTGATTCCGATAGTCGGAGCCTCGCTTCCATATCGTGACCCGGCCGATTTCTATGTCATTGACGAAGTGCTTTCCTTCGGTACGAAAGGGGCTCTGATAGCCAAAGAGTCGGAATTGCCAATAGGTCTGCCTACAGTCTGGCCCCACCACAGCTTTGAAAAACCGGCAGACAGCGACAAGGACGGTATGCCAGATGCCTGGGAGACGGCCAACGGCACTGACCCCCAAAAGGACGATGCCATGACACTTGCTGCCAACGGATATGCCAACATTGAAAATTACATAAACTCCATTTCGGTGTCAGACCGTGCATTCTTTCTTCGTGTCCCATTCACGCTGGAACTGGAAGAATCGACACAAAGCAGTCTGAAGCTTGTCTGGAGAGACTACACGGAAGGGGAAGAGGGCTTTATTCTGGAGATGAAAGGGGCTGAAGGTTTTGCTGAGGTCGGCAGAACACCAGCCACTTCTTTGGAAATAAAAGGTCTGGAACCGGAAACCGCCTATACCTTCCGCGTCCGTGCCTACAAAGGGGAATCCTTTTCCGACTATTCGCCCGAACTGACAGTGAAGACCCAGCCCAAGTCTGTCCCGATGATTGACCTGGCCACATACAAGCCCGATTATACCTGGGCAGTCGGCAGCGGCGTATGGAATACCGTGGCGGAGAACTGGCTGGAAGGACGTTATACCGATAGCAGCAATGTGCTGATTTCGCCCGATACGTTTTCTCTAATTGACATTGAAAAGAGTGTCAGTCCGAAGGCTGTAGTTCTGAATCCGACGGCAACTGTTGTCCTGAATGGGGCGGCAATTGCAGGGAATGCCACATCAGTAAATCTTTTCGGCTCAGATACCCTTGACATGGGCTCCCCAGCTCATTCCTATACAGGTGCTACCGTCCTGCATGGTGGTATAATCAAGATTTCCAAACTGGCAAACGGCGGTGTGACCAGCAGCCTTGGAGCCTCGCAGGAATTTGCCCAGAACTGGATTTGGGACGGCGGCACATGGCTGTATTCCGGAGGAAATGCCTCAACCAACCGCAGTGCCAAGGTCTATCGCAATACGGTTTTCCAGAACACGGCCGGCAGCACCGTCACTATGAACGGGACGCTGGAGGGAACAGGCTCGGTAACATTCCGCGGCGGACAGATTACTGTAGCGACAACTACCTTTTTCGGATATACCGGCGAAACCCGTCTCGAGAATGGTGCCACCTTATATATGAGTACAACGGATGTGTCGAAAGCGGGACTTGGCTCCTCTTCGCGCCTGATCCTCTCAGGGGGAACCCTTAACACTAAAGGGGAGAGCGGCAACTATGAAACCTACTCATTTCCTATCATGGTTGAGGGGGGAGAAACGTCTGTAATTGCCCCGAATCGGAACTGCTCAATCGCCTCGAAGGTAAGCGGACTGGGAACTCTCCGTTTCGATGTGCCATACGTAAGAGAATATGTGACAGGCAATTGGGACGATTTTACAGGACGGCTGATTGCCCATGGAATCGGAACTGATAAGGATGGTACCCAGTTGATGCTCTACAACGGAAAGGGAATAGCCAATGCTCCCATAACCCTGACCGGCAACACCCGCATTGTGTGCTGGAAAGCCAGTGCAACCTATTCTCTGGGCGGTTTGTCTGGAGAATCTTCTACATTTCTTTCAGGCAGTAGCAAAAATACCGATAGCGGTACAATGACCTGGAAAGTGGGCGGAGCCAACACCGACGAAACCTTCAACGGGGTAATAGACAACCGTTGCAGCGCTTCCGGCCACAATTGCACCGTCAACATTGTCAAGGAGGGTGACGGCGACTGGCGGCTGACGGGCACAAATATTTACAAGGGGACCACCCAGATAAATGGAGGCCGTCTCATCATTAACGGAAAGAATAACGGAAACGGTGCCATCACAGTAAATGATGGTGGCACACTCTGCGGAACCGGTAGTGTTGCGGGCAAAGTGGGTGTGAACAAAGGCGGAGTCCTCTCTGTCGGCGATACGGTTTTCAACAAGAAAAACACTTTTACCCCCTCGGCCGGTTTTTCGGTCTATCAGGGAGGAATAATCGAAATCCCGTTGTACCGGAAAGAGACCCTCAACAGTGCTCCAAAAATTGTCGTGGCCGGGAAATCGACCTTCTACGGGATTCTCAGACTCGATATGACCAATGTTACAATCGATATTCCAGACAATAGTTCTTTTGAAATCTTTTCCATTGGAAACGGTGCTCAATTTACAGGGGAGGTGCAGCGGATTGAACCCGAAGTGCCCGCTGCGGGACAGAAATGGGATGTGTCGCAGCTCTTCACCACAGGAAAGATATTCATCCGAAATGAAGGGTATGTAGCTTTGGAGCAAATGCAGGCAGAACCGCTTCGCATAGAGTATTTTACACTGGCCGGACAACGTCTGGAGTCAATCCCGATAGGGGGCACCCAGCAGTTGTATCTTGTGAGGACAACCTGGCCGGACGGAAGAATAACAGTCGAAAAATCAATCAGATAAATATACAAAACCAAACAACATGAGAAAGAAAAAAGTCCTTTATGGTTTGCTGGTGATAGCGCTCCTGTTGCCGTCGGTTTTCTCCTGCCGGAGAATAGCCGATGACGAACACTACGCCATCCCTGCCTGGCTGAAGGGAAGTGCTTGGGAGGTTCTCGAAAATGACGGGAACTATTCCTCATTCCTGAAGGCCATCGACCTTACCGGGTACAAGCCGATTGTTTCCGGAAAGAGTATTCTGACGGTCATGGCTCCTGACGACAAAGCCTTCTCCGATTATCTTAAGGAGGAGGGGTATTCATCCGTCGATGAGATGTTCAAGACTGACCCGCAGGAATTGAGCAAGATGGTTGGTTTCCACCTTCTCTACTATTCGTTCAAGTGGGACAATCTGGTGAATTTCCGCCCAGAGGAGGGTGACGGAGCCACCGCGCTTGAGAAACTGAGGAATGCGGGAAGCTACTACAAGTTCCGTACCCACAGCAGCGACCCCATCTCCGAGGAATCGACGGGAACCGGGACTGTGAAGGTATATCACTTCGAGCGCTTCCTGCCGGTCTTCAATACCATGCTCTTCCGAGGCAAGGGGATTAACGCCAAGTATAACTACGAGTACTTCTTCCCCGAAACAGAGTGGACGGGCGACAAGCATACAGGACAGGCTGAAGGCTTCAACGTGGCAAATGCTTCCGTCAAGGACGATGCTCCGGTCGTGACCGACAATGGCTACTTGTATCATATCGATCAGGTGCTGCGTCCGATGGAGAGCATTTATACCGAGTTGAAGGAAAACGAGGAGTACTCAGTATTTTTTGAACTATTCAACAGTTACAGCAATTACGAGAAGGACAACCAGCTGACAACTGACTTCGGCGACGGCGAGGATATCTATCTGCATAAGCATGACAAGCTTCAGAATATCGCCTGTGAGTGGCCTGTGACCGATTATAAGCAGATGGCGGTTCTCTCTTCGAACGGGTACAATGTCTTTGCCCCCTCGAATGATGCCGTTGATAATTTCTTCGTCTCGTACTGGAAGCCAGGATGCGGCTACGACAATCTGTCGAAGCTCGACAACCTTATCATGAGGTATTTCATTTTCCAGACCTTCAGCCAGGAGCAGTTCATCGCCTTCCCCGAGGAAATCAGCAACGGAACGGTTCTGACCTCTTTCGGAACCCCCATCAACATCGACCCCGAAAAGGTGACCCTGCGCAAGATTTGCTGCAACGGAACCCTCTACGGAATGGATGATATGACCCCTCCGGCCATTTTTACTTCGGTCATCGGAAGCGCTTTCCGCGAACGCCGTTTCCTGCCGTTCCTTTATGCCCTGGACGGTTCGGGACTGGTGCTGGCTCTGGCTTCGCAGAACTCGTCCTTTGTGGCCCTTATTCCTGACTCTGCACAGTTCCGTGGGGCTGACATCCATTTCGAGACTATTGCCGGCGGCCATGAGCTCCAGGTGCTTGGTGACGATGGCAACTATGTGGCCATGAGCTCTTCAGCCATGCAGAACCTTGTCAACATGAATGTCGCATCATCCGTGACCGAACTCAAGCGTAGCGGCCTGCAGGTGGTGGAGACCAACAAGGCATTCAACTATTGGTATCTAGTGGATGGAAAACTTACCACCAACGCGCTGTTCAACAACCAGTTGAATCCGACCTACGTGGATGAGATTTACTTTGACTTCAAGGAGCTTCCTTACAGCGACTCCAAGACCGACTGGGATAACGGAAAGGCTTATACCTACACAAGCCCGGCCGTTTTCCAGCCCACCTCCGATGAGGGGCTGAACCACACTCTGGCGGTCTGCAACGACAAGACATACCCCTATTACCTCTTCAGCCAGCTGCTTACCAAGGCGGGTCTCGTGGAGGAAGGAATGCTCAAGGTGGTGATGGCAGATGCCCGCTTCATTACCTTTGTTCCGACTAACGAGGCAATCCGCGAACATATCAAGGAGATTCCTGGATGCTCGAAATGCTCGGTCAGCGACAGTTACGTGCTGAGCGGTACCCCGACTAAGGCCACCCTTGCCTCCTATCTGAGAAGCTACTTCATTACCAGCGACATGACACCTTTCAGCGTCTATCCCTATCCCGGAAGCGGCATGTCTGGCACTTTCCAGACGGCTGGAATCTACAAGATGAACATTGTAGATAACGGTACAACCCTGAAGGTGAATTTCATTGATACGGAAGGGGAGGAGCGGACTCCGGCTTCAATTTACGGAACCGAAAAGTTCTTCTCACTGCCGTTTGCCTACAGTGACGGAGCCTTCCATCTCATTGACAATATTCTCTAATACACTGCGCTATGAAGAAATACATAATCCTCTTTTTGCTTGCCGCGTTCGCAATGACCGGTGTGCAGGCGCAGAATGCCGTCCTGACAGGACGTGTTACAGAACTGTTTGACGGAAGGGTCGAACCGATTTACGGTGTCAATGTGGTGGTTGTCAATTCGAACAACCGTTATGTGACTGGTGTCATTACCGACATCGACGGTAACTATACAATTGCCATCCCTTCGTATGAAAAGAATCCGAGTATCCGTTTCTCCTACTTGGGCATGCAGACCCAGACTATTCCTTACAATGGGCAGAAAACCCTCGATGTGAGGATGGCATCCGATGCCCAGGAACTGAAGGAAGCTGTCATCTCGGCCCGCCGTGTCGAGCGCGACGAAATGGGTGTCTCCTTCACGGAACAGACCTCTTCGACTCAGAAAATCGATATGAGCGACATTGTCGAGACTACCCCAGTTTCTTCGATTGAAGAGGCCCTGCAGGGTCAGCTGGCTGGTGTCGATATCGTCGTAGGCGGTGACCCGGGTGCCCGCAGCAGCATCCGCATACGTGGTGTCAATTCGCTGAACTCATCTTCCGAGCCTCTGATTGTTGTGAACGGAATCCCATACAGCACAACAATCAGTGATGATTTCAATTTCGCCACTGCCAATGAGGAAGACTTCGGAGCATTGTTGAACATTGCCCCGAACGACATCGAGTCTATTGAAGTATTGAAGGATGCTTCGGCAACGGCCATCTACGGAACCAAGGGTGCTAACGGTGTCCTGCTGATTACCACCAAGAAGGGTTCCCGCGGAAAGACGAACTTCGGTTTCAACAGTAAGTTCACAGCCAAGTTCGAGCCCGATCCCATACCTCTGCTCAACGGCAGCCAGTATGTGGCCATGGTTCAGGATGCTATATGGAACACGGCCAACGCCAAGGGACTTAGCAATGCTTCCAATGAACTTGACCTTCTGTTCAATACCTACGATATTAACTACAAGCCTGATTGGCAGTATTTTGACGAATACAATACCGATACCGACTGGTTGAGCATGGTGCGCCAGAATGCTTGGAGCTTCGATAACAACCTCTCCATTTCTGGCGGTGGTGACAAGGCTACATACCGTTTCTCGCTTGGCTATCTCAACGAAGACGGTACCACCATCGGAACGGCCTTCAAGCGTCTGAACGCATATTCGAGCATCCGTTACGATTTCAGCGAACGGCTGATGATCAACACCGAATTCACCTTCTCGCAGAGCAACCGTGAGGCCAATGCCCTTACCACGCTCCGCAGTGAGGCTCAGCGAAAGATGCCGAACAAGAGTCCTTATTATATTGATGACGAGACGGGCGAATATACCGCTTCCTATTTCAGCCGTCAGGAAGAGGATTTCCAGGGAGCCTTCAACGGCAGCAGCCACTACAACCCGGTTGCCATGGCAGACCTTGGTTTCAACAACACCATGCAGCGGGAAGAGAAAATCAACTTTAATGCCCAGTATAAGTTCCCGTTCGACCTTACTTATAAGGGGTATGTGGCAATGAACATGCGCACGACGAAAAACCGCAAGTTCATCCCGCAGGAGGCTACCGGTGTGCTTTGGACCAGCAACTATGCCAACCAGAGCACCGATGCCTATACCGACAACCTCAACCTTCAGACCGAGCAGAAACTGATGTACAACCATACATTCGCCGATGTCCACTCACTGATTGCCACCGGCCGTTTCTACCTCTCTCAGGCTGAAAACAACAGCTACACGAGTGCCACCAGCGGAAACGCCTCGTCACATCTGAGCGACCCGGTTGCCGGCAGCGTGGTGACGACCATGGGCTCCGGCTATTCGAAGACCCGCAGCGTGAGCTGGATTGCACAGGCAGTCTATACATACGACCGCCGATATGTGGTCAAGGCCACAATCAACCGTGAAGGTAACTCGGCTATGGGTAAGAGTGAGCGGTTCGGAACCTTCCCCGCCTTCGGTCTTGCATGGAACATGCACGAGGAACGATGGGCTCGTGAGTCTGAAAGTCAGTGGCTTACAGAAGGAAAACTTCGTGCAAGCCTTGGCTGGAGCGGAAATGCCCCGTCGGGTTCGGCCCTCTATCTGGGTGCCTACCAGTCACTTGGACAGTACATGTCGATGTCTGCCATCTATCCCGTCCGTATTCAGTTGGACAAACTGAAATGGGAGACCTCCAAGGAGTGGAACCTCGGTGCCGACTTCCGTTTCTTCGACCGGGTGGGAATGACCTTCGACTACTACTACAAATATACGAGCGACCTGCTTCTGAGCAATGTGAGCATTCCTTCCTCGACCGGCTATTCCACCATCAAGTACTACAACAGCGGTGAACTCAGCAACCGGGGCTGGGAATTCCGCATCACCTACGATGCACTCAAGGGGAAGAAGTGGAACCTCAATATCAACTTCAACATCAGCCACAACGAGAACATGGTCGAGAAGCTGCCTGTGAACATGCAGGAGGAAAACTACACCTTCGGCAACGGCAACTACGCCATCCGTGTGGTGGAGGGCGACCCCATCGGTTCTTTCTACGGCTACCGCTATCTCGGCGTGTATGACAACCAGAAGGAAACCTACGCACGCGATGCCAAGGGCAATATCATGTACGACTACAAGGGCGATGCAATCGTCATGAAGAACGGAACCACAACCGTCTTCCCGGGCGATGCCAAGTATGAGGACGTGAACCATGACGGTGTCATCAACGAGTATGATATTGTCTATCTTGGTAACTCAAACCCGATACTAATCGGGGGTGCCGGCTTCACGCTGCGCTACCAGCAGATTTCACTTACTACGTTCTTCTATTTCCGTGTCGGACAGAAGGTTATAAACCAGGCCCGCATGGATTTGGAGAATATGTACGGTACAAACAACCAGAGTACGGCAGTGCTGAGCCGCTGGCGTGCAGAGGGGGATGCTGCTTCGACTGACATTCCTCGTGCTTTGTACGGAATGGGCTACAACTACCTGGGCAGCGACCGCTTTGTTGAGGATGCATCGTTCGCCCGTCTTAAGACGTTGTCGCTTTCCTATTCGCTGCCGCGCGAATTGCTGAAAAAAGCAAAAATCAATTCGCTGAGCTTCTTTGTTACGGCATACGACTTGTTTACCTTCACTAATTACAACGGCCAGGATCCGGAAGTGAGTCTTCCCTCGTCGGCTACAGCTCTTGTGAAGGATGGTTCTACTACTCCGGTTACGAAGCGTCTGGCTTTCGGTTTCAATATTAATTTCTAATGTGCATGAAGATGAAGACAAGAATATACAGACTCTTTTCCTTTAGCCTCATTGCGCTGGCTATGTCGATGACCTCCTGCAACGCCTGGTTGGATATTCTTCCCAACAACGAGCAGGTGACAGACAACTATTGGAAGTCGAAGGAAGATGTGGAGGCGGTGATTGCCTCCGGTTACTACTACATGCGTCAGACGGTTCCAACTCTCCTTGCATGGGGCGAACTACGCGGCGGTGCCCTTTTCAGCACCCAGACAGCGCATTCATATTTGCAGAACTTCAACATGACACCGTCGAGCAGCATCTGCGACTATTCCGGACTGTACAAGGTAATCGGAATGGCCAACAGTGTTCTCAAATATGCCCCTTCGGTGATGACGGAGGATGCAACCTATTACGAGAGCGTGATGAAGTCGCACCTTTGCGAAGCCTATTTCCTCAGGGCCTATTGCTATCTGGTTCTGGTCAAGAACTTCAGCGAGGTTCCCCTGGTGGTTGAGGCTTACGTGAACGACGATGCCGACTATCTGGTTCCAAAATCGACCGAAGCTGAAATCATTGCCCAGATAAAGGCCGATGTGAAAACAGCTTTGGAGTCAGGAGCTGCAAAGGAAACCTACGAGGACACTGACGGCTACGGCTGGCAGACCAAGGGACGTGCCACGAAATGGGCCCTCTATGCCCTGATGGCCGATGTGTGCCTTTGGAACCACGACTACGACGAGGCCATCCAGTATGCGAACTACATCCTTGAGGCCCCGCAGGGTGATACCTCATTCCGTCCGCGTCTGATCCAGAACACTACGCAATGGTATGAAATCTTCTATCCCGGCAACAGCAACGAAAGTATTTTCGAGCTAAACTGGGAACGTAACCTTGGACAGAACAACAACTTTGGAAGTCTCTTTACGGTAAGTTCCGCCTCCACTTATAAGTTCACCGATTATGCCCGTACATCCATGTCTGATGAGACGGACGAGGTGAAGGCCAAAATGGGTACGGACGTGACCGAACGGTGGGGTCGCATGCTCTTTGCAACCTACGTGACAGACGGAGCCGACCAGACCAAGTATGCCACAGCTTCCAATTTCTGTGTGTGGAAATACAAGGGGACCGACATTGTCGATCTGGCAAACGTCCGTCAGTCGGAAGATGCCAATTTCATCCTTTACCGTGTTCCCGACATGATTCTCATCAAGGCTGAGGCTTTGGTCATGAAGGGAGAGGCCTCATGGGGTACAGCCCTTGAACTTGTCAATGTGCTACGGGTGAGGGCCGGCCTGAATCCACTTGACATAGTGGTCGGTGAATCCGACGAGCAGACCATGCTTGAGGCGGTTCTGCACGAATGGACGATGGAGTTCCTCGCCGAAGGAAAGCACTGGTACGATTTGCTCCGCCTGGCCCGTTACGACCATGGTAACGGTGCTTACCGCCAGTTGTTCGTCGATGAAGTGGTGGAAGGTAACCAGACGACCAAGGACGAATGGATACGTTCAGTTCTTCAGGATCCGTATGCATGGTACCTTCCTATTCCTTACAGCGAGATTTCTGTGAATGAGAAACTGAAGCAGAATCCCTATTATGCAACATCTAAATAAGGAGGCCATGAAACAGATATTAATGAAATATATGGCGTTCTTCGCAGCAGTGCTGCTTGTTAGTGCCTGCTCCGATGAAAAAATAGGCAGCGTCTATCAGATTTTTGAAGACAATCCTGCCTCAAATACCCTTGCAGCCGATTCGTCCTGCACCGAGTGGGTGAAGATTCTGAACTATTCCAACATGTACAATGCACTCAATCAGGCCACCCAGCCCTTTACCCTGCTGGTTCCTGACGACAAGGCGGTCCGAGCCTTCTACGATTCGAAAGGGGTCTCCTCGATTGAAGATTTGGGTGCGGTCTATGCCAAGGCGCTTATCATGCACCATACTACCCTTGACTCCATCACGGTTGAGAAGATGCAGTTGCAGACGGAACTGGTCAATCTGGGTGGTGACAAGGTCAGTGTAGCAATTGATTCCGAAAGGGCCGGACAGTTCATCTTTGGCGATGTGGCCCATACGACAGCCTCGGCCGTACATGCCTACAATGCACTGATATACCACATTGATGCAGTTATTATCCCGCTTGTGGAAACTGTCTATGACCGTCTTTGCGAAAGCGGCAAATACAACATTATGGAGGCGGCTGTCGTGGCTACCGGATGGGACGAGGATTTGTCTGTAGCCTACGACACTGTCTATGATGAGACTGGAAGTCGGATTATCAACCGCAGGGCCTACACAATTCTGGCGGTCAGTGATGAAGCTTTTGCCAAGGATGGGATTAATAGTCTTAGTGACCTTACTGACCGCCTGAAGGCCGGTTCTGACTACACTGCTGAAACGAATGCTTTGTACGAATATGTTTCATACCACCTGTTGGATGGCAGTTACACCCTGTCTGAACTGCAGTCGATGCAGGGAAGTGACACATCCCGCATCTGGGGAACGTACGCAGAGGATCAGGTCTTTATGGTTACCCTTGACGAAGCTGCCGGCGGCTGTTTCCTGAACTATTTGGACGAGAACATCCGAGATACCCGCTTTTCTGCCGAGTCTTGCGACCAGCTCTGCAAGAACGGCTACTTGCAGGCAATTGACGGCTGGCTGCCCGTATGGGAGCCGGTTGCAACAACGGTTGTCTGGGACTTGAGCGACAATGCCGACATCAAAAATGCTGTTCTGGCTGAAGGTGCTGAATACCAGCCTGTTGAGCCGGTATCAACGGAAACCAACACCTTTGTCTATAAGACCAATGCTTTTGAATACGTCCTTTCTGATGCCGGTGCCAGCAACTCTTATATGATTACCTACCGCACCTGCAAGAAGCAGCTGAAGGATTGTGTCCACAACGACCGGCTGGTCATCAATCTGGGCTACATGGGCTCAGTGTCGATGAAGACCCCGACGATTGTACGCGGCAAGTACCGTGTCGATTTGCGCTTTGTCTATCTGAGTGACCACAGCTTTATGCGTACCCTCAGTGACGGCAACGGCGGTATGATACGGATGTATTTTGATGGTGAGAACGAGAAGAGTGCAGCCCCCTACACCGAGGTGACCAAGACCAGTATGTGTGTGTGGGAATCGACGCTTTACGATGAGATTGAGTTCGACGTCACAGGTACTCATATCTTCTCGTTTGTCATCATGGACCCGTCGGCTTCGACCAACAGTAAGTTCTCGCTGCAGTTCGACAGCCTGATATTCACCCCCATTGAATAATTCGACATTATGAAAACAAGATATTTTCTTCTTACTTCGGCTGTTGCCCTGCTTGGGCTTGCAGCATGTACGGATAAGACTTGGGAGGACCACTACAACAATAGCGAGACGGAGATTACCAACGAGCAGCTGGTTGTGGTGAACGAGACGAGCAAGAGCTATCTCTCCTCCAAAACCGAGTTCGGGAGCATGTATGGTTTCCTGACCGACAACGATGTCTTCGATGTGTTGGAACAGAAGGGGCAGTTGCATACTCTTCTGGTGGTGGAGAACGGTGATTTTGAGCAGCCGGAGCCTGAGGATGCCCAGTACATCGCAAATTCCCATGTAACCGACATTGCAATCTCTCCCAGCAACCTTTATGACGGGGAGAGGATTCTCATGTGGCACGGAAAGTTCGTGACTGTCGGGCTTGATTCGTTAGGAATGATGGGGAAACTTGACCACCTGACCTTTAACGAATCGCCCGTCAAGAAGGTCATCAAGACGGTTGACGGTTACATTTATGTTCTTTCGTCTATGATTGTCACCCCGGAGTCGCTGTATGACTTCATCAACAACCTCGGGGAAGATTATAGCATCTTCCAGCAGTTGGTGCTGGCCTCTGGCGGCAAGGAGTTCGACAAGCAGAACAGCCGCCCGATTGGTGTTGACGAGACGGGAAATACGATTTATGATACCGTGTGGATTTATACCAACGAGTTTTTCGATGCCAAGAACTTCAACCTGAGTAGTGAATCGCTTACCGCGACGATGCTCCTGTTCTCGAACGATGTCATCAACGAGGCCATGACCGATGCCTATACCTCTTTGAATATCTGGGGACTCGACCGCGACATAGATGTTCTCTACCGCTGGATTCTGGAGGTGGCCTTCTACAACAAGACATACACCACCGAGGCGTATGAGTCTTCTACTGACCTTAAGTCGATTTACGACCGTCAGTGGAAAATTGAAAAGCAGGAGGTTGATTCCAAGCATCCCTATTCGGTCTCGAACGGTATTATCTATAATGTGACGAAACTCCATATCCCTACCAATGTGCTGATATACCGCATTAAGGATTTCTACCGAAATTACGAGTATTGTTCCGATGTGGAGAAGGCCCAGTATTTTGCCTACAATAATTTCAAGGATATCAATGTCTCGACCGAAGTGGCTGCATGGACGCCTTACTCCGGCGTCTGGCCCATGCACGAGAATGTTGCTCTGACGGCCTATTGCAACGATGCTTCGTCTTCCTACTATTTGAAGCACCAGATTATCAAGCCTGTCTATGATGCGCTGGGCAATGTGTCAGGGGTTCGGCCATATCTGATTCCACCGGGACCGTACCGTTTCGCCATGGGTTTTGCACAGAACCAGAATGTTTCCTATCATGTGACGGTCTATGTGATAAATGGAACCGATATGGTGAACATAGGAGAGTCTGATATTACGATTGGTTCTACCACCGAGTTCCACTACGACCGTGGTACATTCCTGAGCGATACCTGGCCTGAAGGGTACAAGGAGGTAAAGGAGCAGGAACCCATTGCCAGCAACTCCAAGCGCAACAACTACGATACCGACGGCGGTTGTGTCATTGAAGAACTCACCATTCCCGACCTGAAGGGTGACGGAACGGCACTGCCTGTGGTCATCCTGCTCGAGAATGCCTCCGGCGTGAGCAACCGTCTGGTATTTCACCACTGGTGTCTGCGTCCGACGTCCAACAACTATTAATATGAGAAGAGGATGAAAAGATTATTTCTGTTATCAGTCATTATATTGGCCGCGTCACTGGTCACGGTGAAAGCCCTGACCCTTGAAGGACGAGTTGTATCGTCGTATGGCCAGCCTTTGAAAGATGCCGTCGTCACAGCCCCTGGAGCAGTCCGGGCGGTGACCGATGAGAACGGTGCCTTTACGGTGGAAGTTGCCGGAGAAGTTCGGCTTACTATCTGGGCCGAAGGGTATTTCCAGCAGCAGATAGACCTGCACAACCGTACAAGCGTGAACATCGTGATGGTCGCTGAGAAGACCTACAAGTACAATGAGACTAAGGTCCTCCCGTTTGAAATCGTCTCGAATGCCGAAAACGAGGAGGCGATAAACCTGACCAAAAAGGACTTCATGATGGGTTCAGCCACAATCGACCGGGCAATTCAGGGAGAACTGACCGGTCTGCAGGTGACCCAGAAGGGTGGTATGCCAGGCGAAGGAGCCTTCATGTCATATCATGGCCTTCATACCCTGTCGGCCGACGCCATGCCGCTTGTGGTCATCAACGGAGTGCCCTATATGCCCTCCACCGATGAATCGCAGCTTATCGGAGGCTATTCCAAGAGTATCTTCCAGGCCTATAACGTTCAGGATATTTCCAACATCACCCTGTTGACTGGGGCTGAGGCTTCTCTCTACGGCTCACTGGGTGCAAATGGTGTGTTGCTCATCGAAACCGACGGAGCGACATCCGACGACATGAACACGAAAATTTCCTATACGGGCTCAGTCGGCGTGAACTGGAACAATACCCGCATTCCGCTGATGAACGCTTCGCAGTACAAGTCATATCTTTCCGATATCGGAATGACCTACTACGACAACATGGAGACTTTCTTCCAGAATTTCCCGTTCCTCAGCCCCGATGCCTCTGATGCCTACAATTATCTGTATGCCTTCGACACTGACTGGCAGAACGAGCTCTATCGCAACGGCCTGACCACCGACCACCTTATCCGCGTAGAGGGAGGTGATGCCATCGCCAAGTACGACATCTCGGTTGGCTATGCACGCGACGAGGGAATTCTGAAGAAAACCTACAGCGACCGCTTCCATTCCCAGATCAATTCGAATGTAATTGTCAGCAAGCAGGTGGAAATCGGTGCATCTTTAGGACTTGCCTATCTGACGGGTTCCTACCAGGAGCAGGGGATGATTGAGGAGACTAACCCGCTTCTGGCTGCCTACCGTCGCGCACCGGTCCTGAGCCCATACAAGAGCGATATGTACGGCAATCTGCTCGATTCATATTCGTCGTACTATTATGGAAATAATACCAATACCGACTTTATCGTGAGTAATCCGCTGTCGCTCGTCAATACGGCATCTTCCAGCAAGCGTCAGTACGATGCTAACTTGCAGATTAACCTCCGCTACAAGCCTACAGCCAATCTGTGGTTCAGTGGAATAGTAGGGTTGTACTACAACTACGATCAGGAGGGACTGTTCATTCCCGGTATAAACAACAGCGATATTGTTCCTCAGTTCGACACCTTCGGAGAAAGTAACAACATTGTCCGTCAGGGGGTTAACGAGACTTTCAATATGTTCTACGCCCTGAACGCCAACTGGAATCGTACGTTTGGTAAGCACAACGTAGCCCTCAAGGGTGGCGGACAGCTTATTACCCGTTCCTACGAAACCGATATGGGTGTGGGCCGCAACACCGCCAATGACTTCTACCAGACCCTTAGCGATGTGCAGAAGGTCGGACGCTATTTCAGCGGTTACGGCAGCAAGTGGAACTGGGTGAGTGCCTATCTGAATGCCGCCTACACCTATAACAACTGGGTGCGTGCAGCTGTCACCGTCTCGACTGACGGAGCCTCTTCCACTGGTGTCAATACGCCTCGAATGGGTGTCTTCCCTGCAGGAAGCCTGACCTTCATGCTCAATAATCTGGCGGCTTTCGATGGTGCTGAATGGCTGAACCGCCTGAACGTGCATGCCGATTATGGAAAGACCGGTAACAGCCGTTTCTCAAGTTCCTACGGACAGTATTACTATCAGAGCCAGCTCTATCAGGGAATTGCCGGTATAATCCGTGCTAATGTCCCCAACACCGAAATCAAATGGGAAGAGAACCTTAGGGCCAATGTCAATGTCGATGCTTCGATGTTCTCCAACCGCTTGCAGTTGAAGGTGGGGTATTATAACGACCAGGCAAGTGACGTACTGATGGCAAGTGATATATCTTCTCTGTACGGCACGGGCGTTCACTACAGTAACGATGCTGCCCTGAGCAGTTACGGTTACGAAATTTCACTGAAGGGTCTGCCTGTCAACGGGCGCAACTTCAAGTGGACAATCGGCGGCGACATTACCCGTCTTTATAATAGGGTGAAATCACTTGGAAGCTCCACGCAGTATGTGACCACCCTTTCCGACGGAGCCACACTGCTGACTCGGGTAGGGGAGAACCCCTATTGCTTCTACGGCTACCAGACCGACGGGGCCTATCCAGTCTATTCGACAATTCAGGAGGCTTCCACCGCCTACAAGTATGTGGAGAACGGTCAGACCCTTTACCGTCCGATGCAGAACCGCAACGGCGTTGAGTATCAGGCTGGTGACATCCGCTTCGTTGACCAGAACAACGACGGCATAATCAACGATGCCGACAAGGTCATTCTGGGTTCGGCCACTCCGGACTTCTACGGAAGCCTTTTCACCCGTTTCCAGTACAAGGGCTTCGCGCTCGATTTCAATTTCATCTACTCCGTCGGCAACGAGGCATACAATGCGGTCCGTCGGGTTACTGAGTCCTCTTCCGACTTCTCGAACCAGAGCACGGCCGTGACGCGCCGCTGGACGATGGGAGGTCAGATTACCGACATGCCACGTGCACAGTACAACGACCTGGTGGGCAATAACGCTTTCTCTTCCCGCTGGATAGAGGATGCCTCCTATCTGAAACTCCGCGATGTCACTCTCAGTTACAGCTTCGACAAGCCGGTATGGAACTTCTTCCGTGGCGGTACGCTCTATGTGACTGGGCAGAATCTCTTGAGCTTCTCGCACTACTTGGGCTCCGACCCGGAATTTTCCTATTCCTACAGCACTGTCATGCAGGGTGTGGATTATGGAAAGGTCGTCCTTCCGAGGACCGTGAAGTTTGGTGTCAACCTGAAATTCTAACAGAATATGACTATGAAAAAACTCCATATTGCCTGTATGGCACTCATGACACTCTCTATGGTGTCATGCAAGGACTTTTTTGAACCCAAGACCGATGACGTCCTCTCGTCGAAGGATTATATTTCTTCCCAGACAGAGGTCTATACGGGTTACATCGGAATCATCACCAAACTACAGGCCGTGGGCGACAAGTCAGTCTATCTGACCGATACCCGTGGCGAGTTGCTGGAGCCCTCCGAGAACTCCCTTCCGGAGCTCATTGCCCTCTACAATTACAACTCCGACCTGAGCGGTAACAGTTATGCCGATCCTGCCGCCTATTACGAGGTGATTGTGGCATGTAACGACTATCTGGAGAACATGCGCGAGTTTCGCAAGAACCGTCCGGAACTGACTGACGACGAACGTTTTGATGCTCTGGTGAGCCTTACTGTACGCGACAAAGTGTGGGCCTATCTGACTCTGGCCGAGATTTACGGACAGGCGGTGTGGTTCAACGACCCGCTAATAAAGGTGCAGGATTTGTCGGATAACACGAAGTTCCAGCTTCTCGACCTTGAGTCGGTTGTTGACCGTTGCATAAATCTTCTTGACAACGGTGACGAATCAACCGATTACGTCGATGGGACGCTTACCTTCTCGTGGTATCAGTGGCTCGACCCGGAAACTCCGCTGGCCGAGAGCGACTACCGCTATTGGGACTACATGACTCCGCCATACGAAGGACTGATGGCCAAGTTGTGTCTGTGGAAAGGTGCCTGCCTGCAAGGGAAGAACGACTATGCCGGTTCAAAGTCATACTACCAGACCTGTGCCGACCTGATGTTTGACGCTCTGAACACTGTGATTTCCGATCAGGACCTGAACTATTACTATCTTCCGACGGCTGCTACTGCGGGTAACTATGCCCGTTACTGGGACAATCCTGACCCGTATGCCCGTGAGGTTGTAAGCGCAATCATTTATGACTATACCCGTAACCAGACAAACCAGCTGCTGCACCATTTCAGCAAGGAGTACCCAAATAAGTATCTTCTTCGTCCGAGTCTGCTTACACTGGCCAACTGTTTCGAGAACAACTCATTCAATCCAGGTTATACATCTTCTTCCGAGAAGCGTAACTCGACGGTGTTCGGCGACCGCTTTACTGACCAGCCCTATCTGGCCAAGTTCCGTCCTTCCGGCAGTTCCCGTCGTGTGAATGCCTATCAGGACGACGTTCATATCTATCTCTTCCGTGCAACCGAGTACCATTATTTCCTGATGGAGGCGTTGAACGGACTGGGACGCTTTGAGGCTGTTGACCGTCTGCTTAATCTTGGTCTTCAGGCTACCGACTTTGTCTATTCCGAAGGAAGCATGGTCAAGGACGATAACGGCTACGGCACCCCGCTGCCCGGTTTTGAGGGGTTCACCAACGACTGGACAAGTGTGGCCTCTTGGGGTACGAGAAAGTATCCTCATGTGGGGTTGCGCGGAGCGTTCAGCCTGAAATCCCGCCCCATTGCCACTGACAACAGTGCCCTTTATCTGCAGTCGAATATGAAGGCGAATAATCTGGCTATTCTCGACGAGGCGATGCTGGAGTTTGCCGGAGAGGGAAAGGTCTATCCGATGTATATCCGTACGGCTATCCGCTGGAAGGACTTCTCGATTATTTCTTCTCGTGTAGCCCCGAAATATGGCGCAAATGCAGAGGCGATGAAGTCAATCATCGAACAGCAGTATTTTGTTCCTTGGGATTTGAAATTGAATCATGAATAAGAAATTATTTCCGATGCTGGCGGCGTTTTTGGCCGTCAGTGTCGTTTTTGCGCAGGGGCAGGTATCTCCTTTTGCCGGGACGCCGTCTCCTTTTGCCGGAGCGCCGTCGTCTGACAGTGAGGAGTTTGTGCATCAGAATGTTACTATTGCCAAGAGTGAAAAGACGCTGAAGAGCCAGTGGGCTGGCAAACGGGTCGGAATCTTAGGCGATTCGATGACCGATGTCCGCACGCTTGGCGGTCCGCAGACTACCCTTTGGTGGGGGTATCTGCAGCAACTGTTGGGACTCGGCGAGACATACGTCTATGGAATCAGCGGTCACCAGTGGCACCAGATTTACGGTCAGGCTGCCAAATTGTATGAGGAGCACGGCAGCGAAGTTGATGCCATTCTGATTTTTGCCGGAACGAACGATTACAATGCCGGGGTGCCGGTCGGAACATTCTTTACCGAAGAACAGCTGGAGGTGGAGGTGAAGGGGCCGAAGATTGTGACCCGTACCCACCGCGTCCCTGTCATGGCCGATTCGACGGTGTGCGGTCGCATCAACAAATCGCTTGGTTACATCAAGGAGCATTTCCCCCATGCCCAGATTGTGGTCATGACCCCGATTCACCGGGGCTATGCCAAGTTCAATGCCAAGAATGTGCAGCCGGACGAGTTTTATTGTAATGCTCAGGGACTTTTCCTGGAGGATTATGTGGAACTTTATAAGAAGGGTGCCGCCTATTGGTCCGTCCCGGTGGCCGACCTGTACGGCGAGAGCGGCATTCTTCCCAATCTGCTTTCCAACAGCCGATACATCAACAGGTCGGCAACGGATCGTCTTCACCCCTCGACGGAAGGGCAGTACCGGATAGCCAAGTTCATGCAGTACCGTCTGCTGTCGCTCCCTGCAAATTTCTGACCTCCGTATGAAAGCCGTCAGGCCATTGCTGCTGACATTGTTTATCCTGTCTTTTGCCGCTCAGGTCAAGGGATGGGAACGTCCGCAATGGTGGTTTGACATGCATGAGGGCAAGTGGATACGTGACGACTGGTGGCTGGCTTATACCCTTTCTTCGGCATATTTCGGGCCGAATGCGCTGCCTGTACCTGAATGGAAAACCGGCAAAATTCCGGAGCATTCGGCCATTGAGGCGAGTGCCGATTTCTTTGCCGGCGGGGGCGACTGGACACAGTCGCTGTCGCTCCGTTTTGAATATGTCCCGCTTCCCGGTCGCATCTCTATTGAGGCTTGGGGGGTATTGTACGAGCATTATACAATCACCAGGGCCACCCGCGATTTGCGCTGCTCAATGCTTTACATTCCTGACGGGGAGGAGACGGGTTCAAGCAACACCTGGATTGGCGATTTCTACATCAGTACAAATATCGCCATACTCAGGGAGGCGGAGCGCCGTCCCGACCTGATGCTCCGGCTGGTACTTAAAACGGCATCGTCAAGCGATTTGCGCTATTCCCGGTTCTTCGATACCCCGGGATATATGTTTGATTTCACCTGTGGCAAGACATGGCAGGGGCCGAAAGTCGCTTTCCGACTGTCGGGCGATGTGGGTTTTCTCTGCTATCAGCGCAACGAGCGTCTGCAGGACGATGCCCTGATGCTATCGCTCAATACCTCTTTTATATGGGAGCGGCTTACATGGGAAAACGGCACCGGAGGCTATTGGGGCTGGGCCAACAACGGCGACCACCCGTGGGTAATCCGCAGTCGTCTGAGTGCCGAAGCCCTGAAAGGAAAACTCTTCCTCCAGTACCAGTACGGCATAGAAGATTGTGCCCCTCACCGCCTCCAACTCGGTTACTGCTACACTTTCAAAACGTTTTGAACAGCTGTCATGCTGAACTTGATTCAGCATCCCTTGTCCAATGAGCAAGTACCCGATTCGTCTGGACTGATGAAAACATAATATTTACTTTGTATTTGCGTTTTGTTATTTTAAATCTTCTTTGTAAGTTTGCGGAACTATATTCCCGGATGATTTTTTGGGGTATTATTTTACTTTTGATAGAAATATTACTATCTTTGTCGGCAAAATGAAATATGCTGAATTGCACAGGAT